>CAYMCB010000001.1:0-40444 GCA_964388895.1 uncultured Candidatus Saccharibacteria bacterium
TTTTACGACGACCGCAAATTAATCTTGACCAAGAAATTAATCTGCTAGAAAAACAAAACATAAGAATAATAACCTTCCTAGACGACAGTTACCCTCATCTTTTAAAAGAAATATATGATCCACCTTATATAATGTATATCAAGGGGCAATTAAAACCCGAAGATGAATTTGCTATTGCTATTGTTGGGACAAGACGAGTATCTCCTTATGGCCAGCAGGTTACAGAAAAATTAGCTCAAGATTTATCGCAGGCTGGTTTAACTATTATCTCGGGATTAGCCAGAGGTATAGACACGCTGGCGCATTTAGCCGCTATAAAACAAAAGAAAAGAACAATTGCGGTAGTTGGTTCTTCTCTTGATTATCAAAGTTTATTTCCCCCAGCAAACAGAAAACTTGCCGAACAAATCGTTCAAAATGGCGCTATACTTTCTGAATACCCTTTAGGATCATTCGCTTTAAAACATCACTTCCCTGCTCGCAATAGAATAATCAGCGGGTTATCTTTGGGCACATTAGTTATAGAAGCGCCAGAAAAGTCAGGAGCTATTATTACCGCAAATCACGCCTTAAAACAAAATCGCGAAGTTTTTGCTGTCCCAGGCTCAATCTACAATCCTAACTCTGTCGGGCCTAACTTACTTATCAAAGCTGGCGCTAAAATGGTAATGTCTGCCCAAGATGTTCTTGAAGAATTAAATCTTAAAAATTTGACCCAAAATATCGTTGCGCAGCAAACCATTGCTGAAACGCCTGAAGAAGAAATTATTCTTAAAAATCTTTCTCATGAACCTCTATCTGTTGACAAAATAATTCAATTAACTAAACTAAACGCGGCTCAAGCTAACGCTACTTTAAGCTTGATGGAAATGAAGGGTTTAGTAAAAAATATTGGCGGCATGCAATATGTTTTAGCAAGATAAATTTCAACATTTCAATTTTATAAATAAAAAGTTACTTAGTTTACTAACTTAAAAATAATAAAATTTCCCATGAATCTTGTTATAGTAGAATCTCCCACCAAAGCCAAAACAATCCAGCATTTTTTGCCGGCTAATTTTTTAGTGAAATCTTCTTACGGGCATGTGCGCGACTTACCTAAAAAAAATCTTGGCGTTGATGTAGAAAATAATTTTGAACCTAAATATGTTGTGCCGCTTCTGGCGCGCAAGCGTTTAAATGAAATCAAAAAGATTCTACCCAAAACCGAAAAAATAATTTTAGCCAGCGACGAAGACCGTGAAGGAGAAGCTATTGCTTGGCATCTCACCCAAGCTCTAAAAATTAATCCAGAAAAAACCCAACGCATTGTTTTCCACGAAATTACCGAAAAAGCTATCAAAGAAGCGCTAAAAAATCCTAGAAAAATTGATATGAATTTAGTTAACGCTCAACAGGCGCGCCGCATTTTAGATCGTCTAGTCGGCTACGAGCTTTCGCCTTTTTTATGGCAAAAAGTTGCTAGAGGTCTTTCTGCTGGACGCGTCCAATCAGTCGCCGTAAGATTAATTGTAGAAAGAGAAAGAGAAATCCAAAAATTTAAACCAGAAGAATACTGGACAATTGAAGCCCTGCTAAAGAAACAAGAATTCTTAAATCCTAATAATCAAAACCAGGAAACGGAATTTTTAGCTCAGCTTATAAAACATAATGATAAAACTCTTTCAAAACTAGAAATCAAAAATCAATCTGAGGCTCAAAAAATAGTTGATTCCTTAAAAAATGCTAACTGGCAAGTATCAAATGTAAACCAAAAAGAAATTAGAAGAATACCGTCTCCTCCTTTTACTACTAGCACCCTGCAACAAGAAGCGGCTAACAAACTTCATTTCTCCGCTAAACAAACAATGCAAATTGCTCAACAACTTTATGAAGGTATTAACTTAGGGTCAAAAGGCGCAGTCGGTCTTATCACTTATATGCGCACAGATTCTCTGCATATTGCAGAAGAAGCGCTCTCTTCAATCAGTGTCTATATTAAAAATAGATTTGGGAAAGAATACTTGCCAGATAAATTACGTGTTTTCAAAAATAAATCCAAAGGCGCTCAAGAAGCTCACGAAGCTATTCGGCCTACCAATATTGAACTCGAGCCAGAAAAAATTGAAAAATATCTTACTCCGCATCAATTTAAACTCTATCGCCTTATTTGGCAAAGAACAATTGCTTGCCAAATGAGCGATGCTATAATTGACTCTTTGACGATTGATATTGTGGCCAATATTGATATTGTGGCCAATCAAGAGAAAGAAACTTATACTTTCCGCGCCAATGGCTCAAGGATAAAATTTGATGGCTTCCTAAAAATTGGCAGCGCTAAAATCACAGAAAATCTTCTACCGCCTCTTAAAGAAAAAGAAAATTTAAAATTAGTAAAACTTATTCCTGCTCAACATTTTACTCAACCGCCAGCGCGTTTTAGTGAAGCCACTTTAATTAAAATCTTAGAAGCAGAAGGCATTGGCCGACCATCAACTTACGCTCCTATTATCTCTACTATCCAAGAGCGAAATTATGTCCAAAAAAACTCCGAAAAAAAATTTATCCCTACTGACATCGGTTTTGCGGTTAATGATCTTTTAGTAGAACATTTTCCACAAATAGTTGATATAAAATTTACAGCGCATATTGAAAAAGATTTTGACGCTATTGCTAAAGGAGAAATTACTTGGACAGAAGTCTTAAAAGAATTTTATAATCCTTTCAAAAGTAATTTAGAACAAAAATATCTTGAGGTTAAAAAACAAAAAAAAGAACCTCAGACAACTGAAGAGAAATGCCCACAATGTAACTCTCCCTTGCTTATTCGCACTAGTCGCTTTGGACAATTTTACGCTTGCTCTGCCTTCCCTAAATGCCGCTACACAAAAAATATCGAGATCTCTAATAATAAAGGAAATTTAAACCTCGCCTGTCCTAAATGCTTAAGTGGCGACATTGTTGTTAAAAAAACTAAAAGCGGTAAAATCTTTTATGGATGTTCCCGCTGGCCGGAATGTGATTTCGCTTCTTGGCATAAACCTAATGGTCAAAAATGCCCTCTTTGCGGCCATCCTCTTACAGAAACAGAAAAAAATATAGTTTGCTCAAATAAAATTTGCCACTTTAAAGAAAATAAAAAAAATAATTATGCCGCCTGAAGACTATCTTCAAAAATTGATTTCTTACTGTCGACAAAATCAAAAATTTAGCGAAGCAGAAAAAGATAAAAACAGCGAACTTATCCAAAAGGCTTTTAATTTTGCTATGAAAGCTCATCAAGGTCAAAAAAGACTATCGGGCGAAGACTATATTTTTCACTGCTTAGCAGCGGCAGAAATTGTTATTGACTTAAAAGTCGATTGTCAAACTATTACGGCAACCATAATGCATGATGTTTTGGATGGCAAAGATGGTTCTTCTGCTGAATACTGGGAAAAAGAATTAAAAAAAGAATTTGATAAAGAGATTGTCAATTTAGTCAAAGCAGTAACAAAAGTCGGAAAAATAAAATATCGTGGCATCGAAAGAGCAGTAGAAAATTTAAGAAAAATGTTTTTGGCTACGGCTGAAGACATTAGGGTTGTTTTAATTAAATTAGCTGATCGCCTCCATAACATGAGGACGCTTTCGGCTCAACCGCCAGAAAAACAAAAACGTATTGCCTTAGAAACATTAGAAATTTTTGCCCCCTTAGCCGACCGTCTGGGCATCGGCAAAATAAAAAGAGAACTAGAAGACTTATCTTTTAAATATTTAATGCCGGGCGAATTTAATTGGCTTATTAATCAAGTCCAGGATCAATACGAACAGAGAGAAAAATATCTAGAGAAGATCATACCCATAGTCAAAAAAGAGCTCCAAAAAGACGGAATTAATCCTTTAGAGATTCATTGGCGAGCTAAAAATTATTATAGTCTTTATCGGAAACTTAAACGTTACGAAATGAATTTAAGTCGTATCTATGATCTAGTAGCGTTACGTATTATTGTGCCCACAATTGAAGATTGTTATGCTGCCTTAGGCGTCATCCACAAAACCTGGCGGCCTTTGCCAGGAAGAGTTAAAGACTATATTGCCCTACCAAAACCTAATGGTTATCAATCATTACATACCACGGTCTTTTGTGATGATGGCAAAATTACTGAATTTCAAATCAGAACTCCTCAAATGCACGAGGAAGCAGAACGAGGAATAGCTGCTCATTGGTTTTATTCGGAACAAAAAGGGCTAAAATCTTATATCAAAAAATTATTTAAACCAGCTCCCCAAAAAGAAATTATCTGGATAAAACAACTTCAAGAATGGCAAAAAGAAAATCAAACTTCTCCTGAAGAATTTTTCCGCTCTTTAAAAATTGATTTTTTCAAAGATAGAATATTTGTCTTCACGCCCAAAGGCGATGTAATTGATTTACCAGAAGGCGCTACTCCTGTTGACTTTGCTTTTTCTATTCATTCTGATATTGGCCGACACTGCCAAGGAGCAAAAGTTGATGGTAAACTTGTTGCTCTAGATACGCCGCTCCAAAACGGGCAAGTAGTTGAAATTATTACCAATAAAAATGCTCGGCCTAATCATGACTGGCTAAAATTTGTCAAAACACATCAAGCGCAAAATAGAATTCGCCAATGGTTAAATAAAAACAAAGAAGAATTATGGGAAGAAAGGCCAAAAAAAGAAATACAAGTTAAAACTGCCGAACCGCCAAAAATTATTACTCCTCCCTATTCTAAAATCTTAAAAGCAGAAGTAGAAATCGCTGGTGATCCTAAAATTTCGACTCAGCTGGGCAAATGTTGTTCCCCAAAGCCGCCTGATGCTATCTGCGGTTATATTACTTTAAATCAACGCATTACTATTCATCGCTGCGATTGTAAAAATCTCAAAAAACTAAAAGATCAAACACGTTTTATTCAGGCTAATTGGAAAACTGATTAAAAAATCGCCTGGCAAAAGCTAGGCGATTTTATGTTTTTCAATTTATTTCTAATTTAAACTCTTATCTCTCCTTTAAAAAAAGTTTCTCTACTATCTTCTCTAAATCTTTTTTATTTTCAAACTCAATGACAATTTTCCCTCCCAATCCGCTTTTTTTTACTGAAACCTTACGATTGAAAAAAGAAATCAAACGCTGAGTCATTTCTTTAATTTCCGGGTCAAATAAGACTCGCCTTTTATGGGCCTGAACATAAACTTCCCGCGCCCGCTGTTCAATTTGGCGCACCGACAAATTATTTTCCTGCACTTCTTTAAATAAAGCCTGCTGAGCTGCAGGATTTTTCACACCAGCAATGGCACGAGCATGACCCTCAGAAATTTTTCCGGCTCTTAAAGCATCTTGAATGTTTTGAGGTAAATTAAGAAGACGTAAAGAGTTAGAAACAAATTCACGGCTTTTACCAACCTTCTTTGCCACCTCTTCGTGCGTTAAATCAAATTCTTCAGCTAATTTTTTAAAAGCCATAGCTCGATCAATCGCATTTAAATCGTCACGTTGAATATTTTCCACTAAAGCTAATTCCAATTTTTGTTGTTGAGTAGCATCACGAATAATGGCCGGTACTAAACGCAGACCGCTTAATTTTGCCGCTGCCAAACGCCGATGGCCAGCGACTAGCTGATATTCCACTTCTTGGCCATAACTTGTTTCCTTAATAATTTTAGTCAAAATCAACGGTTGCAGAATCCCGTGCTGTTTGATTGAATGAGCTAATTCTTTTAAAGAAGCTTCTTCCATCGAAGTTCGAGGCTGGAAGGGATTATCTTTTATTTTTTCAACCTCAATATCAAAAACACTCTCTTTTTTTTCACGCAGAGGTTGAGAAATTTTTGGATACTTAACTTCTGTTGCTTTTTGTTTAGGAGGAATTAAAGACTGAAGGCCTTTGCCAAGTTTGTTCATATTTTTCTTTTTTTATTTTTACAAATTGTCCCTATCTAATTTTATCACTTCTTCGGCTAATTGACGATAAGCACGGGCACCGGGCGATGTTATATCATATTGCAAAATAGTTTTTCCGAAACTCGGTGCTTCTGCTAGTTTTACACAACGTGGAATTTCGGTCGCAAAAACGTAACCAGGAAAATGCAAACGAACTTCTTTGGCTACTTGTCTGGCAAGCTTATTACGCTTATCATACATAGTTAAAAGCGCGCCTTTAATTTTTAAATCACGCCCTAAATTATCCTGAATTAAATTTATAGTCTTAAGCAGCTGCCCTAATCCTTCTAAAGCATAATATTCACTCTGCACAGGCACAATCACTTCATCAGCTGCCGTTAAACCATTAATAGTCAAAAGGCCTAAACTCGGAGGACAATCAATTAAGATATAATCATAATTTATCCGTAAATAGTTCAAAAGATTATAAAGTTTGAATTCCCGTTCTGGCAAATTTACTAACTCAATAGCCGCACCAGCTAAATCAGCTCCAGCAGGCATAAGATCATAACCAAAAAGATTAGTTCTTTTAATTGTCTCCGCAGGATGAATTTCGCTAATTAAACTATGATATAAATTTTTATCTAAACTTTCTGGTTCAAAACCTAAACCGCTAGTAGCGTTTGCTTGGGGATCTAAATCTACTAATAAAACATACTTGCCTAAAGCCGCCAAAAAAGCCGCCAAATTTGTTGCTGTCGTTGTTTTCCCTGTCCCCCCTTTTTGATTAACTATACTAATAATTTTTGCCATTCTAAATTTAAGTTTTATTTTCTTTTCTAGCTTCTTATATTTTACACTAAAAATTAAATTGACAAAAGAGAAAAACAAAGACTAAAATTAATTAGCGCCCGAGTGGTGAAATTGGCAAACACGTGCGACTCAAAATCGCATGCCGCAAGGCTTGAGAGTTCGAGTCTCTCCTCGGGCACCAGCGAGGAATTGTCAATGTCGCTTCGCCCGCTTCGGCGGGCTCGGCGACTAAATTATAGGGAATTTTGGGCAAAAATCAATCCTTTGGCGGTTTTACAAAATGTGTGGTTCGAGCCGATATTTTCCCGGCTCTTTGGCAGTTTTTAAAGTTCGCGGCGAACCCCGCTTGACGGGGCGAGCCGCACAATTCAGGCAAACGAATCTTTACCGCCGCAAGCGGCAAAAAATGTTCGGACTATTTTCAGAATAGAGCGCCAAGATAAAACTTCTCAGCTTTTTTAAAGACAAATCGTGAACAGCGCAAAGCCGGCGATAAAGAGATTTTATGGCAGTTGTTTAATCTTATAAAACCTTGCTAAGACAGGTTCGGGGTGGCTACATAAATACACTCATAGTTTCAGAATGAGTCTTACTTTACTAACTAGAGAAATTAAGGGAAAATTGGTTTCCCCTTATTCTCATATTCTCAGGCAGCATTTTCCCCGCCTACAAACTTCAACTTCTGGATTTTCCTTCTTGGATTTGTGGATTAAATTTACAGAATAATAGGAAAAATTTGCTCCTTAACTCCTTAAGTTAAAGTTATTTTCAAAAAAACAAAAAACGCCTCAAACTTGAGGCGTTTTTTGTTTTTTACTCTGATTTTACCTGAACCTTCCTTTTTTGCTCAGAAGGTTGTTTTTTGAGAACTATGGTTATAACACCGTTTTTAGCTTTAGCCTCTACAGAATCCGGATCAATTTTAGACGGAAGAACAAATTAACGGGAAAAATTGCCTATTTGCCTTTCTATGCGATAAAAATTTTCTTCTTTTTCCTCTTCGGATTTTTCAATAGCGCCCGACAAAACAAGCAAATCTTCTATAACTTCGATATTTATCTTATCAGGATCAATGCCAGGCATATCCGCACGAACCTTAATTTCATTATCCGTTTCGGAAATGTCTACCCGAGGCATAAAATTAGACAATCCCCGTCCCCGTCCTCTTTCCAATAATCCAAAAGGCGACCAAAAACTCTCATCAAACAACCTATCTATCGCCTCTCTCAAAGAGAGAACACCGCTAAAAGGATCCCACAAAGTCGGTAAATCAGAGCTTTTCCTACTCTCGTTTCTTTTAATGATCTTCATAAGTTTACCAGAAGCCTCGCTGAAACGTCCCAGCTTTGACTTACTGTCCCATTAATAATTATTTAAAAAGATTAAATTTTATCAAAAAATCTAAAATATATTTGTTTTGAATAAATTTTTAAATCCAAAACATTCAAAACTTACGAAATAAAAATTTCGTTTTCCTCGACGTATCTAAAAAGATACCTCGTTAACTCACCCTATAGTTATTAAATTTTTAAAGAACTGAAAATCAAAAAATTTAAAAAGCATCAAAATCTGTTTTTAATGCTTCGGCAATAATTATCTTAAAAAAGCAGTTTTTGATGCTTTAATTTTTACTTCTTTATTTTTTGCTAATCTCTTTTTTCGTCTTTAATAGATAACACTTATCTTGCTAAAAGGTGTCAAACGAAATTATTTTTCCTGAGCTTCTTCTAACTTCACCGAAACCGTTTTTTCTTTGCCTTTGCTTAAAATTTTAAGGCTTATTGTATCGCCAATATTTTTTTGGCGGATAAGAAAAGCTAATGATTTACCTTTTTCGATTTTTGTGCCATCTATTTCTAAAATAATATCATTTTCTACAATACCTGCTTTATCAGCTGGCGAGCCAGGCACAACTGCCAGCTCATCAGCAGTATCGCCTCTAGCCACTAAAGCGCCATAATCCACTGGCAAATTATTTTTTTCCTTAAGAGCTGGCGTTATCTGAACATAACGAACTCCAAGATATGGACGAACAATTTTACCGTATTTTTTAACAGAGTCAACCACACTTTTAACTAAATTCGCTGGCAAAGCAAAACCGATATTCTCTGCGCCGGCAGAGACAGCTACGTTTACCCCAATAACTTTCCCGTTTAAATCCAAGAGTGGCCCGCCTGAATTTCCAGGATTAATCGCTGCATCAGTCTGGATAACTTCTTCCAAAGATTCTGATCGGCCAAAACTATCACCGGCAACAATAGAACGAGAGAGCCCAGAAACGATACCCATTGAAACTGAATTTCTAAATTCGCCAAGAGCATTACCAATAGCAATAACTTTCTGCCCTAACTTTATCTTTTCAGAATCGCCAAACTCTAAATAAGGAACATGGGGAGCTTTTATTTTTAAAACAGCTATATCAAAAAGCGGGTCGCGCGCCAAAACATTTGCTTCGTATTTTTTACCATCATTAGTTAAAACAGTATATTCTGCTTGTTCATCTTCTACTACGTGTTTATTAGTCACAACTAAACCATCCTCTGAGACAAAAAATCCTGAGCCACCACCGATTTCTTTTTTTTCTGTTCCTTTTTCTTTAGTCTGAGGCAATCTAAAATTAAAACCAAAAGGATTCCAGAAAAATTCCTCAAAAGGATTAAAATTCTCAAAATACTCTTCAATAATTGGCACATCTTTTGTTATAACAATTGAAACTACCGCTGGGTTAACTCTTTCAATGGTTTCAGTCACTGCTGCCTCCTCGGAAAGAATAATACGCTCCCCTTCTTCCTGATTAATTTTTCTTTCTTTAAAATCAAGAAAATATTGCTTGGCAAAATAATCAAAGATTTTAGCACGATTAAAATAGACAAAAGAACCAGCCGCCACCAAAAACACCAAAAATAAAATCAAGGAAAAAATAAAAATTACAAAAAAATTCTTTTTGTTTTCTTTTATTTCTTTTATAAAATCTATGTTTTGATTACTCATAGTTTTTTGTATTTATTTTTATTATTTGCATCTACAATCTAATATATCTTTCTACTTAATAATTTTCAATTACTTCTTTTTCAAAAAACGTGGCCGAGTATATTCCTTCTGGCATTCCACAAAATGAGCCATATCTTCAAGATAAGGATATTTAGCTAATTTTTTGCGAACCCGAGAAAGCGCTAGTTTTACTGCATTCTCGCTTTTTTTTACAATTCTAGCAATCTCTTTTATCGCTAAATCTTTTTGATAACGCAAAAGCAAAATATCTTTTTCTGTTGGCGGCAACTGCTGGATAGCACGCCATAAAAGCTCTATCTGATATTTTCTTTCGGCTTTCTGCTCTTGAGTTACTTCTTGAGGAACTTCACCCACTGACTCTAAAGAAATAAATCGTGGTTGACGATAATAATTAACTAAAAGATTATGAGCAATAGTTAAAAGATAAGAATAATATGAGTAAGAACGCAAACGAAATTTTGGCAAATTTTGAAAAGCTTTAGTAAAAGTTTCCTGTAGCAAATCTTCGGCAACATCTTTTTGATGGCCAATCCGATACCAAAAATAATTAAAAATATGCTGGGCATATTTCTTATAAAGAGCTTCAAATTTTTCAGAATCTTGTTTTGCCTTTTCAACTAAAAGAATATCTTCCCTATCCATAAAAGTATTTTTTTGTTTTTCCTCAGTGACTAAAATGATTTTTAAAATTTTAAAAATTAAATAGATAAAATCTCCAATAACTTTTGTTTACTGACTGGCCCAATTCGAACAATCTTTGGCTGCGGAGAAGTTAAGTCTAAAACTGTTGATGGTTGAGCAAACTTTAAATCACCGGCATCCAAAATTAAATCGGGTTTTAAATAAGATTCTTTAAAATATTTCAAAACTTGGCTAATTTTAGTAGTAGCCGGTTCACCAGAAATATTGGCTGAAGTGGCCACATAGGGGCGGCCCATGTTTTCCGCCAACCAATAAGTCAATTTATAATCGGGCACTCTCAAAGCGATAGTTTGCCTAGAAGCTGATAAAACTTCTGGCAGTTTGGAACGTTTCCATAAAATCACAGTCACAGCTCCCGGCCAAATTATATTCAAAGCTCGCTCAATTTTTTTCTCCACAAAAGCCACTTTTTTTGCCATTTCAATATCACGCACAATAACAGCCAACGGTTTTGTTTTAAGCCGATTTTTGATTTTAAAAATTTTCTCTATCGCTATTTTATTAGTGGCATCACACCCTAAACCATAAACGGTATCGGTCGGAAAAACGACTACGCCACCCGACAGCATAATTTTAGCTGCTTCAATAATCGCCTCCTCGGAATCCCTTAAACTTTCTGGATTAACTTTTAATATCTTCATTTAATTTAATATTCTTTAAATTTTAAATCTATTTCGCGTTGAATAATATGCATAAGCAATCTAGCTAAACGGTCAGGATTATGACGAATTAAAGTTTTACGACTAGCCAAATTGGCTCCTAAATATTTAGTTTTGTGACCAATTTTATTTTTGGGATCAAATTTTACTGGCTCTTTGTTCTCTTTAGCATAAAGATTTAAAAGATGCTGTGGAAATCTTCCATTATTAAAAATAACATAATCTAAACTGCCACCTAAATATTTTTCCATAGCTAAAACAAAATCACTTACCGACCAATTATTAGTCTCCCCAAATTTTGTTGTCAAATTACAGACAAAAATTTTTTTTGCCCGGCTAAGTCTAACCGCTTTAGCGATACCCTGAACTAAAAAATTAGGGATAATACTAGAATAAAAATCACCGGGCCCAATAATAATAAAATTTGCACTTTTTATAGCTGCCAAAGCTCTTGGATTAGCTTGAGCGCGCGGCTCAAGCCATACTTTATCTATTTTTAAATTAGCGTTATGAACTGGCCTATCAATTTTAGTCTGACCTACAATTATTTGACCATTCTCTAATCTCGCACAAAGATTAACCGAACGCGTAGTTACTGGAATTACCTCTCCTTGAATCGCTAAAATTTTAGCAGCCTGTTTAATTGCTTCCTCAAAATCGCCCGTTATTTTCTCTAAAGCTGTTAAAAAAAGATTACCAAAACTATGATCTTTCAACCCTTGGCCGGCAGGAAAACGATAATTAAATAAAGCCCGCAAAATTTTATCAGAATCAGCTAAAGCCACTAAACAAGACCTAATATCACCTGGAGGTAAGACTCCTAATTCATCGCGCAGACGCCCAGTAGAACGACCGTTGTCGGACATATTTACAATAACTTTTATATTTTTGACATATTTTTTTAATCCTGACAGCACTACAAAGCTGCCAGTCCCCCCTCCTATAACTACAATTTTTTTCATGACTTTAAACTATTTTAAAGGCCATTTTTCAATCATCAAAATCGGCTCAGGATGATTAGGTATTTCTTGATAAATTGCTTCAGTAATAAAAGGCATAAAAGGGTGTAAAAGCTTTAAAGAGGATAACAAAACCTGCCACAAAATTAATTGAGCCGTCTGCTTGTCTTTTTGATTAACTGGTTTATTTATTCTCGGTTTTGCTATTTCAATATACTTATCACAAAATTTATGCCAGAAAAAATGATAAATAGCTTGAGCTGCCTCATGAAATTTATAAGAATCTAAGTCCTTGGTAACCTTAGCCGCCGTTTTTTTAAATTCATTTAAAATCCATTTATCGTCAGCACTAAGCTTGGGTTTTATTTTTTTAGGGTTAAAATCTTTATCCCAATTAGATAAACAAAAACGTGCCGCATTCCAAATTTTATTAGCAAATCTTTTCTGAGCAATAACTTTGTCTTCACCAAAAGGTAAATCATTATCAGAAGCAGAATTAAAAACTAAAGCCATCCGCAAAGCATCTGCCCCATTTTCATCAACCACAGCTAACGGATCAACTACATTGCCTTTAGATTTAGACATTTTTTGTTTATCTTTATCGCGAATAAGACCGTGCAAATAGACTTCTTTAAAAGGCTCTTTACCAGTAGTATAAAGACCTAACATAATCATTCGCGCTACCCAAAAAAATAGAATATCCCAACCAGTTTCCATCACGGCTGTAGGATAAAATTTCTTAAAATCACTCTCTTTGCTTGCCATTAAAGTAGCAAAAGGCCACTGACCAGAAGAAAACCAGGTATCGAAGGTATCCATTTCTTCGATAAACTCTGTAGCTCCGCATTTGGGGCACTTCTCTGGTTTTTTATCAGAAATAACAAAACAACCTTTTATCTCCCCTCCTTGACAATACCAAACCGGAATTCTTATACCCCAAACAATCTGCCGCGAAATATTCCAATCACGAATGTTTCTCATCCAGTGCTGAAAAATTTTTTCGTATTTTTTACTGATAAATTTAACTCTACCATTTTTTACAGCTTTTACTGCTTCCTGCGCCAAAGGCTTAATTTTCAAAAACCATTGTTCGGAAACTAAAGGTTCAATAACACTTCTACATTTATAACAAACCCCAACTGCATGCTGATAAGATTCTTCTTTTTCTAAAAAACCAAGAGCTTTTAAATCTTCTACTACCTTTCTCCTTGCCTCCTCGACTTTAAGTCCTTGATAAGCAGCACCCGCTTCAGCTATCATTTTGCCATCTTGGCCAATAATACTTATTATTTCTAATTGATGGCGTTGTCCAATATCAAAATCAGTTGCATCATGAGCCGGCGTCACTTTAACAGCACCAGTACCAAAATCTTTTTCTACAACAGAATCAGCAATAATCGGGATTATCCTATTAGTTAAAGGTAATTTAACTTTTTTACCAACTAATTTTTTGTAACGCTCGTCTTTTGGATTAACAGCTACAGCCGTATCTCCCAGCATAGTTTCCGGCCGCGTCGTAGCTACTATAATAAATTCTTTTTCATTATCTAACAAAGGGTATTTTATGTACCAAAGTCTATCGGTTCTTTCTTCGTAACTAACTTCTAAATCGGAAAGGCCAGTCTGATGTTTAGGGCACCAATTAATAATACGTGGTCCGCGATATACCAAACCATCTTTATGCAATCTTTCAAAAGTTTCATAAACAATTTTTACAATATCGCTGTCCAAGGTAAATTTATTGCGCGACCAATCGCAAGAAGACCCCAATCTTTTTAATTGATTTTTAGCAATATCTTTATTCTCTTGGACATAGTCCCAAATCATTTTATAAAGCGTCTTCCGATCAAATTGAAAACGATTTTTCCCTTCTTTCTCTAATTTTTTTTCAAAAACTACCTGTGTCTCAAAGCCAGCATGATCTGAACCAGGTAGCCAAAGCGTTAAATCACCTCTCATCCGATGATAACGCGTCAAAATATCTTCCAATGTTGCCATTAAAGCGTGCCCTAAATGTAAAGCCTCGTTAGCGTTAGGCGGAGGCATAATGATACAATATGGTTTTTTTCTCTTACCAGGTAAATTATCAGGATTAAAGAAGCCGCTTTCTTCCCAAAGTTGATAAATTTTCGCTTCATTTGCTTGTGGGTTGTAATGTTTTTCCATACTTTACTTTTTAACTCAATTTAATCCAATCAATTGTTAAAATAAAAATCAAACAAAATTTTTCTTTTTTAAATAAGTAATCCTATAGCTTTTTTAACTTCAGTTAATGTTTGAGAAGCTATCCTCCGGGCAGCTGCAGCTCCTTCTTGCAAAATTTCCCAAACCTCTGAATCATTTAAAGCATTATATCTTGTCTGGAAAGGCTTTAAAAAATCTATTACTACTTCTGCTAAATCTTGCTTAAAATCAACATAATTTTTTCCCTGATACATTTTTTCTAACTCTTTTATTTCTTTGTTGGCTAATAAAGAATAAATTTGCAATAAATTAGACAAAGCTGGTTTATCCGCTCGAAAAAGTATTTCTCTGCCTGAGTCAGTTACCGCTTTTTTTATTTTTTCTCTTATTAACTCAGGCGAATCAGTCAAAAAAATACAATCATAACCATTAGCGCTACTTTTTGACATTTTTTTTGTTGGGTCAATTAAAGACATTATTCTAGCCCCTGATTTTTTTATTAAAGCCCGGGGAACTACAAAAATTTCGCCAAAACGAAAATTAAAACGCTGGGCTAAATCGCGTGTCAGCTCTACATGTTGTGCTTGATCTTCGCCTACTGGCACAACGTTTGTTTTATAGAGCAAAATATCAGCTGCCATTAAAACTGGATAGCAAAACAACCCTAAATTTACATCTTTTTTATGCTCTTTAGCTTTTTCTTTATATTGAGTCATCCTTTCCATTTCTGGCAAACGCGCCAAAGTATTTAAAATCCAAGCCAGCTCAGCATGTTCTTTAACATGAGATTGAATAAAAATAATTGATTTTTTCGGATCTAAGCCAGCCGCCAAATAAGTCTTTGCTACCTCAATAGTTTTTTTTGACAATTCCTCAGGGTCACGAGGTACAGTTATAGCATGCAAATCCACTATGCAAAAAAAGCAACGATAGCTCTCTTGCAATTCTATCCAGTTTTTTATTGCTCCTAAATAATTACCAATGTGCAAAGTGCCACTGGGCTGAGCGCCAGAAAAAACTATTTCCATAAAAATTATTATTTATTATTTTATTTATTGTTTTAATTTTACTCCTAATTCTTTTTCTAGTTTTTTAAAAATCTTTTCCCTGATTTGCTGGGTTTCATTCGAAGAAATCTGTTTTTCCCGGTCTAAATATTCAATCGCTAATGTTAAATAATTTTTATAAATATCTTTAAAAATAAGTCTGTTAATTCGATTATCGACTGATGAAATTGTTTTGATAATTACAGGGTAAAGAACTCCCTCAGGTATCATAAAAGTCAAGTCTTCTTTAATAGCATTAAAAGCACAAAGAGGCTTATAAGTCTTTTCTAAAGTTGCGTTTTTCGCCAAAGAGTCAAAATCAAGTTCCACCGCTAAAATTCCGTCTCCTAACTCTAGAATTTCAAGCTCTGGTTTTTTGTCTTCCTTTATACCTAATTCTTTTATCAAACCTTCAATAATTCCTTTAAAAACTAAATAATCAATGTTTTTTACCATTAATCCCAATTTTACTGGCTGAAAGGGCAAACCATCACCATTTCGCAAATAGACACTGGCTAATTCAAAAAGCGCTAAAGAATTACTGTAGCCCTGATTCTTTTTTATAATCTCCTTAAGCTGAGGCAAAAGAGAAGTTCTTAGATAAGCAAATTCTTCAGAAAGAGAATTAGCTAAAGCTAAAGCGCCCTGACCAGCGTTCGCTAAGCTTGTGGCAGAATTAGAATAACACTCAAAAAAACCTTGCAGCCGTAAATAATCTTTAACTTTTTCTTCCCAGTAAAAAATAGAATCTTCGACAGAAAAAGGAATCTGCCCAGTCAATAAATTATCTGGTAATTTATAATAGCCATAGAGACGAATTACTTCTTCAGCTAAATCTTCAGCTATACTTATATCGTCATATCGCCAAGATGGCACTATAGCGTGTTTCCCTGCAATTTTGAACCCCAAATCCGATAAAGTTTTATCAACTGTCTTTTTATCAATAATTATTCCGGCAACCGCATTAATTTTTTTATAATCAATCAAAACTTTTTTAGGACGATAATCAACATTCAAAATATCGATAAGTTTAGAAGCTATTTTAGCTCCAGCATTTTTCTCCAACATAGCTACTGCTTCCCAAAGTGCTGGCAATACTCCTGCTGTATCAATCCCTTTTTCAAAACGCATTGCTGCTTCAGTTCGATGGCCTAAACTCATAGAAGCTTGGCGAATACGAGTTGGATTATAAACCTGCACGAAAAGCAAAACATTTTTTGTTTGCTCATCAACCTCGCTGTTTTTAGCGCCCATAATACCACATAAATCAATTAATCGTCCTTCACCATCTTCAATAACAATAACCCCTGACGGCAAAATTCTCTCTACTCCATCCAAAGTAACAACCTTCTCGCCTGATTTTGATTCTCTGACAATCATTCTATGACCTTTAATTTTATCGTAATCAAAAACATGCATTGGCTGACCTTTATCAAACATCAAATAGTTAGTCACATCAATCACATTGTTTAAAGCTCGTGTCCCCACCGCCTCTAAACGTTGCTGCATAAACTTGGGCGATGGCTTGATTTTCACATCAGCTAAGACAATAGCACAAAATCTCGGCACTAAATTTTTATCTTTTATTTCAACTTCCAATTTATAAGGGCCTGAAGCTTTCTTTCTGTTAAAGTTTCTTGGTTCTTGCCAGCTTACTGAAAATCCTTGACGTGGTAAAATAGCTCTTAGCTCCCGCGCAACTCCCAAAACCGAGAGCGCGTCGCCACGGTTAGTAGTTACCTCAATTTCATAATTTTTATCACCCCAAGGTAAAGTTTCTATTTTTTCCACACTAAAAGCATGCAAAGATAAAGCCTCAGCTATTTCTTCTGGCTTAGCATCGGTTTTTAAATAATCTTTCAACCAACTATGAGGAATTAAAATATTCATTGTTAAAATTATTAAAAAATTCTAATTTACGAATTAATAATATTCTATTGGCTTAAAATAACCTAAACGCTCAAAACTGCTCCAGAAACCTTAAATCATTGTTAAAAAGATGGCGAATATCATCAATCTGGAGACCGGATTTCATCATATAAGTTCTCTCTACTCCCCAGCCAAAAGCAAAACCACTATAAATTTTGGGATCAACCCCTCCATATTCTAAAACTCTAGGATGCACCATACCCGACCCCCCAAGTTCTACCCATCCGCCCTTGCAGAAACGACAACCTTTTGCTTCGCATAAACCACAGGAAACATCAATTTCAAAGCTCGGTTCAGTAAAACGAAAATGGTGTGGCCGTAAACGCACACGCCTTTGAGGCCCAAAAAATCTTTTTACAAAATAATTCATAACACCTTTAAGGTGAGTAATGTTAATTCCTTTGTCTACTACCAGACCTTCAAATTGGAAAAAAGTTGGCAAATGCCTTACATCTTCTTGGCGTCGACCGCAACGAGAAATATTCAACATACGAATAGGCAAATTGCCTTTTAACATTTCGCGAACTTGACCATTGGAAGTATGAGGTGTAATCACTAAACGTCCGTATTTGCGATGAGGTTTCCCTTCTACAAAAAAAGTCTCCCAGTCATCTCGCGCTGGATGGCCAACTGGAATATTTAAAGCCTCAAAAGCAAAATATTCCCAATCTATCTCTGGATGCCTTACCCGCGTAAAGCCTAAAGGTTTAAAAATTTCTACAATTTCTCTAATGGCTTGGGTGATAATATGCAAATGACCAACTGCTGGTTGCTCACCAGGCAAACTTTTCAAAAATTCATTAAGCGAAGAATCTTTTGACTGTTGATTTAATTTTTCTCTAATAGCAGATAATTCTTCTTCTATTTTTCTTTTAAAATCATTTATTTGTTTGCCATACTCTTTTTTTTCTTCTATCGGTAATCTAACTAACTGCATAAAAAGCTCTGTGATTTTTCCTTTTCTACCTAAAAAAATCTGTCGCGTTTTTTCTAAGTCTTCCATAGAAAAAATTCTTTTCAGCGCTTCGGAAAATTCTTCCTTTAATTGTTCTAAATTCTTTATTTCCATAGCTTTATATAAAATAAAATTTATATAAAATAAATTGAAACTAAGGAACGAGTCTCTTTACGTCTCGAGGGAATAAAATCGCTTCTTTGACACTGGATAAATTCAAAAGTTGCTGAATAAGTCTTTCTGAACCCATTCCCCAACCACCATGAGGCGGCATAGCAAACTTAAAAACTTCAAGATAATACTCCATACCATCAGGCTTAACCCCTTTTTTCTTCATATTTTCCAAAAGCTGCTGGTAGTTATGAATCCTCTGACTGCCAGTAACTAATTCTACTCCTTTATAAATTAAATCAAAACTATAAGTTTCTTCTGTGTTATCTGCACAAGGCA
The DNA here is from genome assembly GCA_964388895.1 of uncultured Candidatus Saccharibacteria bacterium. GTDB lineage: Bacteria > Patescibacteriota > Minisyncoccia > Portnoybacterales > GWB1-42-6 > CAYMCB01. Next base: position 18,573 of record CAYMCB010000001.1, read on the forward strand.
AAGTATAGAAAGGCCGCATTTCCCAAGGATAATGCGTTAGAAAAACAAAATCAGAATTATATTCTTCTTTGGCCCAACGTCCAGCTAATCTTTCTCCCTCAGGATCAATATCTGTATCATCAGGAATTTCATAATGATATTTCTTTTTAATAATTTCTTTTATATCTTTTAATTTAATAGTTGGAATATTTTCCGGTATTGGTAAAACTTGCGCCTGCCACTCGGCAAGATATTCTTGTCCTTCTTGAAGCAAAAAACCAAAAATTTCAACTAACACCTTATTTAGCATTTTCATTACATCAGAGAAATCTTTAATAAAACCCATTTCTGCATCTAAAGAAATATATTCATTGACATGACGGGTAGTAAAATGGGGCTCTGCTCGAAAAACTGGCCCGATTTCAAAAACTCGTTCAAAAACACCTACCATAATTTGCTTGTAAAACTGAGGGCTTTGGGCCAAAAAGGCATTCTGATCAAAATATTTGATTTTAAAAAAATTAGCGCCACCCTCAGAAGCTGCTCCTAAAATTTTAGGAGTTTTAATCTCTGTAAAACCCTCGCGGCGCATAGTATAAGCGTAAGCCTCCAGTAAAAGAGCGTAAAGCTTAAAAATTGCCTGGATTTTAGGATGACGCAGCGATAAAACTCGCCAATCAAATAAAGTATTAAGTTGTAATTTTAAATTCTTTTTAGATAAGTCGAAAGGCAAATCCTGGCAACTAGTTGCTATTATTTTTATGTTCTCCCCTATAATTTCCCATCCGCCCCTGGCGCGTTCATCAAACCGCGGTTGCCCTAAAATTTCTACTAAATCCCCTGTTTTCACTTTAATTTTTGTTTCCCAAACAGTTTGAATTTGCCCTGAATAATCCTGCATCAAGACAAAAATAACATTCCCTAAAGACCGAACATTTATAACCCTACCCTGCAGCATAACTTTCTGCCCGGCTTTTTGACTAACGTCTTTAATTAAAATTCTAATTAAGTCTGACATGATTTTCTCAATTATTATTATTTAAAAAATAACATAAATTTCGCAAACTTCAAATAGTTTGATTTTTTTTAAAAAAAATGGTATAAATAAAAAATAATACTAGATAATCTACCTAATTAATTTAATAATCCTCGCTGTGCCAAACAAGTTATCTTTAGCTTATTTTACCCAAGCTATTTGCTGGCTTATTTTGAAACCGGCTCTATTATTTTTTGCTCGTTTTAAAATTTTCAACAAAAAAAACTTAAGGAATCTAAAACCGCCGCTAATTATTGTTTGCAACCATCAAAGTTTTTTTGATCCGTTGTTTTTAGGAAATGCCCTGCCTCTTTTTTCTCCTTTGATGCCACTAAGATTTATGGCTAAAGATATTCTTTTTCGCCATTTCTCTTTCAGGATTTATGCTTATCTTTCTGGCACTTTTCCTACTAAAAAACACCAAGGGCTTGAAGTTTCCCTAGAAAAACCCTTAAAAATTTTAAGGAAGAAAGGTACGATAGTTATTTTCCCTGAAGGATCGGTAATGAAAGAAGACCGTGTAGTCTGCGAGCAAGGACGTAAAGGGGCAGCAGCACTTGCTTGTTTTGGCAACTATCCCATTTTACCCATTGCTATCCGAGGCGCCTTAAACTCTAAATTAAAAGATTTTTTCTTACGTCGCCATCAAATCAGATTAAACATCGGAAAGCCATTTTATTTAAATTGCCCCTTTTCTTCTTTCAGTGCTGACTATCAAGAGCAAACAAAACAAATTATGAATAAAATTAAAGAACTATACGACTCGCTATAAATTCTGATTAATAGAAATTTAATCTGCCTGCTTCTTTTCTTTCTGCAAAATAAAAGGGCGACTCGCCAATTTTAAAATAGCTTCAAAATTATCATTTTTGGCCGCTTTGACACGATGTCGAAAACCACACTTTTGGCATTGATAATAAATGATTATTTTTTCTGACTTTATTTCGGCGGCAAAAGGCTCCATCAACCCTCCGCACGTAGCTCTCCGATCACCAGGATTTTCATCTAAATGTTTTGAAAAAAGGCATTGAGGGCAATGATCAGTAAAACCATTGCCCTTAACTTTTCCCCCACAAACAATACAAGTAAAATTTTCTATTTTACGTTGAAATTTTCTGTTTTTCATATCAAAGCCAATTTGCCAAAATAATACCCTTAGATTATATTAAAAACATGAGACAATCAACTCTCTTTGGCAAAACTAAACGTGAAAATCCTCGTGATGAAGAAAGCCAAAATGCTATTTTACTAATACGCGCTGGCTTTATCGACAAATTAGGGGCCGGGATTTATAGTTTCTTGCCTCTAGGATTACTTGTTTTAAGAAAAATAGAAAACATTGTTCGAGAAGAAATTAAAGCTATTGGCGGGCAAGAAATTTTAATGCCGGCGCTACATCCTAAAGAAAATTGGGAGAAGACCAACCGTTGGGCTCATTTTGACGCCCTTTTTAAATTAAAAGGCTACGGAGAAAAAGATTATGCGCTGGGGGCAACTCACGAAGAGATCGTCTCCCCTTTAGCAACAAAATTTGTTTTTTCCTATAAAGATTTACCTTTTTATCTTTTTCAAATCCAAACTAAATTTCGTAACGAGCCACGGGCTAAATCTGGCTTATTAAGATGCCGCGAATTCCTAATGAAAGATCTTTATTCTTTTCATACCGACAATGCTGATTTAGACAACTACTATGAAAAAGTTATCATAGCTTACAAAAATATTTTTAAAAAATGCGGCCTAGAAAAAAATACCTATTTGACTTTAGCATCGGGCGGATCTTTTTCTAAATATTCTCATGAATTTCAAACTATTAGCCAAGCTGGCGAAGACACAATTTATATCTGCCAAAAATGTCACCTAGCCATTAATAAAGAAATAAAAGAAGAAAATCCTTTCTGTCCTCAATGCCAAGGAAAAGATTTTAAAGAAACCTCAGCCATAGAAGTTGGCAATATTTTTAAACTAGGAACAAAATATTCTGCCCCTTTCGACTTAAAATACAAAGATGAAAAAGGAGAAGAAAAAACCGTTATTATGGGCTGTTATGGCTTAGGCCCTACTCGCCTGATAGGTGCCGTAGCTGAAATTTTCCATGACGATAGAGGCCTTATCTGGCCAGAAAATATAGCGCCTTTTAAATATCATCTGCTAGTCTTAGGTGAGAATGAAAAAATCCAAAAAGAAGCTGACAAATTTTATGAAAAAATGATAGCTCTTGGTCAAAAAGTTTTATATGATGACCGAAAAATCTCCATTGGAGAAAAATTTGCTGACGCTGATTTAATTGGTTTGCCTTATCGCCTAGTTATATCAGAAAAGACTCTGCAACAAAAATCACTAGAGATTAAAAAACGCCACGAGCAAAAAACTGAACTAATAAAATTAAACCGAGCGATAAATAAACTAAAATAATTTCTAAAAAATAATCTTAAAAAATAAAAGAGGTTTTTATTTTCTCTTCTAAAAATCAATTTAGCTGACTTAAAAATTTAAAAGAATCAAGTTTTTTTCCCGCAAGAGTCTGAAGATAAGCCAAGCGCTGAGCGGATTGATTTTTCCCAAACCGGGAAAAAGAAGAATATCCTAAAAATTCTACTAATTTATCTTCAAAAACTAAACGAATGTTAGAAAAGTCTTTTCTTGGTTGATTTAAAACTTCAAAAGCCCAGCAAACCAACCGCCAAATATTTTGGTCAGCTTCTGGAGCTACCACTAATTTATCTATAAGCTCTGAAAAATAAAACGCATAAGCTAAGCTTTTCAAATTCACCCGCAAAAATCGATAACTATCTTTTACTTCTAAATCAGTAACGATATCTATTGTTTTGCTTTTCGCCAATAAAAAACGACCGCGAACAAAATATTGAAGATATCCTTTCAGTTTTGCTTCTGGCTTACGTACTGAAATTGCTCGCGCCTGAATTTTACCATAACCTTGACTGTAAATAGTCAATAGCCGATCCAGCTCTCCCAGATCGGCTATTTTTAAAATTATGCCTTCGGTTTTATAAACAGGAAGCTTATTCACCGCTTCTTTATTCTTTTACTTTTTAAACTGATAGCCAGCTTTATCTTACCATCTGATACTAATAATATTTTTTCCAACAGATACTTTTTATTTTTATCATAAGGGAAAATACCTTCTGCCAAGCTCTCTACTTTAATATATTGATTAAATTTCGAAAAAACATCTTGGCTAAAATTACTCTCAGCAGCAAAAAAAACAAAAATATAGTCACTGCGAGTCAAACCTGCCTCTTTCCTCATCTCTTGCAAATGGCGGACGATATCTCGCGCCAGACCTTCGGCTTTTAATTCTGGAGTAAGATTTATGTCCAACTCAACTTCTTGAGTTAATCTTTTTTCAAAAATTATTTCTTTAACATTAACTTCTTCTTTGACCAATTCAGCAAAATCCTTTTCAAAATAGATAGAACTTTTCAAAGCTGCCAAAGGCTGTCTAATTTTAAGACCAGCGCTAGCGCGCTGAGCTAAAGCTAAAGCTACAATTTCACGCAATTTTACCATCTTTTCTTCTAAAGTATTATTGATTAATTTTTTATCTGCTTCTGGCCAATCGCATAAATGAACAGATTCGGGCATTTTAGGCTTTTTTAAACTTAAGTAAATTTCCTCGGCTAAAAAAGGAATAAAAGGCGCTGATAGCTTTGCTAAAGTTAAAAGCACTTGATATAAAGTTTGGGCCGCTTCATTTTTTTCATTTCTACTCTCTGGCTTCTGAAACCTTCGGCGAGAACGACGAACATACCAATTAGACAAATCTTCAACAAAAGAAATCAAAGGCCGCCCACCCTCAGTTAAATCAAAATCATTTAAAGATGCTGACATTCTTAAAATTGTGTTATGCAGACGAGAAAAAATCCAACGATCTAAGATATGTTCTGGTTTAAAATTTTTATTAGGCTTAAAAGATTTTTCGGTATAAGTTTTAAAAAAAACTAAAGTATTCCAAAGAGTAGAAATGGTTTGCCGAAAAGTTTCTTCAATTCTTTTATCTGAAACTAAATAATCTTCGCCAATGGGCGTCGAAGTTAAAAGGAAAAAACGCAAAGTATCAGCGCCAAACTTTTCAATAATATTTTCAGGCGGAGTATAATTTCTTAAGCTCTTGGAAAGTTTTTTACCATCAGGCGCCAAAAGCAGTCCGTTGACAATAGCATTTTTAAAAGCAGGCTTATTTAATCCCAGCCCTATATCTTCTTTTGTCAAAGCAGCCGCTAAAACATGCAAAGTATAAAACCATCCTCGAGTCTGATCCATACCTTCAGCGATAAAATCTGCAGGAAAAGTTTCTTCTACTAATTTCTTATTTTCAAAAGGATAATGCCACTGAGCATAAGGCATAGACCCTGATTCAAACCAACAATCAAAAACTTCTTCCGTGCGCTGCATCTGCCCGCCACATTTTGAACATTTAATTTTTATTTCATCAATATAAGGCCGGTGGGGGTTAGAAATTTTTTTACCTAGTTCTTTAAAAGAACCAAAAACTTGTATCTGTGAACATTTTTGACAAATCCAAATAGGGATTGGCGCCCCCCAGAAACGGTTACGAGAAACAGCCCAATCTTTTGCGCCTTCAAGCCATTTACCAAAACGACCTTCTTTTACATGACTTGGGACCCAATGAATTTGTTTATTATTGCTAATTAAATCTTCTTTAATTTTACTAACAGTAATATACCAAGTGTTTAAAGGATAATAAAGCAAAGGTGTGCCGCATCGCCAACAAAAAGGATAGGCGTGAGTAATTTTCTCCTCCCGGAAAATAAGATGACGTTTTTTTAAATCATCTTTAATAAATTCATCTGCTTCCTTTACGAATTTACCCTCCCCAGGCAAATTAAAACCTTTTTTAATCTTGCCTTCAAAATCAACAGTAATTATGGAGGGTAAATTTTCTTTCTGTCCAAGCTCCATGTCTTCTATACCAAAAGAAGGAGCAATATGAACTAAACCAGTACCCTCTTCAACTGAGACGAAATCCGCTGCCACTACTCGCCAAGCCGGTTTATCAAGTTTCATTTCATAAAGAGGCTCATATTCCCGACCTAAAAGCGCTCCTCCTAAAAATTCGCTCTCGATTTCTGCTTCTTCGCCTAAAATATTTATTCGATCTTTCGCTAAAATATATTTTTCTTCACCAACCCTTACTCTAACGTAACTTATATTTTCACCCACAGCTAAAGCTGTATTAGCTGGTAATGTCCAAGGGGTAGTCGTCCAAACTAAAAAGAATGTTCCTTTTTCTCCCCGAATAGGAAACTTCAAATAGACGGACTGATCTTCAACTTCTCGATAGGCATCAGGCTGATTAAGTTCAAAATTAGAAAGAGGCGTACCGCATCTTGGGCAATAAGGTGTAACTCGAAAAGCCTGATAAACTAATCCTAAATCATATAATTTTTTAAAAACCCACCAGACAGATTCAATATATTCTTTATCCATGGTCGCATAAGCATTACTATAATCTGCCCAACGCCCAACGCGACGTAAAGTCATTACCCAATCTTTTATGCATCGAAAAACTGAAGACTGGCAAGCTTGATTAAATTTTTTGATACCAATTTTTTCAATTTCCTTTTTTGACTTAAGACCCAATTCTTTCTCTATCAAATTTTCCACTGGCAAACCATGGCAATCCCAGCCTACACGCCGCTCCACAAAAAACCCACGCATAGTAAAATAACGTGTCACCGCGTCTTTTATAGTGGTGGCTAAAATATGACCATAATGAGGGAGCCCAGTAGCAAAAGGCGGCCCATCATAAAAAGTAAAAAAACGCCCGCCTTTACGCTGGTTAATTGATTTTTTAAATATTTTTTTCTTTTCCCAGAAATTGAGAATTTTTTCTTCTATTTGAGGCAAATTCATAAAATTTCACCTTTACCATAACAAAAATTTTTCCAAACGTCAAAATTATTCTTTTTGTAAAACTATTTAAAAATTCTCCTGCCAAAATATTATCGAGCACTAAAATAAGCTTTCAGATAATAATCTACCGCCCTTTCGTCTCCTTGGTAAAATTCTCTCAACCATTTTTTTGCTTCTTCGATATTATTTTCAGACAAAGCCAACAACGCTAAATTTTCATAAGCGCCGTAAAAAGGGAATCGATAACTTAAAGCGCGCAAAAAAAGCTCTCTGGCTTTCTGGTAATCCCCTTCTCTCCAATAAACTAATCCTAAATTATTTACGCCTTTAGGATAGTCTGGATAAATCTCCTGAGCAGCTAAAAGCCATTTTTTAGCGTTGGCTAAATCTCCTTCCAAATAATAAACAGCACCTAAATTAGAAAGCGATAAAACGCTATTTGGCGCACATCGAGCCGCTGATTCAAAAAGCCGTTTTTCAGTCAGCCAATCAGCTGAGCGGTTCAAACTTAAAACACTATAAAAAACTAAAATTATTATGGCAAAAATCCCAACCGACCAAAAACATATTTTTTGACTTTGGTATTTTTTTAAAAAATAGCTAAAAATCCAGCCTAAAAAAAGAGCCGCGCCCAAAGAAGCAAAATAAACAAGTCTTTCACCGGCAATTGTACCGATAGGAAAGAAAAAATTAGAAACCAAAAAGAAGCTTATAAGCCACCAAAATCCGGCTAAAGATAAAATAGGCTGCCGCTTAAAATAAAAAATAATTATAAATATTATTCCTAAAACAATAATTAAACCTCCTAAAGTGCCGAAATTAAACCAGCTTTTAACTATTGGAATCTGATTAAAAGAATAATCGGAGCAGAGATTAAAAGGCCAAAAAGTTTTTTTAAAATACATCAAAGTAATTTTCAAAGCCGTAGCCAGTCTAAAATTAGCGGTAGTAAATTTTAAAGGATTTTCCACTATGGTTGTTTCAACAGTAGAAAAATATTGATGCCCCAAAACTAAAAAGCGAGCGCCAAAATAAACCAAAAGAGAACTTAAAAAAGCCAAAAACGGGACTAAATAAATCTTAATTGTCTTTTGACAAAAAAAATTATTTTTTTCTTTCAAGTAGATAAAAAATAAAGCTAAAGGGAAAAGCACTACGGCTGTTTCCTTGGAGCCTAAAGCTAAAAGCGGCCATAGAAACAAAAAAACAAAACGTGGTCGCTCTGATAAAATCTCATTTAAAGCCAAAAGAGAAAAAAACAAAGCCAAAATTTCGGCCCGCCCAGTAATATTAGCCACTACTTCAGTATGTATCGGCAAAACCAAAAAAAATAGAGCGGCAAGATAACTTAAAATTTTTTGATTGAATAATTTACTAATTAAAACAAAAATTAAAAAGCAGCTTCCAAAATAAAATAAAAGATTTATTAAATGGAATCCCCAAGGATTACGGCCTAAAAGTAAGAAATTTAAAGAATAGCTAACTAAAGTTATTGGCCGATAAAGCCCGGCTTCTTCGGTCCAATAAGGCATGCTTAAAATCTTATGGAGCTTGCCAAAATCACCCAGTAACGCTTCGTGATCCAGAATACCGCGGTCGTCAAAAACAAAATCACCAAAAAGAGTCAAGCCATAAATTGAAAAAACTGCCAATAAACAAATTCCTAAAAATAACCAATCTTTTTTTGCTATCTTTTTCATAAAATTTATGGAAATTTAAACTTGCTTATTTCTTTTTTAAAATCTTTTTTGTTTTTCTTTTCAAGGTTTATAATTTACAAAATCTTATTTTTACAAAAAAGCTCCAAATTCATTATAAATTCATTTCAAGAATGACCAAAATTTTCAAACTCTTAATTTATAAATCTATTATAGCTAATAGATTTTTTTGTTTCAAAAATGATAAAATATCAATATGCTCAAAGAAGCTTATCTCTATCAGCAATTAGAAAATTTAGCTGTCCGCTGCCAAACTTGCGCTCATAATTGCTTTTTAAAAATAAACCAGGACGGGCTTTGCGGTGTAAGAAAAAACATCCAAGGCAAACTTTTTGTTCTAAATTATGGCCGAGCCGTGGCAGCAGCTATCGATCCGATAGAGAAGAAACCTCTATATCATTTTATGCCAGGTACTTTTACTTTTTCCGTGGCTGCTGCTGGCTGTAACTTCCGTTGTCTAAACTGCCAAAACTGGGAAATTTCACAAGTGGCAAAAAACAAAAATTTAAAAAAAGCTGACATTGAAAAATTAGGTTATGATCTACCGCCAGAAAAGATAATAGAGGAAGCCATAAAAGCTCAATGCCCTAGCATTTCCTACACTTACAGCGAACCTACTGTTTTTTTAGAATGGGCATTCGAAACCATGAAGATAGCTAAAGAAAAGGGGTTAAAAAATATCTGGGTCAGCAATGGCTTTATGAGTCAAAAAACTCTCAATTTAATCTTGCCTTATCTTGACGCCGCTAATATTGATTTAAAATCTTTCGATGATAATTTTTATAGGAAAGTTTGCGGCGCTCAACTTGAGCCAGTCTTAAAAAATTTAAAATTTTTAAAAAAAGCCGGCATTCATCTAGAAATCACAACTTTAATTATCCCCTCTTTTTCTGACAATTTAAAAATGATTGAAAAAATTGCCTGTTTTATAAAATCAGAGCTAGGTGCAGAAACGCCTTGGCATCTTTCTCGCTTTTTCCCCGATATTTCTTTTTCCTTAAAAAATCTACCAGCTACGCCACTTGAAACATTAAAAAAAGCCAAACAAATCGGCTTAAAATTAGGATTAAAAAATATTTATCTTGGCAATATTTAAATTACATTTTTTCCGGTGCGCTTATTCCCATTAAATCAAAAGCATTTTTCAAAACAATTTTTGTCGCTTGGCACAACGCTAATCTAGCCTGAGTTTTCTCTTCTTCTTTTTTGTTAAGCACCTGACATTCTTCATAAAATTTATGGAAAGCTCGCACTAAATCTAAAACATATTGAGGTAAACGCTGAACCTGATAATCACAAGCTATATCCTCGACAATCTCTGGCAGCCTTATTAATTGTTTAATTAAAGCTAGCTCTGCTGGCTGTTCTAGAAGTTTTAAAAATTCAATTCCTGTTTTATCTAAATTAAATTCTTTTTCGGCTTTGTCTAAAAGGCTACAAATTCTCGCATAAGCGTATTGAGCATAATAAACTGGATTTTTCTCTGATCTCTCTTTAGCTAAATCTAAATCAAAATCCATATGAGTATCTGGCGAGCGCATTAAAAAAAACCATCGAGCCGCGTCCAAAGAAATTTCTTCTAAAAGTTCGTCTAAAGTAATATAAGTGCCGGCGCGTTTAGACATTTTGATCTCTTGGCCATTTCTAAACAAACGCACAAGTTGCATAATAATAACAATAAGCTGGTTTTCGTTCCAAGCCTCTAAAGCCTTACCCATTGCCTGAAGCCGCGCCACATAACCATGATGGTCAGCACCCCAAATATTAATTACTTTATCAAATTTATCTTCTTTGAATTTTTTATAATGATAAGCTGCGTCAGGCAAAAGATAAGTGGCTTCTTTTCCCCGGCTACCCTTACTAGAAGTAATTAAAACCCTATCCTTATCGTCACCAAATTGAGTTGATTTAAAAAAAAGAGCACCCTCTCTTTCATAAATTAATTTTTTTTCTTCGCAAATTTTAATAATTTTTTCTAGCAACCCCGATTTTCGTATTGTCCTCTCTGATGTCCATCGATCAAATTTAATTCCCATCTTTTTAATAATTGTAGGCTGAATTAAATTTTCCAAAATAAAATCAGCCGCTTGTTCTCCAATCTTTTTTGAATCTTCTGAGGTAAAACGGCTAAATATTTTATTTAACTCATCTATATAATCACCCTGATACTGAGCTTGCTCATCTTTTAAAACCGAATGACCCAAAATTTCAATTTGATAACCTGCATCATTAATAAAATACTCCCGCCAAACTTTATAACCAGCCGCTACTAAAACATTAGATAAAACATCACCAAAAAAACCACCTCTCCCGTTACCTAAAGTTAAAGGGCCAGTAGGATTAGCTGAAATGAATTCAACCTGAATTCTTTCTCCCTTACCTATATCAACTCGACCATACTTTTCCCTGTTTTTTAAAATCTCTGCTACTTCTTCTCTTAAAATTTCTTCTGACAAAGTAAAATTAATAAAACCCGGCGGGGCAACTGCAATTTTTTTAAAAACAAAGTTATTTTTTTTGGCTATCTTTTGTATTAAATTTTGCGCTATCTCCATCGGGTTTCCTTTTTCTTGCCTAGCTAATTTTAAAGCTATATTAGTAAAATAATCGCCAAAAATTTCTTTTCCTGACTTTTCTACTAAAACCTCAGGGAAACCAATTAAAGTTTTAATTTTTTGCCTAATCATCAATTTTAGTTTAATCTAAAAATAAGGTAAATTCAAATGCCAGATTACGCTTTTAATCGAAAAGCTCTCTTTAATTATGTTATCCTGGAAAAATTCGAGGCTGGTTTAAAGCTGACTGGGCAAGAAGTTAAATCTGTTCGTGCTGGACAAATTTCTTTAAAAAATTCATATATTGCCCTTCAAGGAGGAGAAGCTTGGCTTTTAAATGCTTCTATTCCTGCCTATCAACCCAAAAACGCTCCAACTGATTATAACCCTACCCGTTCTCGCAAACTTCTTGTTCATAAAAATGAAATCAAGTCTTTAATTGGCAAAACAAAGCAAACAGGGTTGACTTTAGTGCCTTTAAGAGTTTATAATAAAGCAAATAAAATCAAAGTAGAATTTGCTTTATGCCGCGGTAAAAAACAAATAGACAAAAGAGAAAGTATTAGTCGCCGTGAAAACGAAAGGCAAATTCAAAAAATATTAAAGGAGAAAGGTCCATCTATTTTTTAATTGCGTTCGGCTTTGCTTCATTTCTAAATCGTTAAAATCGAAGTGAAACAAGGGGGGGCGCAAGTTTCGACAGTTAAAATCTTTAAAAACATGCAAACCGAGTTGGCGAAATCTCGATAAACTTTCGTCAAACAAAAAATGTCAACTTTTTGACAAAAGTAAAGGCAGCTTTTACGCCATCCTTTGCTCCTGCTTTAGCTTAATATCAATAGCTTAAAGCCCATCCGGCTGATTGATACTCGCTAAATCATGTCCGGGTGTCACTTCAGCGAGTTCTTTCATCTTCTTGTCAGAGCTGATGAAAGTATAAATTCTGACTAAGAATTTAAGCATTTGGCCCGGCTTTAAGCTTAAATTCCTAAAAACCAAGTCGGGATAAGTTTGTAGTATTGTTTTTAAAATTTTTACTGCACGGGGGTTCAATCCCCCCGCTTCCACCAATTTATTTAATTTTTTAAATTTAATTTTTAAATCAAAAAAATAATTTTGTTTCAAAAAAAAATTTTTCAAAATAGCACAAACCAAAACCGCATTAATGAAAAAATTACCGCTCCTCAAGTAAGAGTTATCGGTACCGACGGCCAACAATTAGGCATTATGCCAACTACTCAAGCTCTAGAATTAGCCAAAAGCCAAAACTTAGATTTAGTAGAAATTTCGGCTAAAGCTGAACCGCCGGTTTGTAAAATTATTGATTTCGGCAAGTTTATTTATCAAAAAGAAAAACAAATGCGTCAACGCAAAGGACGCACAGTAGAAATAAAGAACATCAGAATTAGTTTTAATATCGCTCTAAATGATTTAAAGACAAAAGCTAAACAAGCAGAAAATTTTTTAACCAAAGGCGACAGAGTAAGAATAGAAATTTTATTACACGGAAGAGAAAAAGCATTTTCAGATTTAGCCAAAAAAAAATTAGAAGAATTTAAAAATCATCTTGGAATTCCAATCAATGTCGACCAACCAATCGCTAAACAACCCAGAGGATTTTATATGATATTAAGTAAAGGAAAATAATTTTTATGAAAACTTGCAAATTCGCTACCAAGCGTCTCCGCCAAACTAAAAAAGGAAGAATATTATTCCGGCCGACTCACCAAAACCATTTTAACGCTAAAGAGTCCGGCAAAAAAACCCGTAAAAAAAGGGCCTTAAAAAGCTTGCCAAAAAATCAAGCCAAAATTTTTAAAAAAATACTTTCAAAATAACTATGACTAGAGTTAAGCGCGCTGTCAGCGCCCGTAAAAAAAGAAAAAAAATATTAAAGCTAGCCAAAGGCTATCGTTGGAGCAGAAGCAACAGATATATTGCTGCAAAAGACGCAGTTCGTCATGCTTTAGTTCATGCTTATAAAGATAGACGACGTAAAAAGAGAGACTTTCGCAAACTTTGGAATGTTAAAATTAATGCGGCTGTCCGCCAAGAAGGATTGACTTATAGCAAATTCATAGCCCAACTCAAGAAAAAAAATATTGGGCTTGACCGAAAGGTTTTATCAGAATTAGCTAGTAAATATCCTGAAATCTTTAAAGAAATCGTCTCTTTATCAAAATAAATTTATCCTAAATTTCTTTAATTGCTAAAATCTACAAATAATAAAAACCCTCTACTAAAAGGGTTTTTATTATTCTTTATTTTTATATATAATTTATGATCCTAGAAAATAAAATAATAAGACTTCCAAAACATGCCCCCAAACTATCAATACCGACATCCAAAAGACGACATTGTCTAGCTGGCACAAAAAACTGATGAATTTCATCAAAAACAGCATAAAAAACAGAAAAAGCAAAGCTTAAAAATAAAAGACAGGGGAAGTTCAGCTTAAAAGATTTTTTCAAAGCTCGATATAAAAGCCAGTTTAAAATCATAAATTCGCCGGCATGGGCAAATTTACGCCACAAAACATCCCAAAAAACATCCCAACCAGAAGACAAACCCGGAATAGAAGATAAATAAAAAATCAAACTTAACCAAAGAAAAACAAGTAGCCAATCGATAATAATATTAATAATATTTTTTTTATAAAGCATAATAAAATAAACTTAAAAATGAAACAAAGCGGCGAGTCTACTTGACTTAACTCGCCGCCAAAATTCTTATCTCAAAGAACTCATTTAATCACTATAATGGGTATTCATTAGTCCAGCAAGCTAAACAAAGATGATTTGCTGGCAGTCCCACCGCGGCAACCAAATCCTCTATGGTATTATATCTTAAAGTATCAGCTCCTAACATTCTTCTGATTTCCTCAACTGAATGTTTTAGAGCAATTAACTCTTCATAAGAACGAGTTGAGACATTATATTTGCAAGGCGCTATCAAAGGTGGCGCAGAAATTCTAACATGAATTTCTTTGGCGCCAGCTGCTTTCAAGCGCATAACTAATTTTCTCAACTGAGTTCCCCGAACAATTGAATCATCAATCAAAACAATCCGGCGGCCGGCAATAGCTTCATTAATCAAGCTAAGTTTTTCTTCAGCAATTGAGTCTCTTTTAGTCTGCTCTAGTGGAAGATAGCTCCTATCAGAATAGCGATTATAGTAGAAAACGTCTTCATAAAAAATTCCAGAAGCACGATGGTAACCTTGAGCACAACCAATCCCTGACATAGGCACAGGAGCTACGATATCTGCCTCAATATTGTCATGCCTAGCTAAAGCAGCGCCTAAGTTGTTACGAACTTTTTTAGAAGATATTCCTTCTGCTATGGCGTCTATCCGAGAAGTATAAACCCAAAAAAAAGTATCAAAAGCTAAACGTTCAACTGGTATTTGGTCTACAGTAGAAAAACCCTGTTTTTCTAAAAAAATTATCTCCCCAGGCCGCACATCGCGAATAATCTCCATATCATTTTTTTTAAAAGCTGTAGATTCAGAAGCAACCGCGCAACCATAGAGACCCTGACCAATAATTAAAGGCGAGAAACCAAAAGGATCGCGCATTACAAATATTCCTTCCGGCGCTAATAAAATAATTGAAAAACCTCCTTTAACTTCTTCTGCTATATACCTCAAACCAGCTACTGGATCATTTTTCTGAGCTATAAGTTTCAAAAAAACTTCGATACTATAATCAGAAATAAAAATTTGACCATCAGCTAAAAGCTTATTCCTAATTTCTTGAAAATTAAAAATATTTCCACTAAAAACAACTGCTACTTCCCCTATTTTCGTATAAGCAAAAAAAGGTTGAGGCTCTCTGATACTAACATGACCAATAGCTAAGCTACAGCTTTCCCCTTGGAAAAATTGACTATTAGCCTTAATCAGCCCCCTAAAAGACTTTGCAATGATGCCTTTTTTTTCAGTTTGTATAGCTAAACCACCAAAACCTTGACCAAGATGCTGTAACTGAAATAACCCCTTTTCTAATGGCAATAAACTATTCCACTCTTGACACAAACCCATTATTCCACCCATAGTGACCTCCTTTTTTATTTATTATTTTTGATAAGAACTTCTTTTTATCTTTTTTAAGGTTTAATTCTAACACCTTCCTTTTTTAAAAGTAAAGCTTTCTTCTTAATTCCCCGATTAAAACCGCCTAACTGCCCATTACTTTTTATAACTCTATGACAAGGGATATTTCTGTCATAATTTTTGTTCAATGCATTGCCGACCGCACGCGCTAAATTCTTATTCCCTAATTTTTCAGCTATCTGGCCGTAAGAAAAAACCTGACCTCGAGGAATCTTACTAACTATTTGATAAACTTTTTTTTGAAAAATAGTCATGTAAAAATCTATCAGCTTCCTTTAATATTTTTTTACTCCCTTTATATTTTAATTTTTTTAATGCTCGGTCAAAATCAAACCAACCAAAAGCCTGATGTTCTGAAGAAATCTTAACCCGAGAATTATAGGGCGCTCTTGCTAAATAAAAAATAACTTTTTTAAAAATATTCTTTTTAAGAAGAGCCATTCTTGGTCTTTCCTCAATCAAACGAAAAAAATATTTATCTATCATACAAAAACCTGACAAAAACTTTATTTTAGTAAGCCCTGTCTCTTCAAAAACTTCTCGCAAAACTGTCTTTTTGTCTTTTTCGTTCTTTTCTATACGACCTTTAGGGAAATTCCAATAGTCACCTCTATGTTTTAATAATAAGTATTCTATCCGGCCATCAGGCCCACGCCTAAAAATGACCGCTCCCGCTGATCTTACGAAAACCATTTTATTTTTTAATAAATTTAATTAGATTTTTTAAATTCATTGTATTTAAAATATCATTTTTGGTAGCCCAACCACGACGCGCCACTCCTACTCCTAATCTCATGTATTCCAATTGATTTATCGAATGGGCATCAGTTCCTAAAGAAATTTTAACCCCTGAAGCTACTGCTTTTTTAACATTCTGCCAAGCTAAATCTAAACGTTCCGGATAAGCATTAATCTCTAAAGCAACTTGATTTTTTTTAGCTGCAGCAAAAATTTCTTCCCAATCAACTAAATAACCTTCTCGTCGGCCAATAAGGCGTCCGGAAGGGTGCCCTAAAATATTAACATAAGGATTACTTAACGCCCGGCAAATTCTTTGCGTCATTAATCTCTTTTCCATTTTGAAATTATCGTGTACCGAAACAATCACTAAATCTAATTTAGCCAAAATATTATTTGCTATCGCTAATGTCCCATCTTTTTTTATATCTACTTCTGCGCCTTTCAAAATTTTGAGACCAATATTTTTCTGATTAATTTTTTCTATTTCAGCTATTTGTTTTAAAAGCTCTTCTTCATTTAATCCACCGGCAATAGCTAAATAACCAGCATGATCCGTTACGGCTAAATAATCATAACCCAAAACTTTAGCTGCTTTAGCTATTTCTTCAAAATTATTAGCGCCATCCGACCAATTAGAATGAAGATGCAAATCCCCTTTTATATCTTTTAGTCTTACTAATTTTGGCAATTTACCCTGAAAGGCTGCTTCTATTTCGCCTGTGTCTTCTCTCAATTCCGCTTCTATATAAGGCAGTCCTAATTTACTGTAAATTTCTTCTTCTTTTTTGCCGGCAATCATTCTTTTGCCTAAAAAAAGACCGTATTCATTAAGCTTATATCCTTTTTCTTCCGCTATTTTCCTTAATTTAATATTATGGTCTTTGTTGCCAGTAAAATATTGCCAAGCTGCGCCAAAAGATGTTTCTTTTACTACTCTCAAATCAGCCTCTACGCCGCTAAATAAACGAACCATCGATTTTGTTTTTCCTTGAGCTAAAACTTTTTCAACTTCCGGCAAGGCGCAAAAATAGTCTATAACTTTTTCTGGGTTATCGGCTACCGCTAAAAAATCCATGTCGCCAACAGTTTCTTTTTGTCTCCGGATTGAACCAGCAATCACAATTTTTTTTACTCCAGGGGCTGATGATAATTTTTCTTTAATCTTCTGTGCTAAAGATAAAGCCTTGCTAAGCAAAAGACGATTTTGATTGCTTTTAATAAAATCCAGACTTCGTAAAATATTAGCCTGAATTTTTGAACCAAAACGAGGTAACTTAGCAATTTTACCAGCTAAGACAGCTTGAGCTAAATCATCTAAATTTCTGATTTTAAGTTTTTCATAAAGAGCCTTTATCATTTTTGGGCCAAGCCCTTCTACAGCTGTTAATTGCTCCAAATCAACCGGACATTTTTTCTTCAAATTCTCGTATTCCTTTATCTTGCCGGTTTGAATAAATTCTTCAATTTTGTCAGCTAAATTCTGCCCTATGCCATTAATTTCTAATAAACCCCTTCTTCCTCTTTTCTGGTAAATCTCTGATAAATCTTCTTCTAATTCTTCAATTATTCGCGCTGCCCGTTCATAAGCCTGAGGTTTAAAAGGCACTTCATCCATAATCAAATATTCAGCCATATTGTAGAATAATTTTGAAATTTGCTGATTAATCATTTTTTGCTACCTGTTTAATTTTTTATGCCAGAAAATTTTCTCAATTTTCCTTACTGGCTGATTCTGCTTATTTTTGCCAAAAGTAAAATGATGAAGCTGTGGGGACCTTCTTTTGCTTGAATTAGAAATAGCCTGATTTTGAGCTACTAAAAAACCAAGATGTCTATGCCCCCGTTTTTCTTCCCACAGAAGGACGCTGCCTATTTTCAATTCTTTAATTTCTTGCCAGCCACTATCTGCCATATCTTTTAAAGTCCCTTTCACAGTCGCATGACTTTCTTTTATTAAACCAAAAATTAAAAGCACTGAAGAGACGAAAAAAGAACAAGCAAGCTTACCGTTCCCTAAAATATCTTTTTTCTTTTCTTCCCCAACTTGAGCATAGAGATTTCTCCAGACCTTGCTCCCAACACTATTTTTTATTAATTTTAAATAAGATTCTCTAATTAAAAGTTTAGGTTTTTTACTCATTTCTTTCTCTAAAAACTTGGGCAGTAAAAATATAAAGATCTGTCTTAGGATCCTGCCAGCAATTCCAAGACAAGCCTGCTTTCTGCGAACAAAGCTGACCCAAAAAAGTTTCTAAGTCCCAACCGGTTTCTGAGGCTACCTGTGGCAAAAAAACTCCGCTATGGTAACCTTGTTTTATTTTTACCCCATGAATCCCCAGCTTTATCTGCTGATAATCATCAATTTTTTTTAAAGGACCTAAAACAGAAATTTCATATTCTAAATCATTTAATTCTTCCTCTTTTACCGGTAAAAAACGAGGATCTTCGACAGCAGCAGCAATAGCCATTTTTTGTGTATTTTCCCAAAGCGGACAATCTACATCTCCGGTAAAATTACCAATACAGCCGCGCAGCTGATCATCTTTTTTTAAAGTAACAAAAACGCCGAGTTTTTGATTTAGCGCTTCGTCTTTTTCATCCAAAATTGGCAATCTTCCTGTTTTTATATAAGATTCTACGCTTTGACGGGCAATCTCTAAAAGTCTTTTCTGCTGAGAAACATTCAATTCTCCGTTAACCTCCTCCTGCCCATAAAAGCCAACTACGCCATAACCAACCACTGCCGAACGATCACCGACAGGGGTATCACCCGAATTAGAATATTTTAACAGCTTTATATTCACTGAAGCCTCTCCTTTAGCTACCTGCATCAAAGTCTCAACCGCTGACTGAGCGCATAAAAATGTCTGGGCATTATAAATTCTCTCCTCAACTAATTGATTTATAATTTTTTTTAAATTTTCAACCTTGCCCGTTAAAATTGCTTCCAGAACCTTCTGATCGGCATAATTAGCTGCTTCATAAGATGGATAATGAGACATATCTGAACTAGCTACAATTAAAATTTTTTTACCTTTTATATTTCGACTAATAGCCTTGGCTAAAATTTCCGGCATTTGATCATTTTTGTTACCCAAAAGGATAGGGACAATTTTAAAATTTTTCAAAACTCGTTGGAGGAAAGGCACTTGCACCTCTAAAGAGTGCTCAAAACGATGAGGTTCAATATCTGCTTTTATTAACTTGTCTTCTTTAATTATTCTTTCGGCCAAATCTTTATCTATTTCTACCTCACCCAAAGGCGTCTGCCAAAAATCAGAAGTCTCTACCGCTGCTCCATCAAAATATTGCCGGTGAGAATTACCAATTAAAATCACTGTCTCAAAATCTGAATTTAACAATTGCTTATATCCCCAAGCAGCTACCTGGCCAGAATATTCATAACCAGCATGAGGGACTATTAAACATAGAAGCTGGCCTTCGTTCTTGAGCAAATCTGCCTGATTTAAAAAATCATCAATTTTTTCACCTAATTCTTTCTCGTCTGCCGGATAAAATTGTCCAGCCACTGCCGGCTGACGAATTTGTTTTAACTTTGATGTTGACTGAGACATAAGTATATTTTTCTCTCCCTTATTATTATGCGCCAAAAAATAACCGCCGCCAACTAAAATTGCGCCTATGAGAATAAAAATAATAATATCTATTTTAAAATTTTGGCTATTCTCCAATTTTATTAATTTTAATTCAAAAAATAAATATTATGATATGGCTTCAAAAAGAGGGTTTGTTTTGGGCCTTTTAAAAGAAGGTGTGTATTTTAAAATTAAATTTTGAGCTTCTTGTATAATTTTTTTGGAAATTTTTTCGCCCCGGATTAAAACTTCAGGCCCCGCAAAATTAACTGGTAAAACCAAAATATCTCCTACCTTTTTCTGATTTTTCAAAAAATTATTCTCTTCCTGGCTACGACCCAAAATAAACCAATAATCAACATTTTCTCCATTTTCATTTTTCCCCCGATAAAAGAAATGACGCCCTACATTAACTAGTTTTGCATCCTCTAAATTAAAATTCGGTCTATTTTCTATTAATGTCCTTAGCCGCTTAGCAAAACCAGATTGGGTCAAAGCACAACCGCCAGCTGGCGAAGGATAATTCATAATTCTAAATTTTTTAGCTAACTCTATCTGCCGCTGCCTTTGTCGGCCAAAGATATCTAATAATTTTTCTTTGTCTATCAATCCTGCTTTTTCAGCTAAAGTTGGCTCAAAAAACTTAGCAGAAAGAGGTCTGATTAAATAGCCTTTAAGATTTGCTTCTTCTTCGATAATTTTCAAAGCTTTTTTATTCTGACTCATCGGTCGCTCATTTAAAACTTCGCCTGTTGCTACTAAATCAAAATTTTCCTGTTGTCTAATTTGACCAGCTTTTTTCAACATTAAAATATGGCAATCAATACAAGGATTAACTCCAGCACCAAAACCATATTTAGGATTTTTTAAAATTTTTAAAAAATCTTCACTTATATCAACCTCTCTCAAAGGAAACCTTAAAAGCTTTGCTGATTTACGCGCTTCTTTTGAATCAAAAAAGATGGTGTAAAAATTTATAAGCTCTACCTCCACTCCCTGCTCTTTCAATAATAAAGTCGCTAAAATTGAATCTAGCCCACCGGAAAATAAAACCAAAGCTCTAACTTTTTTCCTCTTTTTATTATTCATGGTTTTACTAAATATTATAATATTATTTTAAAAGAATCGATAATTCTTTGCTAAAAATAATAAAAATCGGGAATTTTATTCCCGATTTTTTGCCTTCTGTTTTTCTAACTGTTTTTTTAAAAATTCTTTTATTTGCTGATTTCTCCGTGGCAAATACACTTTCTCTTTATCCGGTATTTTGTAAGTCTTCCCGCAAGTTTGGCAGATTATAGCTATTTTAGATTCCTGTGCCAAAATCTTAACATCTTCAATAATATGTTCTTTGCCTCCTTTAGGGCAACTCCAATCTTCCATTTTAACCTCCTTTATTTTTATTTTTTAAATTACTACTATAACTTAATAAAGCTATTATAAAAAATTTTAAATAAAAGTCAATAAAAAATCCCCTCTTGAAAGAGGGGATTTTTCAAACTATTAAACAGAGTTATCTGTTAAATCTGCCATGATGCTGTTTGCGATAGCAGTCCCGGCAGAAAATTGGACGGTCACCTGAAGGCTGAAAAGGGAGTTCGGTTATTGAAGCTCCGCATTCAGAACACTTCCAGTCTCCCTGAAAGGTCTGTCTTGGCCTATTATTATGCGAAAACCGCTGGCCGCCACCAAAATTTCTTTGGAAAACCATAATTTATTTAACTAAGTTATTACTCAACTTTGGCTTTCGCAAAAGCGACCCGCGGTTGAAAACGCTAACTTGTTAAATCGATTAACTAATTACTCTTCCAGTTTAATTTTTTTTGCCTTTTTAGTCAAGCAAATACCGCATTCTGAAAAATTTTAGAAATTCTTTAAAAGTATCAATATCTTTTTAAATATCCGACAAAAAACTTACTCCCCCGATTTGCTAATTTAGGCATTAGTCATTTCATCAGATAATCTTCTCCAAGATCTTAAATTAGTTATTTAATGGTTTTAAGAGAATTGAAAATATTATTAATTTTATTTCCAAAATATTCTTAGTTCTATAGCAAAATTTAGCTAAAAATTTAGCTAAAATAAAGTTTTTTGTTTACTAAATTCTTCTTGCTCTCCATCGCCAAAAATTTTAATTTTACCGTATTCTCCATCATAACCCGGTTCAATTTTTACTTTGCCTTGCCGCATTCTTAAAATTCCTTCAGCAACTACAGGCTTTGCGCCGGCTCGTAATTCA
>CAYMCB010000002.1:0-31546 GCA_964388895.1 uncultured Candidatus Saccharibacteria bacterium
GTCAGCGGGAAGCTGATAAAGACGACTAATGTTTAAAGCGTTAGCTAATTGTCCGGAAATAGTGCCGTCTTCTCCTCCAGCAGCAGCTTCAATAAAATAATGGGTTAAAATTTGAGAAAAGTCGATAAAGATTCCGGCAATAACTAAGCTAAAATTTATAAGCAGAATCGAAACTATTAGTTTCCAAAGCAATCTTTTAGCTCCGTATTCTTCAATTTGTAAAACTGTCGCAAAAGACATAATAAGCAGTAAAACTGCAAAAAACATATTGCAAAGCCCTCTGGTGATATTCCAGCCGATTTCTACAATAGGAATATTTCTAAATTGCTCTATCTTGAAAGTTGCGTCTACAATTTGTCCCGCTAAGAAAACAAAAGAGCTTAAAATTTTAAAGATAAAAAGCATTAAATAACCAACACCTTTAGCCATGGTCTCTAAGGCAAAATCAAAAAGTATTCCTGAAGCACTTGTTCTTTCTGTCCCGGTTGATTTATTGTAAGCCTCCATATTTTTTTGGCTAGACGAGGTGTCAACAATGTTGCCTTTTTCGTTAACAGAAGTACCGTCCGGGAGTGTAATTTGCGTACTCCCTTGGTCTTTTTTTTCTTCAGCCCTTAGATTCTTGTTTATTTTCGCAAAAAAGATACCGCTTAAGCTGAGAGAAAAAATCAGCAGGTAGATAAAAAGAATTCTTTTTTTAGAAAATTGATTTTTTACCATGAAGGAGAATTAGAAGAATTGTAAGAAGCGAGACAATTATTATAACTCGATAGAAGAGAAGATTTTGCGTTTTCGGCAGCGCAAAGATCTGCGTAGTAAGTGTTATTAGTCACAAAAGAGCATACTGTTTCAACACCACGTTTCTGTTGGGAATCCCCGTATTCCTCTATCGTTTTTTGCATAGACTCATTAATTAAAGATAAAATTTCTTGGAAGCTAGAAGAGTTAGTGTTTAATATATCTTGTAAAGAATTTATAAGTTTATTTTTGGCGTCTAACATTGATTTTTCTATTTGGTCCATTTCATTTTTCGCAGAGGCATTTTCGTCATTTAAACTTCCTGCTTTTTCTGCAAAAAGTTCGCTTTCTTTTTTGAAATCAGCAAGATTTTCTTTCGCGATATTTATTTTATTCATTTTAGTTATCCTTTCTTCTAAGTTTGATTTTAACTGATTAATAGTTGTTTCAGCTTTGACTGAAGAACTTAAAATTACAGCCGATCCTTTTTGAAAATCAGAACTGCAATGGAAATAAAGACGAGTTTCAAGATCTTCATTCTCATAAATTTCAGTTTGGGCTAAAATTCTTTCTATTTCCGTTTGGCCAATATCGGGGATAGAAATCTTTAATTTTTCTTTTTGACAAGAGCATTTTTCGTTTAATGGGGGGCAGGAATTAAGCGAGGAAGAGCTTAGGATTGAAGAGCTTATATTACTCGGTAAAGAACAGAAAGGATTAGCCAGCAAATCTTTAATGACAGTTATGGCGTCGATTTGTGTTTGCTTAATTTTATTTTGTAAATTTAAACTAATTTCATAATCTTTAGTCAGTTTTTCTAGGTTTTCGTAATAGAGGAGCAGTTGTTTATCTAATTCTTCAGTTAACTCTTTTCCTTGCAGAGAGATAAGGAAAGAGGAATCTTCAGGGGGGTAAGGGCCGATTGGAGTAGTGACTCCAATGCCACTATTTGAGATATAATTTTTGTTTTCGGTTTGACTTTTTTTAATCATACTCAGCCCTTCTTTAAAAACTCTGTTTATGGCGGCGTCTAAAATTACCCCAATATATTCGCCCCAATCGTCAGCGCCAGCCAACCAATCAAGCTGAGTTCCCAGAGTTTTGCTGAGATTATCAGCGATAATTCTGCCAGGTGTTCTAGTTTGCCATTTAATGCATTTACAACGGCTAAGATTTGGGTCTTGAAGTTGTTCTTTCGTCCAGGTATCTTTAATATAAGGCCGGCAATATTCATCATTAGGATCGCAGGGGCAGTATAGTTCTTTGCAGACTTTATCATTTAAAAATCCGCCGCTCATTAAACCTTCATTTTTAGCTTCTTCAGATTTTTGAATCGCTGCTAACCATTGAGCATCTAATGCTATATAATAGGCCCCATAAAGATTATTTTGCGCTTCGCTAAGCTTTAGCCATTTTGTCCAACCACCATTTGAAAAATTATTAAAAAATTCTTGCAAGTTTTCTGTGGCTTCGCTGAGAGTACATTTAGCCTTTTGAGCAAAAGTTTTCTTTTTGGCTAAAGCGATTTTAATGGTTGGACCCAAGTCTCCGCATAAAAAACCCATTCCTAGTTGGTCAATAATATGGCCAGCTGCTTGGTCGGCTGCTTCTGTTAAGAATCCTCCTGGATCAGAAATAAATTTCGGTTCACCTTCTCCGTTTATCCATTTTATAGTTTCATCAACTATCATATCCATTAATTGTTTTTTTAACATAATCCAGAGCGCTTTCATTATTTTAGCTATTATACTTTCTGATTTTTCCCATATGGCTATACCGGCTTTAACCCAAGCGGCAGCAGCAGTAGCTTTTTGAGCGCTTATTTGTAAAACCCATCCCCAAAGAGTACTAGGCCCACCAATAGTATCAGCGGGCACATAAGTTGCCGAAGCTTCTTTGGGAGTTATAAAAAAAGTACTTAGCGATAAAGAAAAAATTAAGCTGATTAAAATTAGAGAGCTTAAGATTTTTGAAAAAATATTTTTACCCATGATGGTTTATTCAATATTCAGGATGTTGGGATAGATAAATTGAAAAATTTTCTAAACATTTTAAGAATCGATTGTTAGCCTCTTGATAAAAATAAATAGCCAGATTGGCTTTTAAGGGATCCTCGGTTGAATTTTGTAAAGCTCCGTAAACTTTTTCAATAGTAGAGAAAATTTCAAGAATTTCTTTATGGATAGGCATAAAGTCGTTTGGAATTGGGACTTCAAGATGTCTTATTTTTCGGTAAACTTCCTGATAGTGAATTTTAGCAATTTTCATCTCTTCGAAATTTCCTGTTTCAAATGAGTTTAAAATCATTTCTGCTTCAGTAGAAAAATTTTTATTAAGCGGGGTGGCTGATTTTATAATTTGGCTTACTGCAGCCATATATTTTTTAAAAGCCGCAGGGCTGTTATCTTGAGTTATATTTAGTTGATTTTCATCAATTTTTTCAGGAGTAAAATCTTTTTGGGCAGATAAAATGATTTCGTTAATGGTTTGCTGGATAGCAGGATATTTGTCGATATCTTCATAAGACAAAAGCTCTCCCACGGAATTAAAAGCGCTGATTTTATTTTGTGTAATTTGCTCGCTTAAATTTTGTTTTAAAGCTAAGGTCAGGTTTCTTGGGAGAGAACGAGGTTTTTGGGGATTTCTGCCCAGCATTTCATCGCCAGGAGCAGCCTTGGTAGGATCGTAGCCAGTATCAACTTCTTCGCCGTCAAAATAGCCGTCCCCATCGGTATCTTGGCGGCAAGGATCACTTTTATAAATTTGAATTTCCTGCCAATCAGGTAATCCATCTTCGTCAACGTCAGATTGAGCATTTTGGGGATTGGGTTCGCAAAAACCAGCTTCAAAAATTTTCCCGCCTAAAATAGCAGAAAGTTCTCTGGCTGTGCCATATCCGCTTTTTAAAACAAGATAGCCGCCGATTAAAATTCCGCAAAGCAAAATTAAAATTGCGCATAACCAAGTTAAAATTTTGGTTCGTTTTTTAGGGAGAGGTCGAGTCATTTATGGATAAATTATTTTATAAAAAGCAAACAAAAATATAAGCAAGAAGTGTCTTTTTCCTTTTCGATAGTTACTTAAATTATACAATAAAAAAACAATAAAATAAAATAAACAAGTGTGGATAATCATTTTCGAAATAAGCTTTTACTTTTTAGAGAGAAATCAAAAATTATTAAAAAAGATTGTTTTTTAGCCATTCTTAAAATAATATAGTTGATAATTTATTGGAACAATTTATCTGTTAAAATAAGCCATTTTTCTAAAGAGAGAGTCTCGGCTCTTTGCTCGGGATTAATGCCTATTTGAGCGAGAGAAGCAAGAATTTTTTCGCGGTTAATTTTGAGTTTTTGGTATAAATTGTTTTTTAGCTGTTTGCGTGGCTGAGAGAAACCAGCTTTAACTAAAGAAAAAAAATTAGAGATAAAATTTTCTGAATATTTTTTAGCCAGCGGTGTAATTTTTATAATAGCAGAGTCAACTTTAGGTTGTGGCCAAAAAGCTTGTCGTTTTACATAGGCGATAATTTCTGTTTGGGCGTAAAATTGAACGGAAACTGCCAAAAGAGACATTGACGGAGGCTTGGCGCAAATTCGTTGGGCTACTTCTTTTTGGATAAGTAAAATTATTTTTTTGGGCGGGTTAGAGGATTCTAGCAGAAGCCGGATTAAGCAAGAAGTTAAATAATAAGGAATATTAGCAACAACTTTATATTTTTTTTCTGCCCACGATTTTAAAAATTTTAAGATATCAGCTTCAATTATCTTTAACTTTTTTTCGTTTTGGAATTCCTGTTTCAAAAAATTAGTTAGGCGCGGGTCTTTCTCCACAGCAATTACCTTTTTAGCTTTTTTTATCAGTTGGCGTGTTAATTTCCCCTTTCCCGGGCCAATTTCTAAAATTATATCCTCAGGTTCTATTTGGGCAGCGTTAATAATTTTTTTTATGATATTTTTGTCAATTAAAAAATTCTGTCCTAAAAGCTTATTGGGTTTTAGGCTAATTTTTTTTTGATTGTCTTTCTTTTTAGTCATTGTTTTTTGTCTCAGGTTTTAGAAAGGCATTATAATTCCCTCTTCATCAATTTCCTCTTCGTCCTCTTCTAGCCCTAGATATTCTGTGAGCGACGGAGGAATTTCGCTTAAAAAGCGTGACGGAGGATTGCTTTGGGTTGAACCAAAAAGCTGTCTTTTTTGGGCACAGATTAAATAGAGTTTTTCCTTAGCTCGGGTAATACCAACATAGCAAAGTCTTCGCTCTTCTTCCATCTGCCAAGGGTCAAGCAGACTACGGCTGTGAGGGAAAATGCCTTCTTCGCAACCGGCAATAAAAACTATTGGCCATTCTAGCCCTTTGGCACAATGTAGCGTCATTAAATTTACCAGATCTTTCTGTGTTTCCACTTCGTCATTATTTGACATTAAGGCTACTTCTTCCAAAAAGAGAGTCAAAGCTTCTTCTGGTTTGAATAAATCATATTTTTTAGTTACTGAGAAAAGTTCTTGAACATTTTCCCAGCGCTCCTCCCCTTTTTCAGTTCGGTCTCGCAAAAAATTTTCATAACCAATTTCATCGATAATAATTTTTAAAAGTTTACTTAAGGGCTCTTTAGCGGCTATTGTTCGCCAGGCAGCTAATTTAGCAGAAAAATTTTTCCAAGCTCGTTGACGCTGAGGTGTTAGTTGAGCTAATTTAGCTTCATCAGAATTTATAAAGATTTGGCAATCAGGGTTTTTGCCGAAACCTCGTGGCGGGACATTAATAATTCTTTCTAAAGAAATTAGATCTTGAGGATTTTGTATAAGTCTTAAATAAGCGATGAGGTCTTTTATTTCTCGGCGGTCAAAAAATTTCGTTCCCCCGACGATTTTGTAAGATAATCCAGCTTGCAGAAAAGCTTCTTCTAAAGCCCTTGATTGAGCGTTGGTGCGGTAGAGTACAGCAAAATCTTTATGCGATAATTCTTTTTTTTGTCTTTGCCAATTGTTTATTTCTTCAACTATGTATTGCGCTTCTTCTTTTTCGTTTTTAGCCAGAAAAATAGTTATGGGGTGGCCGGCTGGGTTTTGCGTCCAGAGTTTTTTTTCTTTGCGAAATTTAGTTTTGATAATGATATGATGGGCAGCATCTAAAATGTTTTGAGTTGAGCGGTAATTTTGCTCCAGTAAAATTATTTTGGCTTCAGGATAATCGTTTTCGAAATTCAAGATATTGCGAAAATCAGCTCCTCGCCAGGAATAAATTGATTGGGCTTCGTCGCCAATGACAAAAAGATTGCGGTATTTTTTAGCTAGAAGATTAATTAAAACATATTGGGCGTGGTTGGTGTCTTGATACTCATCTACCAGAATATAGCGGAATTTTTCTTGATATTTTTCTAGAATAGTCGGATTTTCTTGGAAAATTTTAACGGTTAAAAAAATTAGGTCGTCAAAATCGAGAGCATTGTTTTGTTTGAGGCGTTCCTGATAAGCAGAAAAAATTTTAGAAACAATTTTTGGGAAGAAGTCTTGAGCTTGATTAAAAAAATCTTCCGGTGTTAAAAGTTCATTTTTGGCTTGTGAGATGTTTTGTTGAATAGTTTCAGGATTAAATTGTTGGTCGCTGATATCAAGTTCAGACATTATTTTTTTGATAAAAACTAAAGAGTCTTGGGCGTCTAAAATTATAAAATTAGAACGAAAGCCTATTTTTTTTATTTCATAACGAAGAATTTTAGAGCAAAGAGCATGAAATGTCCCGATAGTGGGGAGTTTGAAATCTCTTTTGGCTGAAAGTGAAATTAATTTATTGATTCTTGCTTTGATTTCTTCGGCTGCTTTATTGGTGAAAGTAACAGCTAAAATATTTTCTGCTGGTATTCCTTCTCTAATTAAATAAGCAATGCGATGGGTTAAGACTTTGGTTTTGCCAGAGCCCGGGCCTGCAATAATTAAAACAGGGCCGTTTTTTGTGGTGACAGCTTCAATTTGTTTTGAGTTTAAGTTTTTTAAAATCATTTTTTTGGTTATCTTTTTCAGTATAAGGCAAAAACACAAAAAATGCTAAAATTTTTATTTTTTCTAAGATAAGGCCATTTTGTTGACATTTTCAACTTAAGCCGTTACCTTAAAATTAGGTCAGAAAAATAATAAAAACTTTATTTAAGGCCTGTTTTTAAGACAAAATTGCCCAATTTTTATTTTCTAGAAGAAAAAAGTAAAAAATCTCCAAGGGCCCCCTTGGTATTTTTAAATTGGCTTAAAAAAATAATTTTATCTTATTGGGGCAAGCAACGTCGTTGTTTAATAACAATTTTCGTTATTTTAGTTATTTTTTTGGCGCTTAATTGGGCTAAGATTTCAGAAAAAAGCCGCTTAAATTTATCTTCTGCCAATGGTGGTGGCAGTTCCAGCCAGCAAATAATAACTGAAGAGGTAGAAAATAGCCAGAATAAGGGAATTATGGGTGGCCCCGTAGATTATTTAAGTTCAGCAACTCTTTATGCTGAGGCGGCCATAGATTTTACTGCTGATGATGCAAACGAAGAGACGGATTTTGCTTTGTTTGAAGATAGCGGCTTAATCCCCCCTGCTGGGCCTGGGGCAGTAAGCCCTTTTGGCAGTTTTTCTCGAGAAATCAAAACTTATATAGTTCAGAGCGGCGATACAATTTCTGGCATTGCAGCTAAATTTAATATCAATGCTAACACAATTTTTTGGGCTAATAATTTAAAAGAAGATGACATAATTAAACCTGGCCAAACTTTGACTATTTTGCCTATTAATGGTGTTCGGATAAAAATAGGTGCTAAAGATACTTTGGAATCATTAGCTAAAAAATATCATGGTAAAGTCGCGGAAATAGTAGCTTTTAATGAGCTAGCAGAAGAAAAATTACCTATTGGCGATTATATTATTATTCCTAACGGCGAGATGCCAGCAGCTCCAAAACCAATTACCGCGCCAAAATACGCGCAAGAAAAACCTTCTTCTGGCAATTGGTTAATTATGCCTACTTCTGGAAAAAATTGGGGGATTCTGCATAATCGTTATGGCGTAGATATTTCTAATGTGTGTGGCACCCCTATTTATGCGGCTGCTGGCGGAACAGTTACTTTGGTAGATGAAGTAGGCTGGAATTATGGTTATGGCAAATATTTAATGATAAAACATCCAAATGGTGTCGTTACTCTTTATGCCCATACTTCTAGAGTTTTAGTAGAAGTTGGTCAGCAAGTTTCTCAGGGGCAGCTTATAGCTTTGATGGGGACCACGGGTCGTTCAACTGGCTGCCATCTTCATTTTGAAGTACGCGGTGCTAAAAATCCATTTGTTAGACGATAGTAATATTATTTTTTAAAAATTTTAAAAACCGCCTTTTGTCTTTAGCGATAGTGTTTTTTAGAGATTTTTAATTAAAAAATTTCTTCTTTGGGACGGTATTGAAGCGCTTCGGCTATATGTTGAGGAAGAATATTTTTTTCTCCAGCTAAATCAGCAATTGTTCGACTAAGCTTTAGAAGACGATGATAGGCGCGAGCTGATAAATGTAAGTTGTTGACTGCATTTTTTAGAATTTGTTGGCCAGCAGAATCTAGCTGGCAGTATTTTTTTATTTGAGCCAGACCCATGTTAGAGTTGGTATGAATTGATTCTGATAAAAATCTTTCTTTTTGTATTTGTCTGGCTTTAATAACGCGTTGTCGTATTTTTTCTGATTTTTCACCCTCGTTTTCGCTAGCTAATTTATCATATTTAATAGCGGGAATTTCAAGATGAATATCAATGCGGTCAAGTAAAGGTCCTGAGATACGACGTTTATAGCGATTAATTTGAGAAGAGGAACAAGTGCATTGTTTGTAGGGATCGGTGGCATGGCCGCAAGGGCAGGGATTCATCGCACCAATAAACATAAATTGGGCGGGAAAATCTACTGAACCAGTGGCTCGGGAAACAGTGACCGTTCCGTTTTCTAAGGGTTGGCGTAATGCTTCTAAAACATCGCGATGGAATTCCGGTAGTTCATCTAAAAACAGGACACCGCGATGAGCTAAAGTAATTTCTCCTGGTTTTATATGATTACCGCCGCCTACTAAAGCTACCGAAGAGGCAGTATGGTGAGGATTGCGAAAAGGTCGGCGAAGAACAAGAGGCTGGTTTGGGTTAAGACGGCCAGCAACGCTAAAAATTTTAGTGACTTCTAAAGCCTCTTCAAATTCGAGAGGCGGCAAAATAGTTGCTAGGGCTTTAGCCAGTAATGTTTTACCGGTACCAGGGGGGCCTGACATTAAGACATTATGGTGCCCGGCCGCAGCAATCTCTAAAGCGCGTTTAGCGTGTTCCTGCCCTTTGATCTGGCAAAAATCAATTTCATCTTTTGATTCTTTTTGATCAAAATCAAGATTATATGGTGGATGACTTTCTAAAATTTTTTTATTTTCTAAATGGAGAAAAATTTCTTGTAAATTAGACACGCCTAAAACTTCTAATTCTCTAACTAAAGCTGCTTCAGCTGCATTTTCTTGAGGAACAAAAAGCGTGCTAAATCCTTTTTTGCGCGCCATCAAAGCAATCAGCAAAACTCCATTAATTGGTCTTATCTTTCCTTCTAAAGAAAGCTCACCAACAAAGATTTTTTTATCAAGTTCAGTTGCTAAAAGCTGGCCGGAAGCTAAAAGAAAAGCAATGGCAATTGGTAAATCATAGGCTGGCCCTTCTTTTTTTAAATCCGCTGGCGCTAAATTAACAATTACTCTGCGGTTTTGATGATGAGGAGGCGAGGCGCCAGAGTTTTTTATAGCGGAAGAAACTCTTTCTTTAGCCTCATTGACGGCTGCGTCTGGCAGGCCTACGATTTGAAAACTTGGCAGTCCCGGAGACATGTCAACCTCTACTTCTACTGGCTGGCAGGAAAGGCCTAAAGTAGCAGCCGAGAATACTTTAGCAGGCATATTTTTATAATTTTATAAATAAAAACCGCTATATCACTTATAGCGGTTTTGCCTCTATTTTATTTTTTATTAGCGCATTTAAGACATGTTTTAGCTTCTGGTATAGCAATTAATCGTTTTTCGTCAATAGGCAGTCCGCATTTTTCACAAAGCCCGTATTCTCCTTTCTCTATTTTTTCTAAAGTACGATTGATATCTGCAAGTTGTAGCTCTAGTGCATATTCCAGTGAAAGTCTATTTTCATAAGCCGCTACTCTTTGAGCATCTTCATCAGGACTTTGTAAAGTTCCAAGATCTGGGAATTTTGAATCATAATCGCCCGGAACTTTTTTGTCTTTAGAGGCGAAGCTCGCCAATTCTTTCTCTATTTTCTTTTGGCGTTCTTTTAGGTTTTTTTTAATTTGTTCTAATAATTTTTTGTCCATGGTTTTTATTTAGTATTTTTAGTATAAGGCAAAAAGAGATGTTGGACAAGGGAAAATAAAAAAACCGCTAGATATTTTTGGAGTGCGATAATGAAAAAACCGGGAAAGAATTTTAGAGGAGTGTTTGAAATTTTTTCTATTTTAGTTTTAAGAATCCAGCGCCTTTTGCTTTTCTTTTGGTAGGAATTTTTGAATGACACAAGAAAATGTTTTTTGCGAGCTGTCCCCTCTTTCAGAATTAACTTATAACTTTATTAACCACCTTAAGAATATATTTTTATTTTAATCAAAAATTTTGTCAATTTTTTAAAAATACAAATTTCTATTTAGCAATAATTTTGTCCAAAGTGTTTTTTAGTAAAGTTTCTTGGTTGCTTAAAAGGAGGTATTCTCCAGCTGAGGTTAAGAAAAAAATGGGGCCGGGTTGGTTGAGGGGTTTTATTTTCAAAATAGTTAAATAGCGGTAAGTTTCATCTAGGACATAGAAATTCTGCTTTAAATTTTTCTCGACTCCATTAAGAATTTGTTCCATTTCTTTTCCGCTAATTTTTCTTTGAGCGATAAATAGCCAGACAGGTAAATTATTGTCGGTTTTTGGTAAAAGTGCCAAAGCTGCTTCGTTTTGAAAAATTTTATTAAATTGTTTATTTAAATCAGGCAGATTATTTGTTAAAAAGGAAACGATTTTCTCTTTAGTTAAAACAAAAGGTGCCCAAGAAAAATTTTTAACTTGCAGATCTTCTAATAGTCCAATCAAATTAGGTATCTTGAAATAAAAGACACCAGCTGTTTCTCTCGGCAGAAATTCTTCATAAGGAGAAGAGTTTTTTGGCCAAATAAAGAGATAACTAAGAGCTACAGTTTGGCCAAAGATGACTAAAAAAACTAGCCACCAAACCCATTTTTTTTCTGATTTATCTTTTGGTTTTTGTTTTTGAGGGTTTTTTTCTGCGGGGCGAGGCGCTAATATTTTTTCTTCTTTTTGTTTTATTTTGATTGGTAAATTCATGCTATTTTTTATATTTTTTCAAATTTAGCAAGATTTTGATTAAAAATTTTAAGGATTCCAAAACTTTTAGACTGCGGATGGAACATGAGGCAAGAGTCACTAATGAAAAGCTGGTCGCGGGAGTCGTCCCTTTTTTTTGCTAAAATGCGCTTAATTTGCCATTTTTTTAGTTTTTTTTCTAACCATTGGCCGAAAGCGCCACTTAAAAGTAATTCTATAAGCTGCCTTATAATATTTAGAATTTTTTGCGGTTTTATGGTTTTGCTACCAAATTGATAAGGCCAGGGGAAAGTTTCAAGAAACTGATTAAGCCAATCTTTATTAGCTTGAATAAATTTCTCATAGATACCTTTTTCTATTTCTAAAACAGGAACTAAACGTCCGTATTCTTGAGCAGCATGAAAATCATGTTTTTTCATAATGGGAGTAATTGTCATTTCCTGATCAGTGAGATAGCAATTAAGGCAAAAACGATTGTTAGTTAATTGTTTGTGGCGGCGTTTCCTTAAGAGTTCGCAAAGAAAGGTTATGGCTAATCTTGATGTCCAAAGATGGTTTTTTTTGACGACTATTAAAAGGTCCCAATCGCTATTTTTTTGAGGGTTATCAGCTGACATTGAGCCGGTGACGGCTATTAAACGTATAAAAGGGGCTAGTGTTAAAATTTTAGCAGATTTTAGAAGCCAAGACCATTTTTGCTGTGAAATTTTTAATCTTTTTTCTCTCTCTTGAATAAGATTTTCTCTATTTTTTAAAAAAAATAGCCCTGTTTTTTGGCAAAAAAAGTTATTTTTTACTTCTTCTTCTAATTCTGCAAGTAGCGAGAAAAATCTTTTTTGGTTAGCGCCAGCCGCTAAATATTTGAAAATTTCTACTGACGTTAATGGTCGATTTAGGATATCATAATAAACCAATGTAGCTAAAATTGGCTTAATTTGATTCAGCTTTGACATTTTAGTTAGCTAGAGGGCTGGGAGATTAAAAATTAGAGAAACTTTCTGATGAAGCGTCTTCAGAGGATAATAATTTTTCTAAAATAGCATACATAGCTTGTTTTGAAGTAGCAACAATAAATTTATTTTTTAACACCGCGTAGTCAAAAGAGATATCAGCTGTTGGAAAATTTTGATAACGAATAGAGATTCCGCGATAAATATTGTCTTGAAAAGAAGAAGTAATTGGTAAGTTTGTTTTTCTTTCTAACCAAAGAGAGCCAGTTTTGGCCAGGAGAGAATCTTCTAAAGATTTAAAAACATTAAAGAATTGAGCCTCGTTTATTCCCGGGTTTAGTTGAATTATTAAACTAAGCCGGGGGTCAGTCTTTAAATTATCAGATGAGGAATTAGGCGTATTGTAGAAGATTAAAAAAGAAAAATTATTTGGTGATAAAAAGTCGATTATTTTGGGGCATTTATCTTTAGTTTCAGTTGTGCACGGAGGTGAGGGTAAATAAAAGAAATTTAGTTCCAATATTTTCAAAATTTCATCTAAGGAAGCAAAGCCATTGGTTGAGTTATTTTTGAAGATAAGATGAGCAAAAGAACCAGGCGGAAGCTCGCTGGCCAGAAGTTTTTGGTTAAGCTGTGTAAGAGTTTCAGTTGGCTGCGTAGGAATTATCTCTGCGATAATTTGTTTTTCGGTATTAATAAAAGATGAAGGGATTTGAGAAGGAAGCGGAGATGGCGAAGAAGAAGGAGAAGGAATAGGATTTAAGAAATTATGAAAAGCTGAATTCCTTTTTTCCAATTGTTGCCATCCTAACCAACTAATTAGAAAGACGGCTAAGAGAGTAAGGCTGATTAAGATAATAATTTTTTTTGAGATAAAAATTTTTTGCTGACGATCGATGCCGTTAACCATTGAGGGAGCAGTCTTAGGAGGGATAGGAGCTTCTTGGGGTTTAGCGAGTTCTTTTTCTTGAATATTGGGGGTTTCTGGTTTTAATTTTAAGGAAGGGATTTTTAATTCTGGCTGTTTCTGTTTATTATTTAGAGCAGGTTTTTCTTCTGTAAGAAGAGAGAGGGTAAGAGATGTTTCTTTTTCAATTTCCTCCTCTGCTTTCTTTTGCAGTCTTTTCGTTTTCCAAATAAGCAGCTTTGAAGCATCGGGGCTTTCTATGATTTTTTTAGCTTCTTCTTGAGCTTCTCTCCAAGACTTAGAAGCCATAAGAGAAAGAATTCGGTTGTAGGTCTGATTTATTTCTTTTTCTCTTTTTTCTTTTTCTTCTTGGAGTTTTTTTTCTTGTTGGAGTTTGAGAGACTTTTGGAGGTTTTCTTGCTGTTGCTCAATTTCCTCCTCTGCTTTCTTTTGCAGTCTTTTCGTTTTCCAAATAAGCAGCTTTGAAGCATCGGGGCTTTCTATGATTTTTTTAGCTTCTTCTTGAGCTTCTCTCCAAGACTTAGAAGCCATAAGAGAAAGAATTCGGTTGTAGGTCTGATTTATTTCTTTTTCTCTTTTTTCTTTTTCTTCTTGGAGTTTTTTTTCTTGTTGGAGTTTGAGAGACTTTTGGAGGTTTTCTTGCTGTTGCTGTTGGCCAATGGAGGAAATTTGGGGGGTTTGTTCTTTTTTGGCAATTAAGGCTACAGGTGGCGGAGGAGGAGGCGGCGTAGGCGGAGGAAGAGGAACTTTTAATTCTTTAGCTTTTTTTTCTTGAAATATTTTTTCTAAATCTTTTTTCAAGGTACGAATTTCTATGTTTGATAGAAAATCCGTTTTATTTTTTTGAGCGGGCTTGTCAGTTTTGGAGGCTAACGAAGCAGATTTTATTCCGTCCATGTTAGATAAAATAAAATTATTTGTTTTTATTTTGACGAAAATTATTTTTTACTTCTTTGAGTGATAAATTTATTCTTCCAAGTTCGTCAATATTTTTTACTTTGACCGGAACAATGTCCCCTATTTTTAATATATCATCAACTTTATTAACATGCCAGGGGGCGAGTTCGGAAATATGGATTAGTCCTTCTTGATTTGGCAAAATTTCTACAAAAGCGCCAAAATTTACCAGGCGCGTTACTTTTCCTTGAAAAATTTCGCCGGGCTTGACTTCGTAAGTTAAATTTTTTATCCACTGAAGAGCTTCGTTGGCGCTAGCAGAATTTTCAGAAGTAATAAAAATAAGTCCAGAATCTTCGATATCAATTTTTACTCCAGTTTTAGCAATAATTTCATTTATAACCTTGCCTCCTGGCCCGATAACATCACGGATTTTGTCAGGGTTAATTTGATGGATAATAATGCGGGGAGCAAATTGAGAAAGTTGAGCGCGAGGTTTAGCTAAGGTTTTTTCCATAACGGTTAAAATTTCTAGACGCGCTTTTTTGGCTTGTTCAATAGCTTGGGATAAAATTTTTAAGTTTATACCTTCTATTTTTACATCCATCTGAAGAGCGCAAATTCCATTTTTGGTACCAGCCACCTTTAAATCCATATCGCCATAGTGGTCTTCAGGCCCTTGAATATCAGTCAAAATTTTAAAATAGTCATGATTTTTTTCGTCTATTATTAATCCAATAGCAATGCCTGCTACCGGCGCTTTAATAGGCACGCCGGCATCCATTAAAGCTAAGGACGAGCCACAAGTTGAAGCCATGGAAGAAGAGCCATTAGAAGATAAAATCTCTGAAACCACTCGAATAGTATAAGGAAATTGCTCTTCGGGCGGTATGATACTGGATAAAGCTTTTTCAGCTAATGCGCCATGCCCAACTTCTCGTCTTCCCGGACCGCCGAGTTTGCCAATTTCTCCGACAGAGAACGGTGGAAAATTGTAATGATGGATAAATCTTTTTTTATATTCTTCTTCTAGCCCGTCGATAATTTGTTTGTCACCCGGCGAGCCAAGAGTTACAGTTGAAAGGGCCTGGGTGGCGCCACGACTAAAAAGGGCTGAACCATGAGGCCGAGGTAAAAATCCAACATGGCAAGAGATTGGTCGGATTTCGTCTAACCTTCTGCCATCAGGTCTTCTTTCATTTTTTAAAATTTCCTGATGGACAAATTGATTAATCTCTTCTTCAAAAACTGTGAGCGCTTGATTTATTTTTTCTTCTAGATTTTTATCTTCAGGTTCGTTTGTCTTTATAAAATCAACTAGAGCTTTGTTGAGGCTAGCTATTTGGGTTTTGCAACCATTTTTATCAGGGGTATAGATAGCTTTTTCTATTTTATCTTTTAAAAAATCTTTAACTTTATTTTTTATTTCTTCCGTCGGTTTCTGAACTTCAAGAACTTTTTTGACTGGTTTTAAGGTAGCGATAATTTTTTGCTGGAATTTTATTAATTCTTGGTAAGCTCTAAATCCATTTTCAATGGCTTGCAACACAATTTCTTCTGGCGCCTGATCACTTTGTCCTTCTAACATATTAATGTTTTTTTCTGTGCCAGCTACAATAAGATCAATGTCACTTTGGCTACGTTCTTGATAGGTTGGATTAATAACAAATTGGTTATTATTTCTAGAGATTCTTACACCTGCGACTGGCCCATCCCAAGGAATATCAGAAAGAGATAAAGCCAAAGAAGCGCCTAAAATGCCTAAAATGTCAGGATCGTTTTCCTTATCAAATGATAAAACCGTGATGACGATTTGAATATCATGACGAATATTTTGGTCAAACCGAGGTCTTATAGTCCTGTCGATTAAACGACCACTTAGAATAGCTTCGTCTTGCGGTTTCCCTTCTCTTTTAATAAAACGGCTTCCTTTGATTTTGCCACCAGCATAAAGTTTTTCTTCGTATTCAACTGTTAAAGGTAAATAATCACAGTTGGGTTTTGGCCCAGACCCCATAACAGCAGTAGCTAAAATTGCGGTTTCCCCATAGGTTATTAATACAGCGCCATTGGCTTGGAGCGCTAAAAGGCCGGTTGAGACTTTAAGTGTTCGGCCAGCAAATTGACAAGAAAATTCTTGAGGCGTCATAGACTTGAAATTTTCCGCTGGATTGTTTGGCGAAGAGTAAAAAGAGGAAAAAAACGATTGTTAGATTTCCGATAATCGTTTCTTTTCTCTTCTCCCCTTAGCCAATCAAACGCACGGAAAAATAAATAATATATAAGTTAATTTTTTGTATTTTAAAATTTAAAATTTTTACTTTTATAATTTAAGATTTGATAAGATATTTTTTCAAGTTTTGTCCCAGATCAATAAAATCATCAGCTGTTTCTTTAAGAAGCGCAGAAGCTGAACGGCTAAAAGCAATAACTTCAACTTGGCAGCCCGAGACTATTTTTAGAAAATTGACTAAAGGCGCGAAGTCTCCGTCGCCGGTTACTAACACAATAGCGTCCATTTTATTGCTTAAGGCAATAGCATCAACAGCAATACCCACATCCCAATCCCCTTTTTTTATGCCGCCAGGAAAAACTTGTAAATCTTTTAATTTAACTTCGAAGCCAGTTTTAGTTAGTGCTTCAATAAAAGCTTGTTCTTCTCCGCTTTCAGTTCTGATGCAGTAGGCTAAAGCGCGAATTAGCTGGCGTCCAGCTTGGGCTGTTTTTAGAATCTCTTTAAAATTAACTTTAGCGTGATAGAGATTTTTGGCTGAATGGTAGAGATTAGGTACATCAATAAAAATCCCAACTCGTTGCTCTTTGTGTTTTATAACGCTCATGGCCAAATTATAACAAACTCCCTTGTCCTGTTGGAAGAGGGAGTTTGTCTATTTTTTTAATTCCAGTTTTTTTATAACTGCTTTATATCTTTTTTCGTCTTCCCTTTTAAGATAGTCGAGGAATTTTTTACGTTTAGCTACCATTTTTAATAATCCATAGCGAGAATGATTATCTTTGGGATGTTTTTTTAAGTGTTTGGTTAGCTGTTTGATTTGCTCACTAAGAATAGCTATTTGAACATCAGCTGAACCAGTATCATTTTCATGAATTTTGAATTCCTCAATCAGTTTAGTCTTTTTATTTTTTTTAAGCATGAATTATTCTGTTTTTTTCCAGGCACATTCCTTAAGTAATGAAAATAAATAAAATAAAAAAGGAATAAAGCCGTTAGCTCAAAGCCGACGCGCTGCCCAGATTGATTATTTTAAGCATAACAAAAAAAAGTATTTTTGACAAGAGGAGGAGAAAAAATTGGCAAAAACAAAATTATGTCGTACAATTAATAAACAAAAATATGTGATATAAATTGAGAAAAATTTTTATGGATTTATCGACTTTAGTTAAAGACTATTTAGCTTATCTTGAGGTAGAAAAAGGGCGGTCTAAAAAAACCATTGAAAACTACGCCCATTATTTAAATCGTTTTTTAAATTGGGCAAAAATTAAAGACCCTTCTCAAATTGATACGGAATTAGTAAGACAATATCGGCTTTATTTAAATCGTTTATCAGATGATTTTGCGGATAAAGAAAATTCTGGTATCAAGCCAAAAAAGACAAAGCCGCTTAAAAAAATAACTCAAAATTATCATGTGATTGCTTTGCGAAATTTTTTAAAGTATTTAGCTAAGCGTGATATAAAAACTTTAGCCGCAGAAAAAATTGAATTAGCCAAGCAGTCGCCGCGTCAGGTAGAATTTTTAGAAAATGAGGAACTGGAACGATTACTAAAGGCTCCCAGCGGCACATCTTTGCGTAGTTTGCGTGATCGAGCCATTTTAGAAACTTTATTCTCTACGGGATTAAGAGTTTCGGAGCTTTGCCAGCTAAATCGTGATAATTTAAATTTAGCTAAAGGAGAGTTTTCGGTTCGCGGTAAAGGCGAAAAATTAAGAGTTGTTTTTTTATCAGATACAGCCAAGAAAGCTTTGACTGCATATCTTGAAAAAAGAAAAGATATTGACCCTGCTCTATTTATTCGACTTCCTAAAGGCAAAAAAGAATTGCCTAATCAGGCAAAAAGTGATAATCTGCGTTTGACGCCTAGAAGCATTCAGCGCTTGATTAAAAAATATGCTGTTTTAGCTGGGATTGTTCGTCGGGTTAGCCCTCACACTTTACGCCATAGTTTTGCCACTGATCTTTTATTTTCTGGCGCTGATATTAGATCTGTTCAAATGATGTTAGGTCATTCTTCTATTACTACTACGCAAATTTATACTCATATTACTGATAAACAGTTAAAAGAAGTCCATCGCGCTTTTCATAATAAAAGAAGAAGTTCATAAATTTCTCCCCGTAGTTCAATGGATAGAACACTAGCCTTCTAAGCTGGATATCGAGGTTCGATTCCTCGCGGGGAGACAAAAATAAGCACCCGTAGCTCAATCGGCAGAGCAGTTGCCTCTTAAGCAAACGGTTGCAGGTTCGATTCCTGCCGGGTGCACATTTCAGTAAAAGTCAACGATTTATGGGCCGCCTCGCTTCGCTCGGCGGCCAAATTGAACGGAAATTTCCAGCAAAAACTTAATTTTTGGTTTTGTAAAATATGGTTCGAGCCGATATTTTTCAAAAATGTCTTCATTTCTTCCTTGTTTTCCGAATTGAGTAGTTTTTCCGCATAATTCAGCTTTGAAACAAACTCTCTGGCCGGTTCGAGCCAAGACAAACCTTTTTGTTCAAAATCCTGTATTTTTTCTTGTAATTCTAACTTATGAGTTAGAATTTTTTGTTTCCGGGCAGTGTATTCTTCGGTAGAAATTACTTCACTCAAATAAACATCTAAAAGTTTTTCTAATTTTGCTTCAATTTTTGTTAATTCTTCCTTGAGGTTTTGAACAATGATTTCCGTTTGTTCTTTGGCTTGCTGTTCCTCTTTTTCTAATTCGGCCAAAACTCTTTTTGTGATTTGGCTAGACAAAGAAACTTTTTGAAGATAGTTTTTAATTTGTTCAATTAAACTTTCTTCTCTCAAATAATGTTTTTCTTGGCAAATTCCTTTTTTCTTGGTGCAACGATAATAATTATGACCTTTCTGTGTTTCGGCAGTTATAGAAGCGCCGCAGGAACCACATTTCATTAATCCAAGAAAAACAAAATTGTGTTTTTTAATTTTTTGCGGCTTGCCTCGTTGTTTCAAAACTTCTTGAACTTTATCAAAAAGTTTCTTTGAGATTAAAGGTTTATGTTTTCCCTCAAAAATTTCTCCTTTGTATTTCATCAAGCCAATGTAGAAGACATTTTGGAGAATTTTTTGGATATTACTGGTTGAAATTTCTTTACCGAGATTTCCGAATAACCCTTTTTCTTTACACCAATTTGCGAGAGATTTTAAATTATGTTCACCGGTAGCATACAATTCAAAAAGTTTTCTGATTTTCGGCGCTTTTTCTAAATCAACATCAATCATTCTGGTTTTTGGATTGTTTAAATATCCAATTGGCGCCCAAACCGGCCAAACGCCATTTCTAATTTTTTGCCGCATCCCTCTTTTTACATTTTCAGAAAGATTATCGACATAGTATTTTGACTGGCCAAAAGCAATACTCAACATAAATAAACCTTGAGGGGTTGGCTCAAACCAAAAAGTGGGAAATTTTAAAGATTTGATAATTCCTTTATCAATTAGATGAATGATTTTCCCGCCGTCAATTGAATTTCTGGCCAATCGGTCGGGATGCCACGATAAAATCCCATCTGCTTTACCTTTTTCAATTAATGACAACATTTCGGCGAACTTCGTTCGCCCGGGTTCTTTGGCAGTTTTTGCCTCGCAAAGCGAGGCGACGATTTCAAGTTTTTCTTTGGCGGCAAATCTTTTAAGTTTTTATTCAATGAATTTAAAAGTAGAAAGGATACTTTCCAGTTTAGCCCAAATCTCATTTTTATCAACTGGTTTTATACCTAAACCAGGATCATAATTTACAATGTTAGCAGTTGATAAATGGAGAGCCACTTCATAACACATATCATTATGAAGCGTATGATAAACTCTTGATTCTACAGTTGTACCCAGGGCGGCACCGCTAGTTATTCCTTTATACCAAGTAACTCCATTAATAGTTTGACTTTCAGTCATTTTTTCTACAATTTGATTTCTTTCTAACTCTTGACAGTTTGGTAGATTAGCAATATCTGGGTCATAGGCTACTGTCAGCCAAGCACTTTGGAAATTAGCACCAGGGTAGGCGTTTTGAGGAAGAGTTACTGATACGGTTACATTGGCTGACCAGACGCCGGCTCCACTACGATGGGCTTTCAAAAAACTACCTGTGGGAAAATCGGAGTGGTCGCCTGGGCTCAAAACAAATTCTTCAGGATACTTAAATTCAAATCCCCAAGGCTTATGAGGTTGCAAGTCCTGGAAAGGTCTTTGCTGATAAGTCTGCCAGTTAGCAGTTTCATCTTCGACCGCTTCTTCTGGTTCCTTACCTTCCTCCTCAGATACTCCTCCTGTCTGTTCTTCCACCGGTACCCTCAAATATTGCCATGCCAAAATTCCACCCCCAATAAGTAAAACAATAATTATTCCTACAATCGTGGGAAGCCATGTCTGAATTGTTCCTTTGTTTAATTTTGACATAAGATTATTTTAATTTATTAATATTTTTTATTTCGGCCTTTATAAAAATTTTCTTTTATAAAATGTGGTTCGAGCCGCAAATTATGGGGGCTTGTTTTCGCCGCCGAAGGCGGAGAAATGCGTTCGAACTATTTTCAATATAGAGCACTGTTATCAAACTTTCCAAAATTTTTGCGGTTTTTTGTTCGGCAATTTGCAAAAATAGCTAGGGTTTTTGTGGTGTGGCGTGCGCCGATTTTTTCTTCAAAATGGAAAGGAAAATTTTTCTGTTTTGAAACTGAAATTTCTTCAAAATTTCAGGGCGGAAGCGGGGCGGAGGCGATATGATATAAAAAGGTAAGCGTGCTTGGCCCATCCCGACCCCATCCGTGCACGTTAAAACTATCTTAACTCCCTTTTAAAGTTTTTGAAATTTTAACAAGAGCTTGTCTGCGTTTTTTAAAAGAAGGCTAGGAATAAACAAAATATTCCCAGCCTCATTTGTAATCTTTGATTACCTTTTTTCTTGCATTTTTGAGCTACGCTGATGGCTATTCTTTTTTGCAAATCCGTCGGCGAATTTTTCAACGATAAGTTTTAAGAGGTCGTCGTTGCCTTCTTCTAATGCTCTGTCAAACACTTTCATTGTAAGCAAACTGCCGAAATTTTGGCTAGTCATCTTGCCTGTGATGTAGTATTTGACGAACATTTTATAAAAATTCTGCCTTTTTCCATTTTTTAATATTAATTATTTATTAAAAATTAGACTGGCGTTTCACGAAAATCTTTTTCCAACAAGTTTTTGGCATCCACATCGACT
The DNA here is from genome assembly GCA_964388895.1 of uncultured Candidatus Saccharibacteria bacterium. Lineage (GTDB taxonomy): Bacteria > Patescibacteriota > Minisyncoccia > Portnoybacterales > GWB1-42-6 > CAYMCB01. Next base: position 21,324 of record CAYMCB010000002.1, read on the forward strand.
GGCCAATCACGAATTGTCTTTTTCAATAAGACAATATTGTCAGGGCTTTGGAAAATTTGTTTAGCTTCAGGATCTTTTTCAATCTCTCTCCATACCCTTTCCCTAAAAGCTCTTTCTAAGTCTTCCGCTCTTTGAAAATCACCCTTATCCTTATAATATCTTATTCTTCTATTGTATAGTTTTGCTAATTCCGGGTTCATATCGTATTCAACAAAAAATTTGACATTCCCTTCAAAGTATGCTGCTTGAGGAATTAGTTTAAGACCAAACCTATCAGCCTCGTCCAATTTTTCACCCGACGGATGCCATCCTTCAGGAAGAACATAAACATAACGGGGAACACCACTACCCTTAAGCTCTTCCCAAATCTCTTCGTCTTCAAGCAATTTCCGTCTTCCGAGCGCTGGCATTCTTGTTGCGTGATCCTCTTTACTGTAATAATTAGAAATCAGCCTCGCAGCTTCACATTCTTTGTCATCTCTGGGAAAATTATTAAGAACGTAATCAACAATCTTTTCTTCTTGCGTGCTAATTTTACCTTCTTTTTTTATCCTTCTAGCAGCTTGCCTGATTTTTTGAATAATGTCTTTTTCTTCAATCAATTTTTGATTCGCCGTTTTATTACCTTTGCCCTTTTCCTCTGCTTCCTTATCATATAGTTCTTTCATTCTTTCCAGATTGGAATAATAATTGAGAATTCCAAGCAAATAGGACTTTTTCATCGGATTATCTTCAGCTGCTGCATCATAAAAAACCTCCTCTGCGATTGTGTCTATGTCCTTGTCGTCTTTTGTTTCGGCAATTGCTTTAATCAAGTTTTCGTAGGCATAAATTTGAGCACTGGCGTGCTGCCCTTGAAAACCAAGAGTTGCGCTTCCCAGAGCACTAGATAAATCTTTTGCGTTTATTTTCTTTTCATAATAATCATTGACTTTATCCTCGATCTCTTCATAATCCTCTCTTATTGATTTTCTTTTTTCCATGCTGCTTTCTTGATAAGCTTTTTTGATAAAAGTCTCAAATTTTTCATGCCTTGGCATATGTTTATTATTACGTAATAAGTTTGTATTTATTTAACATTACCAAAAAACCTTATGGCCCGTCAAATGCAAAAACCCCCAAGCAGTTTGTTAACCGCTCGGGGCTTTTTTGTGGTCAATCTTGAAATTCCAGACGATATAAGTCATCCTTCAGTTTAGTCAGGGAAAACCCATTCTGCTTTCCTACTTCTTGCAATGTTTCAAGAATAACTGAATTGTCTTTATATCGTCCAAAGTGAATAAGGCAACACAGTTTTTTCAGGGACAGGCGATTATCACTAAAAGCACATTCTTCACCGGAACTTATTATTATCTTAAAGAACTTAAAAGTAATTGACAATTTGCCTTCTTTCTCAAATTCCTTCACCTTTTCCTTTAGAAAATTCTTTTCCCTTGGACTAAGAACCCTTTTACTGATATTTTCTCGACCGGTGGATTCGTATCCACGCTCATGAAGTTCAAGGAGAGCAAGATACAAATATGGCAATCGTTTTTGTAGCAGCTCTTCTTTTTCGTCCCGGCTCTCTCTTTTTGAACTAAAATGTTCCGCAGATTTTCCTTCCATCTTATCCTCCTTGCGTATGTTGTTTTTAAACAACTATATAACATAACCAAGAGTCATGAAGCTCACCTCCTTTCGTGTTATGTTATGTGTGCAGTATACTCCAATGCTGGATAGATTATAAGTGATAAGATTATCACAAATATTTTAATGAGTGTCAAGTATCTGTCCTTGAAGGGTATGCATAGGTAACACTTGCAGAGAATTATGGAAATTAATAGGGGTAGCGTAATTCAGGGTTTCGTGAGAAAGGTGGAAATTGTATTCAATTAGCCATTCGGTGACACTTTGATTAAACTTTTCAATATCCGGAGTAAAATTTCCAAGTTTAATAAACTCGTATTTAATAGTTTGGTTGAAACGTTCATTAATTGCATTGCCTTTAGGAGTTCGCGGCCTCGACCAGTAATGCTTATGTTCCAATTTGTCGCAAGCTCTTTTAAAATATTTATGGGATTCTGATTCGTTGTCAGTCTGGATTTTTCAATGTTGCCGTTAACCAGAGATTATAGGCGGTTTAAGAAGTCGGAAGCATTTTGGGAGTTGGCTTTCAGGTTCATTCTAGTAAAAGCTATCTTAGAAAAGAAATCGATGCCGGTAAAGATGTAGCGCTTAAGATTGTCTTTTTTGAGTTCGATGGTATCCAGGCAAAGCAGAAAGCCGTTGCACGGTTCTTTTTGGAACTTAGTTATTCTTTCTTTTTTGCCTATTAGGCGTTTCCCGGTAATTTTAACAGTCTTGGCAGGATGAGGATAAAGCTTGTGCTTATAGATAGTCCTCTGAATTTTCCAGCTGGACAGCTACTCGCCGTATTTCTGGAAACATATTTGTTCGATTTTAAATTTGGAGTCGCAAAGGTTTCTTTTTCTAAGTTCAACTATTCTGCTTCCCTGAAGCTTAGTGATTTGCGACTGGCGGGTATTTTTAGGAGCCCGGCTTCTGCCTTCCAGAGAAAAGAGATTATACGGATCAAAATTATTGTGCCACTTGTAGAATATTTTTCTGGAAATGCTGAGGTGTCGACAGGTAAAGCTATATTGCGATTTCTGGTAAAAGTTCGTCCATTTAAGCCTGTTTCTGGCGTTCTTGGATAGACGGGAATATTGGTTGAAGTTATATACCATACGATAGACCGGAACCAGATCTTCAACTATTTGAAAGCTTGCTCCTTCAATTAACCTATCGCTATTGTAACCATTAAAAAGAGCTTCTTGTAACACATTCCTTGATTTTAGAAGTGTTACCTATGTATCTCATTATGGAAAGTATCAGGGTGTTTCACCTTGCCGTCCGCGCACGGGCGGAATTTTGGGGCAAGGACGAACAAAAGTATAAAGAGAGAAAAACCAATTATCCCGCTTCCATCGTTCCGAATGCTCAAAACTCCAAAACTAAAAATTTTCCCACACTTTTTTGATTTTGTATGCGCCGATTTTTTCTTCAAAATGGAAAGGAAAATTTTTCTGTTTTGAAACTGAAATTTCTTCAAAATTTCAGGGCGGAAGCTAAGAATTTTTTTCAAAAAAAGTTCGAGCTTCGCGATATAGTCGCACTGCTATGAAACAAGACGGCTTTGTTGAAGCCAATTCGTGGGCGATGCAAGTGCCGCCCATTGATTTTGCGGGGGAATTGAAAGGTCACTTGGTTAAAATTTTCTCGGTTTTTGGCCCGGTAAAGAAACTTTTTGAAGAAAGGCTTTGATTTGTTTGGTTAAGGTTTCTTCTCGGACAGAATGCTTTTCTTGGCATAAATCTTTCTTTTTGGTACAACAATAATAAGCATGTCCTTTTTGTTTTTCAGCGGTAATAGAATAGTCACAGGAAGTATATTTTAACAGACCGAGAAAAATAAAATTATGTTTTTTTGTTTTTGCGGTTTCCTTCTTTGGGGCAAAAAAATTTTTAATAAAAACCACTATGCCAAAATTTGAAAGTGCGCCAAACATAAATAATCCGGAGATAAACCTTGCCGAAGTACAGGTGGATGTTAATGTTGGCAAGAAAGTTGAGGGCGAACTTACGCCAGAAGAATTAGAAAAATTAAAAACAGAGGAAGGCCCGGAACAGGGAGCAGAACAGCCGGAATTATCGCCAGAAGAACAACTTAAGAATTTAGAAGGCGAAATGGAGGCTCGGCAACAAGAGATGACGAGATTATCTGAATCAATTGAAGGCACAAAGGCGAAAATAAATGAGACAAGAAAAAAACTTGGTCTTCCACCTGACGAAGAAGAACCGCCAAGCATATTCTCAGAAAAAGATAAATTAGAGAAATTAAAAGCCGAGCAGGAAGCTTTAGAAAAACAAAAAGAGGAATTGATTAGCCAGCAAGAAAAGGAATGTCTTATTCGCGAGGAGAAAGAAAAAATCTTGCAAGAAAAACTCGACGAACTGTTCAAAGAATTTGAAGGGTTAAATCCTCGTGACTTTGAAAGTATTTTCAGAAGCGGGAAAACTCCAGAAGGGCGTAATGTTGAAAGTAAATCAATGGGTTCGCTTGATCCCGAAACAGCACAATCGCTAGCAAGGGCTTTCAAAGAAGGAATTAAATTATTGCCAAAAATTCTTGAAGCGTTACCAGAGCTTTTGAAAAAATTTGATGAGGATTTAACAAAAGAAGCTACTGAACGTGTGGATAAAAAACTGGAAGAAGAAAAGCAAAAGATAGAAGAGGAACAGAAGAAGGAAGGAAAACCCGAAGAGCCAAAGTCTGAAGAAGAAAAGTCAAAAATTTCAGAGGGTGAAATTCCGCCTGGTGAAGCAAAACCGGAAATAAACCCTATTGAGGGCGGTGGTGTTGAAACCCCGAAAGCGTAATTGTATTTACTTTGTAAATTTATATTTTTTATTGCTGTCAAAGGAAAACTTGAAATTGTCAGTGGTGTGGCGCCGCCGCATTTTCGGATTTTCGCGGGGGCTTTGCTCGCCGCCTGCGGCGGCGAAATGTCTTCGGATTACTTTAAGAATACTGCGTCAGTATTTGACTTTCAGGAATTTTGCCGACCAATTCTGCTGCGCTTCGCGCGCCATCAGTTCCGTTCAAAAAGTTCCGTTCAAAAAAGGTTCGGATTTCGTCAAATAAACGCACATAGTAAAGATTAGCAAAAATGAATAATGTTTGTATCTTTTGTATCTGTAGATATTTGTTGTGGTAAAAGAAGTAAAAAAGTTTTTAAGCTATTTTTGAGACACGATTGCGAAAAATATTTGGCAATAGCTTTTAATATTGAATAAAGCCAAAAACATTATTTCCTCTCCCCTTTCCGGTTGGTCTACCGCTGGCATTATTGAAAAAGATTCCGATAATTTTTTTGTAGAGAAGTTTCTAAAATTAATTTATTTTTTTCTAGATTTTTTTTAATTTTTGCATAAAGCTCTGTTTTAATACGGATAGGAGTTGTTTCGTTTAGAGTAAGATTAGCTTTTCCCTTGAGCCAGAAAAAAATAGCCAAATTGCTCAAAAGAACCATTATTAATAAAAACAAGAGAAAATAAAGACCATAGCGGCAGAGAAAATTTTCATAATCTTTTTCTCTGGTTAGGTCTTTTTTTATTTTTCCTAAAATAGTCATTGTTGGAAAATAATCAAATTAATAATAGCTTGGGTAGCTGATTTTTTATCAGTATCAGCTGAAAAATTTGAATTTTGCTTTTTATCTTTAAAGGTTGTAATTTGCAAGGATTGAATTTCATTAAGATAACTATTATTTTCAAGGAAAATCAAGAATTTTATAATATCATTAAATTCGCCATAAAGATTGATTTGAAGTCCCAAGGATTTTTTGTCGGAGTCAGAATCGAGTAAATTAATCTCTTGTTCTAAGTTGTTTTTTTGTGATAGGCTCTCGAGCTCTTCTATAAAATTTATCGTTTCTTTTTGCTCTAGTAATAGTTTCTCATTTTTTAACGATTCTTTAATTTTAAAATATTCTTTTTTGGTTTCAGCTAATGCTTGCCAATTATGATAGAAATTTTCCGCTGTTTGTTTTTTTTGAGCTAGCTCTTCACTTTGTAAGGAAATTTTTTTAATCAGAGGAATAATTATCAAAAAAATCATCAGCAAAAAAATTGCGACCAAGCCGCTAATCGTAAGAAGAAATATTTTTTGCTTTGGAAGATTTCTAATCATAAGACAAGAATTTAGGATTGAGAGTAAGTTTTAAGTAAAAAGTAATATTTTCTGCTTTGATAAGATTGCTTAGCGGGTTTTCTACAGAGTTGAAAAAATGAGATTCTTTAAGAACTTTTTCAAATTCAAGCAAATTTTTCCTTTCAGGCGCAAAACCACTTAAGGTCATTTGGTCTTTTTTAATATCTATGCTTTCAAGATGTATATTTGCTGGCGTGATTTGGGCTAATTCAATTAATATTAGAGAAAACCTTTTTTGATTACTTTGGTAACGATCAATTGTTTCTAAAATTCTGTTTAGATTTTGAAAATTTTCTTCTTGCGTTTTTATATCTAAACCTTTCTCTCCTTGTTGGAGGTTTAGAAGATCAGTATTAGCATTTTTTAGTTGGATAAAGACAGAAAGCCAGTTGGCAACGAGCAAGACAATAAAAATTAGAGTAATTCCTAAGATAGCTCCGCCATAAAGCAAAACCCAGCGCTGCTTTTCTCTAAACGCTAAGTCTTCTTTTTCAGAAGGAGGTAGGAGATTTAGTTTAATCAAGCACATAATTTCTTAAAGCTAAACCCAGGGCCGTTGTAAAAGATAAAGATTCTTGAGCTGGGAAGCCAGAGGCCTCTAAAAGCTTTTCATCCTCAGATATATTGACCCAGGGGTTGCCGATTCTAACCGGTAAATTAAGATTAGAATTTAAAAATTTGGGTAAACCCGCCAAATTGGCGCCGCCGCCGCACAAAATAATTTCTTCAACTTTAGCGTCGAGATTATGTTCCGGAGCAATATGATCATTGAAAAAATCAAGATAGTTTTTTATCTTTTCACAAAGGCCAGAGAGGGGTATTCTAAAAGCTTCAAAAACCCGACTTTTAGGATGGTTGAAGTCTAGACCGACTTTTATTTTTATTTTTTTAGCTTTTTCTTGGCTGATATTTAAGTAAGAACTTAAAGATTCTACTAACGAATTATTAGAGATAGGTAAACTAGTAGTAAAATAAATTGTTTGATTAGCGAAAATAAGAAGACTGGTTCTTTGAGCGCCGATATCGATAATCATTAAAGGATGCTCGCTTTTGCTATTTTTAATTAAGGCTCTGGCAGTGGCGATGGATTCTATTTCAAAAGCCAGAGGTAGAAGATTTGCTTTTTTCAAAACATCTAAATAAGGGTCGACTGTGCTTTTAGGCAGAACGCCAATTAAAACATCTAGATGATCTTTGGTCTTTTGGCTGCCATTGGTAGCAATTATTTGCCAGTCATAATAGATTTCTTCTAAAGAAAGAGGGATATGGGCTTCTATTTCCCATTTGATAGCTTCATTTACTTCTTCTGGTTGCATCAGAGGAAGATTGACTACCCGAACGAAAGATTCATTTTCTGGCAAGGAAACGATGCAGTAATTTGTTTTTAAAGTTTCTCCTTTAACTTCTTTAATGGATTTTTTTATAACTTCAATTAAACCTTGTTCTTGTTTTATCTCCCCTTCTTTTATAAAACCTTCTGGTATCTCTTGGCGACCAAAACTAGCTAGACTCAGTTTTTTATTTTTCTTTTTTAGATAGACTATTTTTATTGATAAATCGCTTAAATCGATTCCAAAGCCACAAATTTTTTGTTTAAAGCAATCAAGCATATTTATATTTTATCATAAATTTAGCAAAAATTTTATTTTCAATATTTTTAAAAAGTTTCTTGCCAGTCGCTTATTTTCCATGAAGCTCCTTGCCCGGAAGAAAAACGAACGGAGGCTAAGCCAGATTCATAAACAATTTGCGCGTTATTGGCTAAAGTTATGCTATAGCCAGTGACTTCTTTCAAAGAAACATTGTTGGCAATAATAATATTTCCGTGAGCTGCATAAAAAAGAGCGGCAGTCGAATTATTGTTTATAGTTAAAACATCTCCTTCTCCGGTTGAAAGCAGCAGAATATAAGAGTTGGAGCTATTAGTATGGAATTTAACATTTACGCCAGTACTAATAATACCATCATTGAGCAGTACTCCACTTGTTTCTCCAAAATTTTCTGCTAAGCGTACGTGGCAGTTGCCATAAATAATAATATCGCCAGTTACATAAACATTTCCGGTTAGAGTTAAGTCTGCCCCAAGCAAAAGAATAAGGTTACCGTTAATTTTTTTCGGCCCCAGCGATGCTTTTTGCCACATAGCTAAAACATAATCTCCATTGATTGTCCCGCCGGCCGCAGCTGCTTCTTTCCAGTCATTGATGTTTTGTTCTGATATGGGTAGAGCTTCGTAAGGTGGATCAGGGCTATCAGGGTAAAGAGTGCCATTGACAGTTGAATTTTCGATTTTTTGATAATAGGCATCACCATTAATTCGGCTGTTTAAAATTGTATTGGCATGAGCATTGCCTTCTACGCTGACATTGTTTAAATAATGAGGCACAGAACCAAGAAAAATTTTAAAAGCCAAATCTCCATTAATAGCTATCCATTGAGGATTTGATGCGTTCCAATTAGGGCTATATTTACCTGTGCCATTCGGATAAGTATCATTAGGGTCGAGGCCCCAGATAAGATAATTATTATTGTCGGCAGAGGAGTCAACTGTAATCCAATATCTCTGTCCGGCTTGAAGCAGGGGTGGAGTGTTTAAAGTTATGGTAATCCAAGTAAAATTTGTCTGGCTAAGCTGAGAAGTATTTAAAGTACCATAAGCTCCCGAGGCGACTAAAGTTTTTGAAGGTTTGTTATTATTATCAGTTAAGATCCTTAAGGTTTTATTAGAGGGTGACCCGGATTTTTTTAGATAAAGATTAATTTTAGTAAGATAATCTTTTTTTGATGGAATAAAAGATTGGGCTACATCGATTTTATCTCCTGATTGGCCAAAAATAAAACTGCTTGAGGTTTCAGTGGATTGTTGGTCGACTTCGGCAGGCAGGCTAGCCACCCAGGCATCTCCAGTAATTGAGGCACCATTGGCTCCGTTAATGTTTCCATTAGAGTAAACGTTTCCAACAATAGTACTGTTATTATACATAAATAACCCCCCTTCCCCGACTTGGGCGCCATAATGGAAAGAGACAGAATTTGTATTTACTTCTAGTTTTAATTGTAAGATTCGCGAACGGTTATTTTGATTACCTTCGACTTTTATAATTTTTTGATTAGATCCTTGATCGTAAATATTAATATTGGCGACGCTCTCTGAAACATTGAGAGAGTTAGTTACTTGATAATTTTTTCCGGCTAAAATTCTATAAAGACTATCTTCAATGCCTGATTCGGCCGAAAAATATGCTTGGGCTGATTGGCTGAAATTTTTAATGATTTTTTGTTCAGTTAAAACAGAAAGACTTAGAGAGGCGATGATAATACTGATAATACCCAAAAGGCAAAGAGTAGTTAAAAAAACCGCGAACCCTTTTTCAGTTGAGAAAAAATTTATAAAAAATTTTTTGAAGCTATTTTCCATAAAGCTTAGTAACCTCTTAAATTAGCGGTAGTAATAATTTTTAGCGTACTGGCTGGCAGAGAAATAAAATAATTTTGTTTAGCCTCCAGATGTACTTCAAAGCGAATTGCTGGCTGAGAGGGAGAATTATAAATAGGAGTAAATTTTAAATACGTTACTTTTACTTGGTCATTGGTTATGGCTAAAGAATCTTTCCCGTCTCTTTTTAGGCAAAGAGCGTCATTACAGAGATAAAAATCGACAAAAGAGGAACTTTCCCCTGCTGTTTCGCTTGATCTTTGTTTTAAACTAATTTGGCCGGGACTATTTTCAAAAGAAGAGGTAGGAATATAAAGACCATAAGATTTTTTAATTTCGTAATTTAGAACTTCTGTCAGATGGCGGGCATTATTTAAAATAGCTGAGGTAGCTTTTATTTTAGTGCCAGTTCTGATAGCCAATAGCCCAAAGCCAATTAGAGAGACACTGATTAAAATAGCGGCAGAGACATAAAAAAGGAGCTCTATAAGCGTGAAGCCGGCTGTTGAAAAATTTGAAATTTTTAATCGGATTATTTGTTTCATGGGATTTGCCAGTTAGTTAAATAAGAAGTAAGAACAACCTGATATTGTTGATCGTTTTCTTGCCAGGAAACAGTAACTGTTGCTTTTTTGGTGCCATTATCTAAAGTACCGCCTTCAGCTACAATATCATCATCGCTATTGCGGTTGACGGCGCTAAAAATTACTGATCTGGTGAATCCTTCAATGCTTTCCTGCCCTGAAATTAAAGACCATTTATTAGGATTAGTATTAAGAAGTGGATAATAAGGCGTATTAAGCTGAAGTTGTTCGATTAAACTCCAATTTTCTGTTTTAATAGCTTTTACTGCTTCAAGGGTTTCAGCAGCCAAATTAGTAGCAATAAAGTTTTTTTTCAATTTATTCTGCAAACGCAAGGCTAAATTACCAGCGCCAGCTAAAGTGGTGAGCACTAGGCCAATAATGGCTGAAGCAATTAAAATCTCAACAGCGCCAAAACCTTTTTGTCTTTTTTGCGAATTTTTTTTCATTGC
>CAYMCB010000003.1:0-24786 GCA_964388895.1 uncultured Candidatus Saccharibacteria bacterium
GAATTTTTTTTCATTGCCATTCTGGCTGACTGGCCCAAAGAGAAGTTCCAGGGGTAGTTGTGCCGTCAGCTGCATAATTAATTAAATTTTGTCCGTCTAAATTAATAGTTAAAGCGCGACTGTTGAGATCGCGTTCTCGATGAATACAGAATAAAGTAGCATTTTGTGACAAACCATGGCTATGAATTTTTAAATGTTGATTCGAACCAGCGACCAAAACATCTCCCTCCCAAAGAAATTCTGTTTTTGAAGAATTAAGATAGTCTTGATAATTTATGTTTTTAGTTACTCCATCGAGCGGGAAAGATAAACTTAAAGTAGTGGCATTTTTTGTATTTTGTTCATAATTTAAATGGACGTGACGTGAATCTTTAATTCTTTCTTGATCTGAAGGGCTGACATTTTTTAGTCCAAAAATTCCGGCTTCATCAATAAAAATTTCTCTGAATTGGCTTGAATCGTTCTCTAAAGAAATTTTAACTATGCCATAAGAATTGGTAGCGCCAGTTAGACGGTTAAAGATAATACTATCACCTCCATTTAAACTAATTTCGCTAAAAATTACGTTTGCCGGCAGAAGATGAATTTCGTTATTAGGATTATCTGGTATAAACGACTCTCCTTTAAAAAGAGTAAATTGATTGGAAGAGAAATTTATTCCCCAGACGCTTGCTTCTTCAGAGGCTAAAGTTTTGCTTTGAGCTAGGCTTAATGTTTCTAAAATTTCGCTAGAAGCAATATCTAAAGAATTTTGTTTTTTAAAAAGATTAAAGCTTGGCAGAAGCAGGACAAGAATAATCCCTAAAATGGCTATGGTAATTATTATTTCTAGCCAAGAGAAGCCATTTTCTGAAGAAAAATTTTTACATATTTTGCATAAGGCCATACATGGGTTGAATAAGTGAAATCGCAAAAAAACCTACTACCACGCCAATGACTATCATCAGCAAAGGTTCAATAATCGAAGCAAGACTTTTGGTGATATTGTCAACCTCTTCTTCGTAAAAATCGGCTAGTTTGCTTAAGATTTCTCCTAAAGTTCCCGTTTCTTCCCCTAGCTCTACCATTTGTCCGACCATAGGCGGGTAGAGTTCATGATAAAAACGAATGGTTCCATTTAAAGATTCTCCTTTTTGGATATTATCGGCGGCTGTTTGAAGCGAATTTCTAAAAAAAGAATTACTTAAAGTTCCTGAGACAATTTTGAGTCCTTGAATGATGGGGACCCCGCTTTCTATTAATGAGCCTAAGGTTCGAGCTAACCTGGCAGAGTTTAATTTGCGACTGATATTGCCAAAAATCGGTAGACGCAAAATTGTCCAGTCAAAATAAAATATGCCGATTTTTGTTTTTAGAAAAAATCTAATAGTTGAGATAAGGGCGACGATAATAAGAAAGCCTAAAATCCAGTGATGGCTTAAAAATTCGCTGCTGTTGATTAAAAACTTTGTTGCCAAGGGCAACTCAGTATTCATTTCTTTAAAAACTGAGATAAGTTGGGGTACGACTACTACCATCATTAAAACGCCTACGCCAATCATAGCTAAAATTATAACAATGGGGTAAATCATAGCGTGTCGAATTTTGCTAATAAGCGCATGCTCTTTTTTCATTTGGTCGGCTAAAATTTTTAAAACCTTTTCCAGCGTTCCGCTAGCTTCGCCAACCTTTACCATGTTAACAAAAAGAGGCGAAAAAACTTTCGGATATTTAACTAATGAGTCAGTCAAACTGATGCCTTTTTTTATATCTTCGCAAATTTGATTTAAAATTTGAGAAAATTTTCGATGATTAGTTTGTTGGGCTGAAGCTTCCAGCGCGCGATTTAATGATAAACCAGCCCCGATCATAACTGATAAGTTTTGAGCGAATAGTATTTTTTCCATTAAAGGAACATTGCCAAAGAAAATAGAAAAAAAATCAGTTAATTTTTGTTCAGGTTTTTTCTTTTTCCCATTTAGTATTTTAACAGAAGTCAAAAACAGCCCTTCGTTGCGGAGCGAGCGGGCTAATTCAATTTCTGAAGCCGCTTCGCGTTCACCTTTTTGTGTTTGGTTAGCGGCGTTTTTGGCGATGTATTGAAAAACCGGCAAAAGAATTAATTAATTTTAAATTTTTATCTTTTTTATTCTTGGGTAGCGCGCAGCACTTCTTCGATAGAAGTTAAACCTCTGGCTGCTTTTACTAAACCATCTTCTAACATAGTTAGCATCCCTTCGGCCCGAGCTTGTTTTTCTATTTCGTCGGCGCTAGTTCGGCGAATGATAAGTTCTTTAATGGATTCGGTAATATCTAGAACTTCGTGAATGCCGATACGATCATAGTATCCTTCTGGAAAATCAGGCGAAGGTTTAGGACGATAAAAATTAACATCTTTCAAATCTTCTTTTGGCCCGATAATTTTTTCTTGCCTGAAGATATCAAGTAGTCTTTCTAGGTTGATTTTTGTAGAAATTTCTTTGATTTCCGATTCTTTTAAATGATATTTTTCTTTAGTTTCTGGGACAAGTCGTCTAACTAATCTTTGGGCTTCGATGCAGTTAACAGTTGAAGCTATAAGAAAGGGTTCTACCTTCATATCAAGTAATCTTGGCAAGGCGCCGGCCGCTGAATTGGTATGAAGAGTTGATAAAACCAGATGACCTGTCAAAGCGGCGTTGATAGCCAGAGCAGCTGTTTCGTTGTCTCTGATTTCCCCGACCATCAAAATATCAGGGTCTTGGCGTAAGAGAGTTCTTAAGCCATTAGCAAAAGTTAAGCCGATTTTAGGATTAACTTGTGTTTGATTAACGCGAGGAATTCGATATTCAATAGGATCTTCAATGGTTGAGATATTTACTTCAGGAGTATTTAAGATATCTAAAATGGTATAAAGGGTTGTGGTTTTACCGCAGCCGGTTGGCCCAGTAACCAAAATCAAACCCGTAGGTTTCATAATCTGTTTATGAATAATTTCTATATTCCTCCCCCAAAAGCCTAACGCTTCCAGCGAAAATCCTTTAGAGTTTTCCGGTAAAAGACGCATAACTATTTTTTCTCCTTCATAAACCGGCAGGACTGAGACACGAAAAGAAATTTTGTAATCATCGGTTTCTATTTTGAATCTTCCGTCTTGAGGCAAACGATGTTCATCAAGTTTTAAATTTGAAAGTACTTTTATTCTGGCAACTACTCCAGCAGCAACTTGTTTAGGCAAGGTCATGGCTTCGTGAAGGATACCGTCAATTCGATATCTGATTATGAGTTCCTTTTCCATAGGTTCAATATGGATATCGGAAGCGCGTTGCAAGATAGCATGTTTTATTAAAGTATCAACAATTTTTATAATTGGTAAATCCTGCGCTGCTTTTTCTAGCTCCTCTTTCGGAATATCTATTTTATTTTCGCCGTCTAAAACATTTATTTTTTCTCCATCGGCGCCTAAAGATAAGTTTTTTGCTTCTTGATTAATAATTTCTCCAAATTCAGTTTGGAGGCTTTTTTGATATTGCTTTAAGACACTTTTTATACTTTTTTCAGAAGTAAGACGGGGTAAAATTCTTAAATTTGCTTTTTTCTTAATAAACTCAATAGTTTGTAAATCGTCTGGGTCAAGCATTGCGACTTCTAAATTTCTGCCGGTTTTGCGAAAAGCGACAATGTTTTGTTTGCGGGCAATAGGTTCTGGAATAATATTTAAAACTTCTGGAGAAATTTTTTCTTCTTCGAGGTTAACAAAAGGGATGCCTAAAATATAGGCTTTTAACTTAATTAATTCTTCTTCTTTAACAAGATTTAAATTGAGCAGAGCTTCTTCTAGTTTTTGTTTTTTAGCGATAGCTTCCTTTTCTGCCTTAGCAAGCTGGTTTTTATTTATTAATCCGCTGTCTAATAAGAAAGCTTTAAGCTGAGAGGGTTCAACACGCATATTTTAAAAATTTTGAAAACTTTGAAAACTAAAAAATAAGAATTTATTAGGTGAAGGCAGCTGTTTTTGATTTTATTGTTTTTGGTGCTATTTTTGATTTTGGGCGAGTGTATTTTTGACTTTTTCAATGACATCATTAAGATCGTAATTGGCTTTAACTAAATAAGTAGTAGCTCCTAATGAAAGAGCTTTTTCAATGTCTTGCGCACTTTCTAAATTAGTTAAAACAATTATGGGAATATCTTTTGTTGTTGAATCTTTTTTTAGTTCGTTTAAAACTTCAAAGCCGTCCATTTTAGGAAGAATTAAATCTAGCAAAATAAGATCTGGTTTTTCTTCTTTGGCTGTTTTAAGACCAATTTCACCGTCTAAGGCGTTTTTCACTTCATAGCCTTCTTGATTTAAAGCCAGACTTAAAGTTTTTTGTAGAGTTGGCTCGTCTTCTACGAGCAAGATTTTTTGTGCCATATTTTTAAATTATTTAGTTAATTTTACGTTTTATAAATTGGTAAGGTGAAGAAGAAAGTCGTCCCCTGCCCCACTTGAGACGTAAACCAAATTTTCCCTTTGCTTTCTTCAATAACTGAGCGGGCAATAAAAAGCCCAAGTCCTGTGCCTACGGTTTGGTGTTTTAAAATATTGTCGGAACGAAAAAATTTTTGAAAAATAAATTTTTGTTGTTCAGCAGGTATGCCGACTCCTGTATCTTTGATGGCTGTTTTTATAAATTTGCCTTCTTGGGTTATGGTAATAGTTATTTCCCCTTTGTCTTTAGTGTATTTAATAGCATTATCAATTAAGTTTTGGATGACTAAGTTTATTTTTTCTGGGTCAGTGAAAACGTTAGGTAAGGTTTCTGAGGCTTCTAAGGAAATTTTGATATTGTGGGAATTGGCAAAAGGCGTAAAATTGTCAACGATTTTTTTAATTAAAATATAGAGATTAATTTGGCGAGGAATTAAAATCATTTTCCCCATTTCTATGCGAGAAATATCAAGTAAATCATTGACTAATTTTATCATCCGTTCGTTGCTCTCTTCTATTAAATCTATATATTTTTTTTGTTCATTGCTAATTTCGCCTAATTTACCGCTAGTTAGAAGATTTAAGGTCCAGCGGATAGCGGCTAAGGGAGTACGCAGCTGATGAGAAGCAATACTGACAAATTCTGTTTTCATTTTATTGGCTTGAGCTAATTTTTCAAAACCATGTGTTACCGCTTGAGCGATAATGAAAATTATTATAGTGACTACAATAACAATCATGGCAACAATTTCTGGCTGTTCAGTAAAACGTGTAGCAATAAAATAAGTGCTAACCATGGCGCAGATATTAACTAAGCCCATAATAGCAAAAACAAAAGCCGGACATTGCCAGAGCCCTAGATTATATTCGCGACATTCGCGGAAAATGTTTAGGCGATGAAGAAAACTTTTTATAGCCATTGCTAAAATTATATCATAGAAGTTTTTGTCAAACCAGAACCAATTGAATTTTCTTTTTTTTTGGCATAGAATATAAAAATAAATAGAAGATAGAATAAAAAAATTAAAATTTTTTAGATTTATTGGTTTGCTTTTGGTTAGACCAAAGAAAGAAAGTAGCTATTTTTTGTTTTTAATTTAAATAAAAATAGCGCCGGAATGGGTGCTTTATTTTTAATCGACGATTAAATTTGACGGGGTGTAGTATAACGGTAGTACGCCTGCTTTGGGAGCAGGTGGCCCGGGTTCAACTCCCGGCACCCCGACCATACGAAACTTGACGGATTTTGCGAGGAGTTTATTTGCTCGCTCGCCTCGCCTTCGACTCGGCTCGCTTCGCTTGCTGTTTCGCAAAAAAGTTTTCTTATCTTTTTTGATTTGACGCGCGATTTCTTTTTTCCCTAATGGGCACGCGAACATTCTTCTTCAATTAAGGAGATAATTTTTGCGGGCTTTGTCTTTCTGCTTGAGCAGAGACGAGCCGCTTTAAACTCTTTCCGCGCCTTCGGCGCGGAAAGCAGGCGGACAGAAAAAAGAAGTGTTTTGGGGAAAGTATTTTTGCCCTTTTTTGTTTTTTAATTCAGATTTTTCGTCTTCGCTAAATTTCATATTTCGCTTTGCAAAATACATCGCAAAGTCATTTAAAAGGCATTATTTTTGCTTAGCCAGTCTATGGCTAGGTCAGAGTAAGAAAGCCCAGAATTTTAAAAAGTCATATGTTTAATGTAATGACACAGATGGAAAATAGTATCTGTAAGTTATTATTATACTAAAACTATAGCGCAATATTAAAATTTCAAAGAAAATTTCAACTATAGCAAAGAATAAAGAAATACCGCAATAAAATAAAAAAATGAGCGTTTCTTAAGATAAAGCATCTCAAATTACCAACAGTTATTTTGCTAAAACGAATATTGCCAAAAGAGCCAGAGGGGGTAAACTATAAGTAAGATTTTATAAAAATTAATTAATTAATTTTTCGAAACTATGGTCAACCAAGAACTGCTTGATTATATCAAGCAACAATTGCAACAAGGGGTAAGCCAAGAACAAATTAGGCAATCTTTAATAGCGAATGGTTGGCAAGTGCAAGATATTAATGAGGCTTTTGCTTTGTTACAGGTGAACATTAAGCCAAAAAAACGACGATTTAGAAAATTTATAAAAGTTATTTTAATCGTGCTGGGAAGCTTAATAGGTCTTATTATTTTAATCAATTTTCTACCATATGTTTTTGGTTTGATAACAAAAGATATCGCTCAACCAAATGTTGATGATTTAAAATTAAAAACTATTAATATCCCTCAAGAAGATAATGCTTATTACGATTTATTAGCATTTATTAGTTTCTCATACGCTGAACCGACCGTCACAATTTATGATCCTGGAAAATTTGAAACTATGGCTAATCACATAAATGGTAAGGAATGGGATGAAAAATTTGTTGAAGAAATTATTGCCAAAAACAGTGAGGCTTTCGCTGTTTTCGATAGAGCGTCAAGGAAGCCAAAATATCAAGATCCAGAAATTGATAGTCCGGATAAAATAAGTCCTATTAAAGCCGCATCTTCGTTAAATTTTTTGAGAGGGATGGCTCGTGTTGATGCTATTAGAGCTTTGTATTTATTTAAACAAGGAAGAGAAAATGAGGGTATCGATGAAGCTATAAAAATTATTGATTTAGGACAAAAAATACAAGATTCCCAGATTACTTTTACTGAATATTTGGTTAGCGTTGCCATAAAAAAGATCGGGTTTGATGTTCTTACTACTATGATTGAAAAAACCGCGCTCCCTTCAGATAAATTGATTTCTTATATCAAAGAAATTGATTATTTCAAAAATGATAAAAATGGATTAGCCACTGCTTTTAAGAGCGAATACGCAAATGTGGAGGAATCAGTAGATATGATTCTTATAGGCATACAAGAATTTGAGAGGCCAAAGTTATCAGGAAAAAATATTCTTTGGAATCTATTAGACAGAAAAGGGAATAATTTTTACTTTAGGCCAAATAAAACAAAGCAATTATTTGCGGATTGGGCGCGAACTCAAATTGCAGCCTTAGATAAATCTTGTAGTTTTTTGAAGAATGGAAAAGACGAAGAATTATCTTCTCCGTCAATAATTAAGCTCTATTTTACTGAAAATGCCGTAGGGAAATTGTTATTCAATAAAGTTGCAGCAAGCCTCGATACCGTTGTTTATAAAAGATGTTATGAAGAACTTCAAGTATCCGCCAATCAACTTTTGCTTGCAATAAAAGCCTATAAATTTGATAATGGCAATTATCCGACATCTCTTAATGCTCTTGTGCCTCATTACATTAGCGTGATTCCAAGTGATCCGTTCAGCGATGGGCAAATTCGGTACTTGGCTTCAAAAAAAATTATATATTCTGTAGGGGAAGATGGTGTTGATTCAGGTGGCAGTGATGGAAACGACTGGCAAGAAATGTCTGATCCGACATTCAAAATTAATTTTTAGCTTATGGTATGCCAATTTCGTTGTTATGAAATTGGCGGTGTAAAAACGAAGGTGGAGCGGGATTCTCTTTTTGCTCTCTCCCCTCTTCATTCGCCAGAGCTGTTATATAGCGCAAGCATTTTTCTAAAAATAAATTTCTTTCAGTAATTGTGATCCCAAAAAAGCTACAAATTTTACTGCTTAGCCAAAAAGAATTTTAATTTATAGCAGGCTGATGATTTGATAAAATTAAATTGATGATATTAAATATATTAAGGTGTAGCATCTTCTATTAATTTTTTCTATTGTTTTATTTTTTGTAAATTAATAGTATAGTAGTATAGTAGTTTTTGAAGATAGATAAAAGAATTTTGTTAAAATATAATTAAGCGGGTATAGCACAATGGTAGTGCGTCTGCCTTCCAAGCAGGATACACGGGTTCGATTCCCGTTACCCGCTCCATCGCCTGATAAGGCTCACTTCGTTACAGGAAATTTTTTTATATAAAACAAAAAAGTAAAGTCATTTGCAAAGCGGCGGCTACGCTTCAACAAAAATTTTTAGATTTCTTGTGTTTAAAAAAACAAATCAGGAGGGATTTTTGTGGAAATAGTAAGTGGAGGTGTGTTGATATTGTGCTGGGTGAGCATTTTTATTCTTTATTAATGTACTATTTCTATTTTCCTGCCTTTTGTTTTTAAGAGTTTCTGAACCCCTTTAAGGCTTCAGTAATTTTCTTTGTGCCTTCTGGACCAAGCTTATTATCCCCTACCTAAATTAATACTCGCCGCTTTATTATTCTCGTGTTTTAAAACTTCAACTATTTGATTCAGCTTTTTTGCATCCGAAAAAGAAACTATTCCGGTTTTATCATCTATTCCAAATTCTATATCTAAATTTAATTCTTGCTTAATTTGTCCAATTGATTCTTTGATTTCTTCAATTTCTTCTGGAGTTAATTCTTCAAAAAGTTTTTGGATCTTCTCGACTGATTCAACTATTTTGGTAATATTCAACGGTTTTTTTGCCCTCTGATTTGGGTTTGATTTCGTTTGTCTCTTTAAGCAATTCAAAGTTCCCCTCTCCTTTTATTTTCCTCGGAGATTTTGGCTCTTTTTGTTTTTGGGGAAGATATTGCTTAGGGGTTTCTGGCATAGGTTTATTAAAATTTTGAAAAAAATTTAATAAGATGTAAAAAAAGTAATAAAAAGATTTGAGTAAAAGTAAAAACGATATCTTCTGGGAAAACTAGGAGAGGAGACAAAAGAGAAAAAGAAAGAGATTCTTGCTCTTTTTTTTAGAGAAATTTTTGCTAGCAGATTTATAGAATTATTAATAAAAATTATTTTTTCTTTCTGCAATCTCATAAGGCAAAATCTATTTTTAGGAGTTTGAATTATTGACAAAACAATATTAATATGTTAGTATTTCGATATATCCCCGAAAGGGGTTTTTTTGTTTGTTTTAAGCCAAAAATATGAGTAAATTTTTAAAGATAATAAAAGCGAAAATTCAGTCTATCTTGTCTAGGCCCTGGTCATTTTATTTAATGTTTTTAGGGTTTTTGGGGCAGGGACTTGTTTTAGTCACTCCTTCGGTTTTAGCCCAAGATAATTTTGGCAGTGTCGAAAGTTATACCTTATCTGCTCTCTCCCCTTTTTATTTTACGCCTTGGCAAGAGACAGAATTAAAAGAGTCGCAAAAACAAGAGGAAGAATTATTGATTCAAGAAGAGGTTTTTATTCAGCCGTTTGTTTTATCTGTTGACTTTGACGAGGCTGATTTGAAACCAAAGATAATTCAACGGCAGGCTGTAGTTACGGCTTACTCTTCGACTTTTGATCAAACTGATAGTTCCCCTTTTATTACTGCTAGTGGTAGTTATGTCCATGATGGAATTGTGGCTTGTAATTTTTTACCTTTTGGCACCAAAGTGAGGTTCCCAGAATATTCTGGCGACAAGATTTATATAGTTGAAGACCGAATGGCGAAAAAAAATAGTCATAAAATTGATATTTGGATGCCTTCCAGGGCTAAGGCTTTAGATTTCGGCGTTAAAATTTTAAAAGTAGAAATTTTAGAAGACTAATTTAAAAGCAGAAAAAAGAAGAGATTTAGAAAAACCGCGCTGAAAGCAAATAAACAATTTGTTTTTCATAAATAATCCCCCTTTCTTAGATTTTTAAGAGCTATTTTTATAATAACACTTTTTTGATTTTTGTCCAGAAAAATTTCTAGTTATTATAAATTTGTAAATTGTTTTAGAAATAGAAAAGTTTAAAGAGTAGTGGAGGCAGTACTGGAGGATTGAAAATTTATATTTAGCAGAGTAGATTGGCCACTAAAAAGATCGTTTAATATTTTATCTATTTGGTTAAACATTTCATTGAAAATATCATCTAGGTTTTTTGCTGATGAAGGGGCTTCAATTTGAAGAGGTTTATTATAATTTTTAAATAAAAGAGTTATAGAAAGTTGTTCTCCAATTTGATTCAGCTGAGTTGGTTCTGAAAGGATGGTTATTTTATAAATATAATAATCTTTTTTCCCGATCCAGATTTCGCCAGTAAGATTGCCTAAACTTTCAAACCACTTATCAAATTCTGTAGATTCTTTATTAGATAGATTTTCATTATTTGTTTCTGTCTCGTCGCTAAATAAAATATTTTTTCTTTTTTTAAGTTCATTTTTGTCAATTAAGAATTTATAGTGGTAAGTCTCTGTGCCATCTATTTTATCGTTGGCTAATTTTTCTGTTATTTTGAAAACTTGCGCCTGATTAATTAGTTGGTTTATTTTTTCATTTTCATTTTGGAGCATCTCTTTATCCTTCAAATCTTCTCTTATTTCAAATTTGAGCCATTGATTAGCTAAAAAATTGTTTAAAAAAGTAGATAAAATATTTATATCAAAAGAAGATGAGTTAGGGAGAGATTCTAGTTTAAAATATAAAGTATCGTTAAAAAATCTAGATTCTAGATCGAAAGAATTCTCTTGCTGGGTCAATTCTTTTAGGGCGTCTGTTTTTATTTTAAAAATGAATGACCCTTTAGGATTTTGGGAGTCACTTACATCGAGTTGGCTATTGAAGCTGATAAAAAAGTCTTTTGTTTTTTTATCGACTTTTTGGTGAGTTGGCTCTTGGAATAAAGTGTCGGACAAGAAATTAGAGAAAGAGGCTTTGGCATCAGGCATAGTTATTTTTGTTTTTATTTCGCCTTGGCATTCGAAGGTCTTTATATCTACCAAGTGAATTTTCATTTTGTCAATAACTTTTTCTGGTGTCTCTTTTAAATAATAAAAATAGCCGAAAGCTGCCCCGCTTCCTAATATTAAAACACTAATAACAGAAATAAACGTTATTAGTATTTTATTGGCTTTTTTCTCTTGGAGAGAAAATGAAATTGGGTTTTGTTGAGAGTTTGTGTTGGCTGACGGCTTATAAGGTACTGAAGTTTTTACAGAAGAAAAAGCTTCGTCAATATCTTTTTCTTGCCAACCTACAGATTTAAGAGAGTTTTTTATTTCTTTTTGGTCTAGGCCTCGTTCTAGACATTGTTTGATATAGTCAAGTAGCTGTTGGGTAATCATTTTTAGGTTTTAATTAATATTAATTTAATATTTTAGCTATTAGATATTTGATTATTTAGTAAATTTATTAATTTTGAAATAAAAAATATTTTGGTAATCAAAGCATAAAGGATAAACGTATAGATATAGTCTCAAATTATGGCCGTCTTACGTAAGGTTGTATATTTTACCCGTTTAGCTTTTAGAAGAAAAATTAACTTCTTTAGAAGATTTTTATTTTAAAGCTTAAATTTGTGTATTTATATTATACAATTAGGCCTTTATTTGTTGTAGACTGAGATAACTATTATACAAATATACAAAAAATGCTAATCTTTCGGTAATTTATGAATTTGCGCTGTACCTTTAAGATAGTTTGAATAAATTTTTCATCACAGGTTGCGGTGAGGAGCTCTCCCCTTCTTCGCGAAAATTAGGGAAGGCGGGGAAAATTGTGCTGCTGGCAATTTTAAGTTTTTCGGCGGCAATTCAATTAATTTTTCTGACAATGCAAAGCGGTGTTTGTTCCGAAGACTGGCCTAACGGATTATCTTTAAAAACACTTTTTGCGAAAGAGTCAGAAATATCTTCACTGGATTTGCCAAGAATAGCGACACCTAAATCATTTGCGTCAATTATAACCACATCATGATTTATTTCCAGCTTTAAGTTTTTTGCCACTTTTTCCGGTTCTGCTGGTCCAAGTTTAGCGTATTCGTTATATGGCGGGAGAGTATAGTCGCATGGTCCATCAATTGCGTTGATATTTTTCCCAACAATTTTATAGAATACGCCTTTTATGCCGAAGGGTTTAGTTACAGCAGCGGCCAACGCGCCTATGATTATTTTTAATACCCCTCCTTCTCTAATTGCTAATTCCATTGTCCAAGGGCTGCCAAGGCCAATGCCATAAGGAGATTTATGGACAAATTTAACCAAAAACTTTGCAAGGACTGAGGGCTTAATGTCTTTTATCGGGAACGCTCTGCCTTGTGTTATAGCTACTATTTTTTCACTGATAAAAAGAAAATCATTATTTGCCAAGTGCGGTTTTGCGTATTTTTTTACTACTTCAGAAATCTTGTCATCTTTGGTGATGATATGGGTTTTAATTGGTATTCTCGCCCACTTGCTATTTCCTAATTCAATTATTAAACTTTTGCCGGGGTTCGGTTTAAGATTATCTAAATTATTCATGGTAATAATTAAAAATTAACCCCTTAAGAGAAACCGTTAATTGATTTTTGTTTCTAAAATTTTGTACAAAATAATTGTTGAGCTGTGCAAAATAATTGTTGAGCGAGATGAGGATAACCGGAATCGTTATTCTTTGCTGGCGCTTTTGTTTGAAAAAATCCGAACCTTTTTTGAACAGAACTGATGGCGCGTTTCGCGCGGCTGAATCGGTCGGTAAAATTTCTGAAAGCTTAATTTTGGTGCCCGGGGCGAGACTCGAACTCGCACGGGTTTGAGCCCAAGGGATTTTAAGTCCCTCGTGTCTGCCATTCCACCACCCGGGCAAAATTATTAAAATAAAAGACTTTCTTAATTTTGATAAAAATTAAAGAACAAAAAGAAAAAATCATCTATTAAAATTTTACAACTTGATTTTTATTTTTTCAATTCTTAGAAGGAGTACCTGTACAACCACGCTTGAACCTATTTTATCAAAAATTTTTGAAAAAATCCAATCGCTTCTTCCCGCTGTTAGCCGTCGATGGCGGCGGATTTTGCCTCGCAGAAAAATTTTCTTCGCATTTTTTATTTTTTGCCCGCGCCAGATTTTTTCTTCTAAGAAGGCAGGGAAATTTTTCTGCTCGGCTTCCGCGCCAAAAGCGCGGGGCTTCGCTTCGGCTCGGGCACGGCGGAATTCCCCCTCGCCTACCCTTCCGCCGTGCCCTCGCTTGACGGTTTTTGTTTGCTTTTCAAAACAAAAACACCTAACAGGTGTTTTTAGAAAAATTTATGTCATTTGAACCCTATGGCCAAGGTTTATCGTCAACATAAATTTTTTTAAGAGCCGCATTGCCACTCTCATCAATGGCAACCATTGCGGCGGCTTCTCTATTTCGAAAATTAAAGTTTTGGCCTTTGTCTTCGGGAATAAAGTATTGCTCAATTCCATATACAACATGAAGGCGAGAACTGCCAAAACGTTGGTATGAAAGCGGGTCAGTTTGGCTCTCTACGCCACCGCTTTCAATTTTCCCTTTGATAAATAATTCGTTTCCTGACGGTTTAGTTTTTTGAACATTCTGCGCCGTCCAATATTTTCCAGCTTGGCGCAAGACAACATATACGGTATCGCCATTTCTAATTTGTTGTCCGCGAGAATAATAAGAATCAAGATTGGAAATGTCATACTGAAAGGTGACATAATCTCCGCGCAATAAATCTCGCGGATCAATGGGCGCAATCCGAAGCAAAACCTCGGTGCCGCTAGCGAGAATAGATAATTTAAAAATGATAATAGCGAATATTATTACCACTTGTAACGCGATTGCCAATATAAATTTTGTTTGTTTAGTTATCATAATTATTGCTGAATTTGTTGTGCTTGCGACTTGATATTTGAAATCATATACCTTCTACCTTTCTCCATAAACCAACCTACTACAAAAAGAAGAATGCCTGCGCCAATAAAGAAAATGCTTTTATCTAGGGAGGAAAAGAACCAATCAAAATATTTAACGATGATGAGTAAGAATAGAAATAAAGCGCCAAGATTGATAAGCCATGTTTCGTGGCGCGCATACCCTGAGAATATCAGCCCAAGCAATTCAAAAAAGATAGCGAAGTTATAGACCAAAGCCCACAAAACGCCAGTACTTGAAAGTTCGCCACCACCGGAATAAAAACCATAAGACTGTGTGGTTTGGACAAACATAGTTTGTTCGGGAAGTAGAGCGGTAATACCAAATAAACAAGTTAGCGCGAAAACCGCAAGCAGCTCAAATGGAGAAAGTAATTTTTGCGCTGCGGAATAGAGAATTACGCCAATCAAAGAAACAAGAAAGACAAGCAGAGATAGCGTTAACTGCCATGAACCAAAGAAAGGCGCTCCTTTTGTCATTTTGCCAATCACTTCAATTCCGGGTTTTGTTGAAAAGAAAAATAAAGCTCCGGTAATAGATATAATTCCAAGAACTAAATACACGAGGGCGAAACGTTTAAACTTTATTTGTTTCTCGTGCAGGTGCCCGAGAGAATAGAAAATGAGTGCAAGAAAAGATAAACCAACAAAAAGCGCTGATGTTTTGATTCCCTTTTCGTCTATCCATTGAGCGGCTTGCGTCCCCCACCAACCCGTCAATCCGACAAGGCTAAAGACCAAAGTATAAATCGTTTTTAGATAATATGTGCTGATAAGCCCAACTGACGATGTTATAAAGAGAATTGCGCGCCATGATAGCGGCTCGCCGAAGTCGCGATTAAAAGCGAGTAAAGTGATGCCGAGAAAGAAAAGTGAAAATAAAAGAAACAATTGGCTTACCGCATCTTCTTTAGATAATGCAAATTGCAAATACCATTCTTTGTTTTGAGAAGGATGTAATTTTTTATGTCTTCGTCTGATAAAAAATACAATCAAACCAATGATTAAAATTGGCCAAAGCAGGAAAGAAAAAATACTATAAAAATTATACATATTGTTTAATAAAATTCTTTAAACTTCGATGGCATTCTTTTTCTGACAACCCAGCCGGTGATAAAAGTTATTAAGGTTGCAATTAGAAGCAAAAATGAAGAAGTTAATAAAAATGCGCGGTATCCAAAAATTCCAGTGAAGATTTCTATAGGGTGCCCGACAATTGCTACAATCCCCAAAAGAATAGCGAGATAAAAATGCGGAAATGATTCTAACGCAAACGCAACCGCAATAGCACCAAACATCCACAAAATAAAACCGTCTGGCCAATTTGCTCGCATATGGAACATTTGAGCCACTAAAAATATTCCCGCGCCGTAAATAATAGAACCAAGTAAAAACAAGGCTGAGCCGGTTTTCTCTAGATTGAGCCTTTCTTTTAAATACCAGCCAATTCCGTAAGACGCAAGCATTGAAACAAGAATGACGCCGATTTTTACTGGTCTTGACATTTCTTGCCAGTTTGCGGCGATAAACGAAAAAAAGCCTGCCCCAACAAGAATGGCGCCAATGGTTACGATAATACGGATCGTCTTTTTTGATGTATCTTCCTTTTCTTGTTCGGCGATTATCGCATTAAAATTTTCTTGAATAACTTCAATAGTCCAACCTTGCTCTAGAAGTTCTTTATATAATTCTTCTTTTGTTTTACCTTGCGCCAAGGAAGTTTTTATGTAATCAACAACTTTTTGGTCAATCATATTTTTGAGTTTTTATTCACACTTTTATTGCATCACAATTTTAGTATAGCACAAAATTGAAAAACAAATAAAACTGTCAAGCGAGGGCGGCTCGGCAGGAGGAGTTGGGGGGGAATGCCGAGCCGCCTGAGTCGAAGCGAAGCCCCGCCGCTCCGCGCTTTTAGCGCGGAAGCCGAGCAGAGAAATCTTTTTCCCTTTAAGAATTAAAAAAATCGGCGCACTTGCGTGCGTTGAGCCGAAGAGAAAAACAAGTCTAAAAATCAGTAGGCGGCTTTGCGCGTCGCCCATGAATTGGTTCTCAAAAAGCCGTCTTGTTTTGTAGTGGAGGCCGGAGCGGGAATTGAACCCGCGTATAGAAGTTTTGCAGACTTCTGCCTTACCACTTGGCTATCCGGCCAATTAAATTTCTTGATAAATATATCATATTTTTTATTTTCTTTTTGGTCAATTGGCTTTTTGCAGTAAAATTTTTTTGACGGTGTTAACTATTTGATTCATTTCTAAATTAGTACGGAAGCCAGCTGCTAGCTTGTGTCCTCCACCGCCAAAGTATTGGGCAATAGCCGCTACGTCAATCTGTCTATTTTTTTGGCTACGCAAAGAACCATCTATTTGTTTATTTCCTTTTTTGACTAAAAGAAGAGCGGCTTTAGCCTCAGGCACTGCGCTTAGCAAGTTAACTATTTCTGATCGTTTAAAATTTTCTGTATTTTCATGAGGGTTTTGTTTATCTAGCCAAGAAAAAATTAAGCCACTTTTTTTGTCTATTTCAAGTCGGGAAAAAATTTTTTGCCAAATATTTATTTCTTCTGATGATTTGATTTTTGAAGAAAGAAATTTGGCGATTTTTGGCAAAGGTGCGCCAGCTAACATTAACTGACTAGTAATTTTTAAAGTTCGGGAGCCGACGTTAGGGTGATGGAAACCACCAGTATCGTCATAGATACCGGCCAGAAGGCAAGTGGCGATTTGACTATCTAGTGGAATTTTTAAAAAATCAAAGAAAAGAAAAAGTATTTCCGAAACTGAAGAAGCGCGGCCATCCAAAACTTGCAATCCTAAATGTTTGCCAATTAAATGATGATCAAAAGTAATAAATTTTATCTGCGAATCCATTTCTAGTCGATAATTAGGCAAAAAAAGTCTTTCAAAGCTTCCGTAGTCCAAGCCAAAAATTACAGAAAAATCCTCAAGGAAAATTTTATTTTTTATTTCTTGACTTCGAGGTAAGAATTTTAAAAAACTAGGTACGCGATCAACGCAAAAAACAGCCGCTTTTTTCCCTTGTTTTTCTAGAAACATTTTTAAAGCCAAAGATGATCCTAAAGCGTCGGCATCTGGCTCGTTATGAGTAGTAATAAGGATATTTTCTGCGTTATCAATTATTTTTTTAATTTGTTTAAATTTTTCTATTAGATTTTTTGACAAAATCATAAGTCGGGTCAGAGATATAAATCTGTTTTTGGGGCTAGGGCTAATTCAATTTTTAAAGCAGGAGGAAGCGTTAATTTTTTTTCTAAAATTTTTTGGAAATAGGTAACTCGTTTATTTAATCGATTAAAAATATTTTGACTTTTTTCTTCTGGGAAAATGCTTAAAAAAATTCTAGCTTGTTTTAAATTAGGGGAAATTTCTGTGGTTATAACCGTTACAAAAACACCTGTTTCAAATTCTTCTTCTGTTAAAAGGAGCTGTCCGAATTCATAACTTAAAAGTGAGTTCATTTTTTCTTGGCGATACGAAGTCATTTAAAGATTCCTTTTAATTTTTTCTTCTTGGAAAATTTCTAGAATGTCATTTTTGTCAACTAAGACTTCACTTTCGATTTGCAGGCCGCACTCTTTATCTTTGCCAACAGAGATTACTGGTTGTTTATTTTGCTGGAGCTGCAAAATTTTTCCCTCTCCTAATTTTTCTTCTTGACGAATAATTTCAAAAAGTCCCTGACGGATAATTTGACCACTTAAAACCCGGCCGCCGATAATTTGTTTTTTGCCTTCGGTTTTGAAAATGGCTAAAATTTTAACTTTTCCGATTTTTTGCCGGTTAATTTGCGGATTTAATAACAAGCTTGCGTCATGTCTAACAATTTGAACTAGCTCATAGATAATAGGAGAAGTTTTGATTTTGATATTTTTTCTCTCAGCTAATTTTTCTGCTAGATTTTGGGCTTTAGTTCTAAAACCATAAATTCTGGCTTTTGCTGCTTCGGCCAATTTTATATCATTTTCATTAATCTCCCCTACTTCGGCTTTAAGAATTCTTATAATTACTTCATCTTGGGGAATTGATTTTAATGTTTCGTAAATAGCTTCTAAAGAGCCAGAAACATCAGCTTTTAAAATAATGTTAAAAACTTTTTGTTCGGGATTTATGTCTAAAATTTCAGCCATTTCTCTTTTTGGTTTCTCTAAGGCAGCTTTAGCCATAACTTTTTGTCTGGCCTCTTCTAAAGAAGGCATAACTTGCCACTCTTCTCCTACTGGTGGTACTTCGTTAAAGCCAATGATTAAAACTGGTGTAGCTGGAAAAGCTTCTTCTATTTGTTGCCCTAAAAAGTTCTCCATTGATTTTATGACTCCAAAAGTCGATTCGGCGGCTAGGCAATCTTTGATTTTTAGAACCCCTTCTTTAACAAGCAGTGTAGCAACAGCTCCTTTTTTTGGATCTAGCCGTGATTCAATGATTACACCGCTGGCTGGTTTGTTAATGTCATTTGAAAGATTTTCCATTTCAGCTACTAATAAAATCATTTCCAGAAGTTCATCAATTCCTAATCCTGTTTTAGCCGAAGTCAAGACCAAGGGAACTTGCCCGCCTAATGGTTCCACTAAAATTCCATTTTCCGCTAATTCTTTTTTTACTTTATCAGGTAAGGCCGTTGGTTTGTCTATTTTGTTTAAGGCTACAATCAGAGGAAGATTGAGATGGAGGATGTGTTTAATTGCTTCTTTTGTTTGTGGTTTTACGCCGTCGTCAGCTGCCACAACTAGTACTGCTATATCTGCTACTTTTGCTCCTCTTGAGCGCATAGCTGAAAAAGCTTCATGCCCGGGCGTGTCTATGAAAGTAATCTTTTTTTTATCTTGTTGAGAGTTCGGCGAAGGTATTTCTATTTGATAGGCTCCAATATGTTGAGTGATGCCACCGCTTTCTTTTTCAGCTACTTTGGTTTTACGAATATAATCTAGAATGCTAGTTTTCCCGTGGTCTACGTGTCCCAAAATAACCACGACTGGCGGTCGCGGTTGTTCTTCTTTTTTTGACGAATTTATAGTTTTAGCTTCCATAAATTTTAATTAACTCAGATAGAATTTCAGATAAAATTTTAAAGCACTAACAATCAAATGTAAAATTTTAGCTGCTAAATAAGGGGATTTTTTAATTTTTATTTTCCGAATTATTTTTTAAGCTTGTTTTATTTTTTGTTTTTAAGGCTTGTTCTATGGCTTTCTTTTCTTCTTCTGTTAAGGGATATTTTGATTCCGCTTGATTTAAAGGTTTAGCGTAAAGCCGGGTGCCTTCACGAGTAAAAAGACTGGTTAGAATAAAGCCGTCATTTTGGGCGTCAAGACAGGCTAAGGAAAAACTTTGATCACCGCCAGTATCTTTGAAGGGATTAAATCTAATAACGCCTATTTTTTGGATTCCTTTAAGAGACATTTTTTCTAAATATTGGCAAAATTTTTTTAATTCTTTTATTTCTTTTTCGTTTTGCCTTAAACGTTTAATTTGCGAGAAAATGATTTCTTCTAAATCTGTAGCTTTGGCTCCAGCAAAAAGACTTTTTAGCTTTTTTCTGATTTTTAGAATTTGCCAATTAAGAATTATGTTCCAGAGCAGAAAAACGGCGGCGGTTAAGAAAACAGCTAAAATTAGCAAATGACTATTATTAATAAAATTAGAAAAAATTTTTAGCATAATTTTATAGTATAGCTTATTTATCCAAAATAGCAAATTAAGACAAATAAAAAAATCGCAAAAAGCGTTTTAAATTTTTGCTAAAAAATGTTTCCAGGTAAAGATTTAAATATAAATTTTTTCTTTTTGCTGATTTAGTGAATGACGATTTAGATTAATGTTATTGGATAAGTCTCTTTCTTAGATTAAGCGATAAAGATTAGCCGCATCTTTCTAATAAAATTATAATTTATGTAAAAAATCGCGATTTCATTTTTCTCCTATTTTCCTGTTAGTGATTTTTAGAAACTGGCGGAGGGTAGAGGATTTGAACCTCTGATGCCCTTGCGGGCATACCGCATTTCGAGTGCGGCCCATTCGGCCTCTCTGGCAACCCTCCCCTCTTTGGTGGGTAGATTTATTTTAATAGAAAAATAAACTGGCGTAAATTTTTATTTTCCGAATTTAGATTTTATTTAAATCTATTCTATCGATTTAAATAAGTAATAGTTAGTTGCAAGATTGTCGCAAATAAGACCCAAAGAAAATATGGAATTTGTATGTAAGCAACCCAACGAATATGAGGATAGATAGCAATAATTGACCAAATAAGCGTGCTAAAGACAAGCAGAATATCAATTGCTGCTAAAAAATTATTTTTTAATCCAAATTGCAGAGGGGTGAAAGCGAGATTAAAAATGAGATTTAAAACGAAAGGTAAGGCTATTATTTTTGGTAATCTACCAGTAAGTACTTTATAGAAAACCGTACCAAAAGAAAGCGCAATAAGCGTATAAAGAAAGGTCCAGGCTGGCCCAAAAAGCCAGCTGGGAGGCGCCCACGATGGTTTGATAAGTTGTGAATACCAATTGTATGTGTTCATAGGATTATAAAAACTAAAATTTATGTTTATGGGTTTTTGCCAAGGTGTTAAAATTATGTGTTGCCAAAAAACTTTTTTGCTTATACTATTGTGATTTGAGCCGAAAGTAAGGCAAGGCGGCTAATTAAATTTGGCGTTATTTAACAGGGAGTTTCTATTAAAAAAATCAGAATCATTTTGAGTAAAATTCGGGCATCCATTGACGCAAAATTGCGAAGCAATTTTGCTGACGGTTCTCGGGCAAAAAGCTCCCTTCTCCTCCTTCGGCCTCCTTTCGCTTTTTGTCCACTCGCCGATAAATTTTTCAAAAATCTTTTCGTCGTTTTCTCTATACAAAAATTATTTCATGCAATGGCTTCGGACATACGAAGTGCGAGGCGAAACCGAACATTTGGGCAAAGCGAAGCGTAGCCGTATATCCGTTGTTAGGCGATGTAAATATTATTTTTTTTACAGATATAATAAATTGTATTATTTAATACTGATCTAAAAAAATAATTGGAGAGTAGAACTTATGTTGGATTCTAAAATAATTATTGAGCAGTAATTCAAGCTTTCGATGATCAAATCCTATATGTGAATATATATAGTTAACATTACTTAATTTTTGATTCGTGTCTCTAGGAACAGTGAACCCAAATATCGTTTTTATATAATTCTTAAAAGTTAAATTGCCATGATTTTTGTTTTTGAAAAATCTATAGAGATTTTTAAGCATTGCTGGGATGCCAATTTCTATTGGGACGCTAATAATAACTTGTCCATTGGGCATAAGTAGATTTTCAATGTTGATTAATAATTTTTTTAGATCATCGTCAATCAAATGTTCACATGTTTCCAAGCATACTATTTTTTGTAAATTTTCTATTTAATTCCTTGCAGTCTTGAACTATTTTAATTCCTTTTCCGACATTCTGAATAGCTTCTTCGTACATATTATTTGCTGGCTCGAAACCATATAAATTCTGTGAAGAAATCGATTTTGAACACAACTTAAGCAAATATCCATCGCCACACCCGTAATCAAGCAGTAAATCAGATGTTTTTAAGTTCAATATTTTTACTACCTCGTTAAACCTTCTTCGATGTAGCCAGCGTTTAATTAGCGATTTACTGTTGTATGTGATCTCTTTGTATGTTGACATATTGGCTGTTGAAAAAATAATATTTATTTCGCAGACGTTTTAAGCGTATCTGAAGCCCACCGAAGGCGGGTTTTGGCGAAGTACCGAAAGTGCAGCCGAATACGCTTTGTTATACGCAGCGAACGAAGTGAGCGCAGTCGGCGAAGGAACGCTATTATTTTTTCATCTCTTTTGCTCTGTATTCTATTTTTGCCTCTCTCTCCTTAAGATTTTTTTCTATCCAGCGAACAGCATTTAGATAGTGTGTGGTTATTCCGATACTCCAACCCAAGAGCGGATAGAAGAACCAAATATCTTTTGGAGAGTACAAGAAGTTAATGACTATCAGCATGATGTTAACTAATATGTACACTGCCAGATGGATTAGAAACCCTCGTTTCTCTTCTTCTTTTTTTATTCCCCTGTATGCCTTTTTATATTCATCCAACGAAATTTCTGCCATTTTATATTCACCTCCTTTCATAAATTATGTTTATTTTTTTATATCTTTTTATTTCAGATGTCCCGAAGCCGATTGCGTATAACGTTCAAGTGTATGCGAAGTTGAAAAACCCTGCTACCTTATATCTTATCAAAGAGGGCGGGGTTTTTCAATTTGGGTGAAGGCTCTCGAAAGAGCCTGAACTGCATACACTTTGTTAGGTGATGTTGTGCTGATTTTAATTGGAAAAGGCGAAGCTCGCGACCAATTTATCAAATAGCTCTATATCACTAGTTTCTTTACTGTTGATATAGATATTAAATACTTGATCTCCCCTTTTAAGTAGCACTGAATATCCACTCACAGGGAAACCCTCGTGATTGGTACGGATTCCAGAAACTCCATTGATAGTTACATTTTCGCGAGCGAGATATTTTACTTCCGTATTTTGCTCCATGTAATTTAAATATGCTTCTAATGTGCCAGTGTAGCTATTTACTTCGACTCCGCCTTTTCCAGATTGGCTAGTTGCTCCGACTCCGAATAAAGAATTTTTGTTGTTATATTGATTGACGGCCGCACTCCAAGTTGGAGAATATTTGAAACTATAACCACCAGTTGAATTGGAGAAATAACTCCATCCTTGATATTCATCAACTTGTGCGACAGGTTGTTCTGTGTTTTGATTATCATCAACAACTGGTGTAGGTTGATTTACGTTTTGTTGTGCGGCCGGCTGTTCGTCTTTTTTTTCATCGATGGTCACTTGATTGGAGCAACCAGCCAAGAAAATGGCTAAACCAGCGACTGCTACGAGAAAAATGATTTTCTTCATAGGTTTAAATTAAGATTAATAAATTAGCTGTATTCAATCACATTTTTAAAATCAGCGCAATGTCACTTAACGTATGCGATTAAGAGAAGTTTTCACGAAGTGAAAATTAGGGTAAAATCCTGCAAGGATTTTCCTCTTAATCGTTGTTAGACGTCCTGAATGAAGTAAAGGCCCGCAGGGCGTGGCAAAAATTCGTAGAATTTTTGAGTTTTCTCGGGCGAGCAATCATTCTTTTTCAATAATTGCAATATACATTGGCTTGTCAGAATCAATGAATTTTTTAATCTTCCAGCCAGTATCTTTTAGAATCTGTTTCATCTCTTCTTTTGAAACAATTAAATAATCAAACCAATTCCCAATAAAATTTCTAAATCTAATTCTAATGCGAAGTTGGCCAGGCATCCTTCCCCTTTTTCTATTGAATCTGTGATATGAAAGGTGCACCGGGTCATCTGTCTTATAAGGGTCATTACTTTCAGCAATTATTAAGGCACCTGGTTTAGCTATTTTGTGTAAAATCTTCAGTAAAGTTTTTGCTTTTCTGAAACTGCCAAATAATCCAAAATTATTTCCAAACATGATAATGGTGTCAAAGGTATTTGGTTTGAAAGTTCTGATCTTTTCAAAGGGTAAAACTTTAGCATGTTTTACACCACGCTGTTTACAAACTTTAATAGCAAGAGGAGAATTGTCTATGACTATGACATCAAAGCCTCTTTTTTGTAAAAAAAGCGAAATACGTCCAGCCCCAGCGCCGATATCAAGGATTTTCCCTTTGGCGAATTTTATTGCTTTTTTTTGAATTTTTGGCCAATCCTTAAATTTCGCAAAGTAAGCCTGTGCACCGCTTGAAATATCTACAAAACCATCATCTCTTTCAATAAATTCAAATGATTTCTTACCTTGGAAGAAAGCCCAGACTTCTTGGCCGTACGCATCTTTTTTCAGTTTCATAAAATTAGTTGAACTTTAACATTCTATAATATTTTTATAATAAAATAGTAAAAGATTTTTTGAGTTAAGCCGGAGAATTATACTTAAATGGCATTTAAGAGTTTTTTGTAGGTGAATTTGAATGAATTATTGCAAGAAATGAATTATTGCAAGAGAAGAATCTTTTAATCAATTATGTGTTTTGAAGGAGCGAAGCGACTGAAAGTGTAATGCAATAATATAATTCGACGAATGAAGCGAGGTAAACCGAAACCGCTTACAATTTGTAATTTTCTTGCTAGCGTGGCTTTACAACGACGTTAGAAACTATTTTAGCAGGAATTTTTGAAAAATTCCAATTTGCTCCACCCCGCCGCCAAGCGGTACTACCTCGCAGAAAAATTGCCTTTCCTTTAAGAATTAAAAAAATCGGCGCGCGCAAAAACAAAAAATATAGAGCCAATTTTTCTGCCCCGTTTTGTTCTGACGAGCAGGGCGGCGGGGCCTCGCAAAAAGCTGTCTTGTTTTGTAGTGGCGGAACTTACTTGAGAAAGTTAGAACTTTTTATTAAGAAAGAAAACTCAGACGCTGACTAACTGCCCCGCCCCGCTTTGCGGGGCGGGGCAGAAATCCGAGAAGCAATACTTTCCCAAAACGGCGAAAGTTGCGATTGGTGGTGTCTGGTGGAAAAAGTTAGAACTCATTTTGAGCGAAAGCCCGACTAATTGCCGCCCATAGGGCGGCAATCCCACCCAGCGGCTCGCTGTCTGACGGCGGCAAGCAAAGCCCGCAAAAATTTCTTTTTCTTTTAAGAAGCGGGCGCAAAAATTTTTTTCAATTAAGGAAACAATTTTTGCGGGCTTTGCTTCTCTGTTAACGCAAAGCCGAGCCGCT
>CAYMCB010000004.1:0-22990 GCA_964388895.1 uncultured Candidatus Saccharibacteria bacterium
CCAAAAAAGCATGAATCTCCTTATCTTCTTTTTCAATTCGCCCCACAAAAGCATCAACTAATTCTTCGGCTGAAAAATCTTTACTCTTTAAACCCTCATGTATTTGTTTTATTGTTAAACTAATTAAATCCATATTTTTCCTTTAAGATTTTTGTTGATATTAAAAATTATTAATTGAAAACTGCTTTTACTTTTATATAACCTTTTTCTTTTTCCGGCGCATTTTGCAAAATCTCCTTCCTTTCTTTGCTCTCCTGATTTTTTGCCTTATCAGCGCGCATCACGTTTCTTAAACCAGTAGCTTGCGCCATCGGCGCAACATCGCTTATTTCGACCTCCTTCAGCTTTTCTACAAAATCCAAAATTTTAACCAAATCTTTGGCTAATTTATCTTTTTCTTTTTCTGCTAAACCCAAACGGGCTAATTTAGCAACATGGGTGATATCAAACATAAAAATATCTTTAAATTTTGCTATTTAATTTATTAATTATTAATCATCTTTAAAAACTCTTCTTCATCAATAATCTTTACTCCTAATTTTTTAGCTTTTTCATATTTTGAGCCCGGAGAATTGCCGGCCACCACTAAACTTGTCCTCGCAGAAACTGATTCTGAAATTTCTCCGCCTTGCCGGCGAATAAGCTCTTTAGCCTGATCGCGGGATAAAGTTTTTAGCTCCCCTGTTAAAACAACTTTCAATCCTTTAAAATTCTGCTTAGTTTTTTTAATTTCCGGCTTTTTGATTTTAATAAAACGTAAAAGTTTAGCAAGTAATTTTTTATTTTTTTCTTGGCTAAACCAATTTTTAATACTTGACGCGACTACTTCGCCGATATCAGGGACAGCCATCAATTCCGCTTCAGTAGCTTGCGCTAAATTTTTCAAATCGCCAAAATGATTGGCTAAATTATTCGCTGTTTCCTCTCCTACATGTAAAATACCTAAAGCATTAATAAAACGATATAAAGGCACTTCGCGGCTTTTATTGATAGCCGCAATTATATTTTGGGACGACTTTTCAGCAAAACGCTCCAGTCCTTCTAAGTCCCCCTCTTTTAGCTCATAAAGGTCTGCCAAATCATTTACTAACCCTTCCTCTATCAACTGATCAAGAATTTTAGGCCCCAAGCCTTCGATATTCATAGCCTGCTTTGAAACAAAATGATGGAATCTTCGTCGATTAACCGCAAAACAATTTTTATTAGTACAAAAATATCCTACAGTCTTACCTCCTT
The DNA here is from genome assembly GCA_964388895.1 of uncultured Candidatus Saccharibacteria bacterium. Taxonomy (GTDB): domain Bacteria; phylum Patescibacteriota; class Minisyncoccia; order Portnoybacterales; family GWB1-42-6; genus CAYMCB01. Next base: position 1,237 of record CAYMCB010000004.1, read on the forward strand.
TTTTGCTAATAGCCTCTCTCTTTTCAACCGCGCCTCCGCAAATTGGACAATTTTTTGGCATAGAAAAATTTTTTTCTTTACCCGAACGCAAACCCGATAAAACTTTTACAATATCAGGTATAACATCTCCAGCACGCCGCACAATCACTGTATCACCAATTTTTAAACCTAACTTCTTTATTTCTTCTTCGTTATGTAAAGTCGCTCGAGAAATAGTCACACCACCGACTTTTACTGGCTCTAAAATTGCCACAGGCGTCAAAATACCAGTTCGCCCAACCTGTATGATAACATCTTTGACAATAGTGGTAGCCTCTTCGCCGGAAAACTTATAAGCCTGCATCCAACGAGGCGCTTTACCTACAGCTCCCATTTTCTTCTGAAGTTCAATATCATCAACTACCACCACTACTCCATCACAACCAAAAGGTAATTTTTCTCTGTTCTTTACCCAAAATTTATGAAATTCTATTACTTCATCTAAATTCTGACAAAAACGGGCATATTTTTTTTCAGACTCATCAATAAAAGTCGGAAATCCTAAAAATTTAACTATAAAATGCTCCTCTCTATGACGTTTCTGCCCTAAATCAGTAACTAAAGCGTAAGCAAAAAAACTTAAATGGCGTTCAGCAGTAATTTTTGGATCTAATTGTCTAATAGAACCAGCGGCGGCATTTCTTGGATTAGCCAAAAAAGGTTTGCCTTCTTTTTTATATTTTTTATTTAATTTCTCAAAAACTTCTTTAGTCATTATCGCTTCTCCTCTAACCTCTAAACGTCCATGCTCTGCTGCTCTTTTTATTTTTCTAATTTGCTCTTGGCTAAAACCTAGCTTCTCTAATTCCTCATCTTCTGGCTTGCGCAAACGCAACGGAATAGCTTCAATAGTTTTTAAATTTGAAGTTACATCTTCCCCTGTCAAACCATCGCCGCGGGTTGCACCATAAGCTAAAATTCCATTTTCGTAAACTAAAGAGACGGCTAAGCCGTCAAGTTTTAATTCGCAAAAATAATCCAACTTTTTAGGAGGCGTAACAAATTTCTGAATTCTTTCTTGCCAAGCATAAATTTCCTCTTCGCCAAAAGCGTCATTTAAAGAAAGCATCGGCATCTCATGCTTAATTTTATCAAATTTATCTAACGCCTCTCCTCCTACCCGCTGAGTTGGAGAATCTGGCGTAACCAAATCAGGAAATTGCAGCTCAAGCTCTTCTAATTCATTTTTTAAAGAATCAAAAGCTGCGTCAGAGATATCCATTTTATCTAAAACATGATAGGCAAAACGATGCCGATTTATCTCTTGACGAAGTTTTTCTATTCTTTGGCGCGCTTGCTCTTTATTCATGCTACTCCCATCCTAAGTTTATTTTTCTAGAAATTTTTTTCTGAGCATCATTATAACCTAAAGAATTTAGCATTCCTTTATCGCCAATAATAATTCCTCCAACTACATCATAAATAGCCCCGTTACCTAAAACCACTTCACCCGAATCGCAATCTAATCCTTTTTGCCAAATTTGATAAATACACCATTCAACGCCAGCATCAGCAGCATAAAAAGCTTTGACAGATTGTCCTTCGTCTTCCGACATTCTTATCTCTAAAAAATTAACAGCTGCTAAACCTAGGCCAATAATTAATAAATTAGCTAAAATTAAAAAAGTTACCAGCAGCGGGACATCACCTTGCTGACTAAAAAAATATTTCTTAAAAATTAAAAAATAATCTTTCATTTTTATTAAATTAAAAATTCCTAGAAGCTACTGTCATTTGTAAATTAATCTCAGGCGAAGCTTCGCCCAAAAAACTCCCCCCTAAAGCTCTCATTTTTAAAAATAACGTTAAAAGAGTAGTTTCCGGAAATTGAGTCTTTCTTACATAAAAACCACCGTCAACAATTTCTATATTGTCAGGAGTTATCGCCATACCATTGCGCCAAAATTTTTTATCTTTTATTTCGTAAAAAAAGGTCTTACCCTCAGGGTTAGTGATGTTTATTAACGATAAAGGACCACCTGGCAAAGAATTAACAGAACTTGACCTTATTTCTTTTGTTGCGATTTCTATTATATAGCGTCCACTATCCTGAACTCTTTGTAAGGCAATAATTCGAAGCTGAGCGCGCAAACCGGAAACAATAACCCCTACTACCGCAGCTATAATTAAGCCAAAAACAGCCATTGAAACTAATAATTCAACTAAGGTAAACCCTGCCCTTCTCTCTGGTACTATTTTTATTTTTACTCTATCTGATTTTTTCATAAAATAAAATTAATCGCGCCAACGCCATAATCCATCTTCAACCAATAAACTATGCCAATTAGCATCATTGGGCTGACGCCATTTAACTTCAACTAAAACTTTTATCTCATCAGCGGAGAGTTTTCGCAAAGTTACTTTACGATAAAAATAAGAATCAACTCCACTATCATAAGAAAAAAGTCCGTTATTAATTTTTAATGGGGTGTCGCTGTAAGGTAAAAAATTGGAAGAATTATACTGGACTCGATAATTATAAACTGTATTGAGGTTAAAATTACCATACCAGTTTGCCCAGGAAACGTTAGTTTCGCGTATATTTCTGACAATTTCTATGCCTTCTTGTGCTAAACCAGCGGCAACCAAACGATCCTTGCTAATTTCTGCTGCCCTTAATGAAGAAGCAATCAATCCTAAAATTCCAATCAAAGATAAACTAACAACAAAACATGATACTAAAATCCCCAGTAGGCTGAAGCCAGGAGAAAAACATTGGCCCCCCACAAAATTTATTTTTTTCTGATTTTTTCTTCTCATCTAATTATTTAATTTAATTAACCATAATCTTTCCGGAAGTTTCAACGGTGACAGTCTTTGTTAATGCTGAATTCCCTTTCGGCTTCAATGTAATTATCCCCTGAAAAACATCTTTCCAAATATACGGAGGAGAAAATCTTTCAGTTTCAGTTTGAGAATTAACATAGCAAACTGCATAAGGTGGCTTAAAAAAAATATCTAATCCGGAAAGATAGTAAATGCTTCTACCTACAGGAGAAAAGACTGGCGGGTATTGGGATGCAGAACTACGGTAGGTAATTTCTTTAACTTGCCAAGAAGCTCCAAAATTATCTGGCAGCTTAATTGTTTCAACAACAAAATCCACCCCTTCATCAAAGGTTTTATTATCATTTCGATCAGCAAAAAGAATATAATAATCGTTGCCTTGTTTAAAGTTTACTCCAAACCCATTGACTATTCCATAATCGCGCGAAAAAGATCCTGTTAAAGACATATTTTGAGCTCTGTTTAAATCAGCTACTAATTTTTGCGCTGTTTGCAATAATTGATAGCTTTGATTGCCACGGTAAAAATTGGCTAAAGCTAAAGCGCCCAAAAGTGCCAAAATAAAAACGCTAACTAAAAGTTCTATTAAAGTAAAACCAAAAGGATTTTTTGAAATTAAATGGTTCTTCTTTTTTTTCATACTAAATTAATATTTTCTGCACCGCCTCTAGAAGTTTATTTAAAATTTATTTTTATTCTTATTAGCTTATTTTTATTTTGTTTTTTAAAATAGCTTTTGTTTTCTTCTGAGCCTTCTCTTTTTTTAATTTAAATAAAAACGGCAAATCTCTTTAAGCTTCTTATCTTATTATAGCATTAAATAAAAAAATATTCTCTAGTTTATCCTCAATCAATTATTTTCTTTTAAGATAAAGCTTCTTCTCTTTTTTTCTAAAAATAATAAAAAGGCAAAATCACCTTAATTAAAGTTTGACCAAAAAATATAGTTAAAACAGTTGCTCCAATTAAAAAGGGCCCAAAAGGGACAGATGATTTCCAGCTCTTTTTTTTAATTAAAATCAAAGCCAAGCCCACTAAAGAACCTATAAAAAAAGAAAGAAATAAAGCTATAAAAATCTTCGGCCAACCCAAAATGAGTCCTAGCAAAAAAACTAATTTAGCATCTCCAAAACCCATACCTTTCCCACGAGTAATAAGAATGATTGCCAAAAAGAAAGCAAAAGCCCCCAAAGCTGAAAAAAAATAGGGAGCAAAATTCTTAAATACCAACAGCCAATCTAATAATATCGACCCTTTTAATGTTTTTAAAGATAAATACCCTCGCCAAAAAAAAGTTATTAAAATTAAAGGCAAAAGGACTTTATCAGGAATAAGATAATAGCGTAAATCAAAAACAAAAATAACTAATAGTGAACAAGCTGCGTATAAAAAATAGAAAAAATTAATTAATCTCAAAAAAGAAAAATCTGAAAATCCAAGATAAAAAAATTGACTAAAATTTAAAAACTGAATTTTAAAAATTAAAACAAAAATTAATCCTGTTAATAACTCAACTAATGGATACTGCCAGGATATTTTTTTGTGGCAATAACGGCATCTGCCCCCAAGATAAAAAAAACTAAAAAGAGGAATTAAGTCAGGCCAACGCAAAGTTTGGCCGCAATTTACACAATGAGACCGTTTTTTTACTATCTCCTCTTCGCTTTCTAAACGATAAATTACTACATTTAAAAAACTGCCTATTGCCGACCCAAAAAGAAAAACAAAAAAATAAAGTAATTTGTCCATAAACGATAGCGATTAATAATAAACTCTACTTTATTTTAACACAAAAACAAAAACCACTCGAAAAAATAACAAGTGGTTTTTGAAAGAAGGTAAAAAATAGAAAATTCAAACAAGATAATTACGGTTGGACACAAAATTCTCTCTCCGTACTGCCATTTGTGCCACAGGTCGCACCCAAAACCGATCCGTCAACATCAGCATCTAACGCACTATTCCAATTTTCCAGAACAGCTTTAAAAACATAAGTTGTCCCATTAGCATCAGTTGCGTATGTATAAACATAACTGCCGCTATTGCTTGGGTCAAGAGGAACAGCTGAAATATAGGCAGTAGGTGTTGTTAAAGCGGCTAATGTCGCGGAGTATCTACCATTTGCATCATAATACATCTGTTCAGCTAATTGAACCTGACGAGCGTCAGATATCCGCCGACTATCGCGAGCTTTAGCACGCGCAGTATTCAAAGACACCGTCACGATTGTTGCCAAAATACCAATAATAGCAATAACGACTAATAATTCAATTAAAGTAAAACCTTTTTGTTTTTTCACATTTCTCACCCCCTTTCAATTATATTTTATCTTTTTTTAATAATTAACAAATTCTATATTCTAAAATTTTGATTTTTTTTATCATCTATTTCTGCTGGCAACTAAACCGCACCACTGTTTGCTATATTATAAATTGGTCCCAAGATAGCCGCAATCAAAAAAGCTACCGCTCCACCAATAACTAAAATTAACAAAGGCTCAATCAGCTGCGATAAATTATCAACTGTTGCGTCAATTTCTTTACTGTAAAAAAGAGACATTTTTTTTAAAATAGAATCTATAGCTCCGGTCTCTTCGCCGGTGGCTATCATTTGCGTCACCAAAGGAGGAATTTCTTTATATTTAGACAAAGCATCAGATAAAGAATTACCTATTCTCACATCTTCACGCGCCTGAATAACAATTTTTTTATAAACCAAATTACTTATAACTTCTGAAGTCACTTCTAAAGCCTGCAAAATAGAAACACCGCTTTGGATAAGAGTGCTTAAATTTTCCGCTATGCGGGCCACATACATTTTCTTAAAAACCCTTTCTCCCAATATCGGCATTTTGAGAATCAATTTATCGCGTAATTCTCGCGCTTGAGGATATTTTTTAAAAGCCTGCCAAATCACTATCAACGCCCCTATGAATAAAATTAATAAAAGCCACCACCAGTTTTGCATAAATTTAGAAATCCCTAAAAGCAATTTTGTCATAAAAGGTAATTCTTGCCCTGCCTCTGAAATAAATTGCATTAATTTTGGCACAACCATTATTAGCATTAAAATCCCAATAAGAATAAAGGCGCCAAAGATAAAAGCCGGATAAGTCATTGCTCCGCGAACACGAGCAATCAAATAATATTGTTTCTCTAAATAATCAGCTAAATAATTCAAAGTATTTTCTAAATTTCCCGAAACTTCGCCTGCTTTAATCATGCTGACAAAAAAATGAGAAAAAACTTTTGGATGATTAGCAAAAGCTTTAGAAAGTAAAGTTCCGCTTTCTACCTCTGAGGAAACATCTTTTAAAATCTCTTTAAAATAAGGGTTAGCAGTTTGTTTTTCTAAAGCTTTCAAAGCTTGTAAAAGTGGTACCTGAGCTGAAGCTAAAGTCGCAAATTGACGCGCAAAAGTAACTAAATCCTTATTTTTAACACGCTGAAAAAGTTTAATTTGGCGAGCAAAAACAGGTTGAATCTCGCCTGCTTTTAGACTTAAAATAATTAACCCTTTCGCTTGCAAAGCCTCAATCGCCTCTTTTTCTGTCGCTGCCTCAACTACACCAGATTGAACTTCTCCTTCTTTACTTTTAACAATAAAATTAAATTTCATTAAATATATTTTTAATGACTATTATTTAAAACGAAAAAACAAAGTGCTCCTTAAACCCTAAATCCTCTATCAATCTCTCAATGCAAAAGCATTCTTAATTCTTGAGAATTAGGTGAAAATTTTTCAGCTTCTTCGTATAAAATTTTACCTTCTTTTATTAAATTTGCCAATGACCGATTGAGAGAAATCATACCCTCTTCTTGACTTGTCTCTATCACAATATCAATTTGGTGAGTTTTGCCTTCACGAATTAAATTTCTAACAGCAGAATTAGCAATCAATAATTCTACCGCATTAATCATACCACCATTTATAGCTGGCACTAAACGCCTTGATAGAATACCAAGCAAAGTTGAAGAAAGCTGAGCCCTGACCTGAGATTGCTGGTAAGGCGGGAAAGTATCAATAATGCGATCTATTGTTTGAGAAGCAGTATTGGTGTGCAAAGTAGAAAAAATAAGATGCCCTGTCTCTGCAGCTGTCATAGCTGTGGAAATAGTTTCCGAATCGCGCATCTCGCCTATCATAACTATATCTGCATCCTCACGAAACATTGCTCGCAATCCCCGATGAAAATCTATTACATCCACGCCAACCTCCCGCTGGTCAACAATACATTTATCTTGCTGAAAAACATATTCTATCGGGTCCTCAATGGTTAAAATATGGTCATATCGTGTATGATTTATTTCATCAATCATAGCTGCTAAAGCTGTAGATTTACCATGGCCAGAAGGTCCAACAACTAAAAAGAAACCCTGCGAAACTTGAGAAAAACGATGCAGAATTGCTGGCAAATTAAGCTCTTCAATAGTTCTAATACGGGAAGAAATAAAACGCAAAGCAGCAGCAATATTATTCGTCTCCTGAAAAACATTAACCCGGAAACGCGCCTTGTCCCCATAATTAAAAGAAAGATCAATATCTTTATAAGCCCAAAATTTTTCTTCCTGTTCTTGATTTAAGAGACTTAAAGCTAAATTTTTAGCGTGTTCCCTATCTAAAACCGGCCAATCGGGTAAAGGCATCAAAGAACCGTCAATTCTGATACTTGGCGGCCTACCAGTAGAAATATGTAAATCGGTCGCGTTTCTTTTAATTACCTCTTCCAGCAATTGCTCAATCTCTTTTTTAAAGGAATTATTTTCTGTCATAAAGTTTTATTCTTTTCTTCTAATTTTTTCTTAATTTTTGTTACTACTTCAGTTGGCGTAAAATGCGCTTTAACTATATAATCGTCAGCGCCCAACTTTAAACCTTTCTCTACTTCTTCTTTTTGGCCCAAATTAGTCAAAGCAATAACAATAATATCTTTCAAATCTTTTTCCTTTTTCAACTCCGCCAAAATTTCAAAACCATCTTTTTTTGGCAAAACAATATCCAAAAGAATCAAATCTGGTTTCATCTCTTTTATCTTGTGTAAACCCTCCTCACCATCAAAAGCGGTTTCTATGCTAAACCCACTCTCTGTAAGTTTTGCCACATACATTTCTGAAAGAAACTTATCGTCTTCAACTAAAAGAATTTTCTTTTTTTCACCATTCATAAAAAATTAATAAATTATTTTTTAATTTTTTTAAGGGCCAACCTTTTTATCACAACCCTTCGTCTGCCCTTTGATAGAATTTGTTTCCAAACAATAAGTAATTTCATAAGATGCTCCGCTATTTAAAGATCGATAAAAATAAAAATAACCGTATCCGTCCTTTACTTGATTTAAAGGGTCAATCGGCACTGCGCTTATCACTCTTTCGTTTTTCAAAGCTACAGAGAGAGCATCAGTAGTACCATTAATAGTTATCTGCGTTGCCGCCTCAGGATATTTTGCCTGTCTTATCTGATACATAGCCAAAGCCTCTCTTAAGGTTTTTATATCGCTTATGCGCCTATCATCACGAGCCCGCGCTCTCATATCATTAATAGAAACAGTCAAAATAGCGGCTAAAACACCTATTACTGCAATAACTACCAAAAGTTCAATTAAAGTAAAACCAGCTAATTTTTCACAAAAAAATTTATGCTTTTTTTTCATATTATTTTATTATTTTGTATTTTTAGATAAAATTTAATTTTTTATTCTCTTTAAAAATTTTGTAATCTTTTATTATATTAAAAAAATATTAAAATACATAAAAATTTTTAATTTTCCACAGTGCTCATTAGCTCTTCAAAAGATATCAATCCTTCCAGCACTTTTATTATACCATCTTGTTTCATAGTTATCATCTCCTGCCGCTCCGCCTCGCTTTTTATTTCGGCTTCAGTCGGACTACCAACGATAATTTTTTCCAGCTCCGGCGTCATAGCCATAGCTTCATAAATTGCTATTCGGCCCTTGGTGCCTTTACCGCCACAAAATTTGCAACCCGGCGCCTGCCAAATTTTAAGCTCAGGATATTTTTCTAAAATTTCTTTTTTTGTTCTCTCAGGCATTGTCTCTATTTGTTCCAAAATAACTTTTTTAACTTCTTTAGGCGACTCTATAATTTGCCGACAATCCGGGCACAAACGTCTCACCAAACGTTGAGCCATAGCTACTTTTAAAGACGACGGAATCAAGAATTTCTGAACGCCCATATCTGTCAAACGCGGAATCACTCCTAAAGCATTATTGGTGTGCAAAGTAGAAAGCACAATATGTCCTGTTAAAGCAGCATGCGTGGCTAACTCTGCTGTTTCAGAATCACGTATTTCCCCTACCATAATAATATCTGGATCCTGACGCAAAATTGAACGAAGGCCAGAAGCAAAAGTGTAATCAATTTCCGGTTTAATTTGTGATTGCGCCACTCCTTCAATGTAATATTCTACTGGATCTTCCAAAGAAACAATATTGACCGCTTCCTCATTTAAAACTCTTAAAATAGCATAAAGTGTTGTGCTTTTACCGGAACCTGTGGGGCCAGTGATTAAAATCATTCCATAAGGCTCCTTGATAGCTGCTTCAACTATCTGTCGGCTATGGCCAACTAGTCCTAATTGGTCAAACGACATCAAACCAACACTTGGGTCAAGCAAACGCAAAACTACTTTTTCTCCAGCGACCGTAGGAAAAGTAGAAACACGAAAATCAATTTTTTGCCCATCCATCACTGAATGAAAACGCCCATCTTGCGGTACACGCGTTTCATCAATTTTTAAATTAGAAAGAATTTTTATCCGCGAAATAACAGCTGATTGAATACTTTTTGGCAAAAGAAGACTGGTGTGCAAAATACCATCAATCCGAAAACGAACTTTTAAATCTCTTTCTGCAGGCTCAATGTGAATATCAGATGCCTTCCCTTCTTGAGCATGGCGCAAAATCACTGCTACAATTTTAGTAATAGGAGCTTCGGCCATTATCTTTTCCATCTCTTCTTCTTCGTCAACCTCCACTTTCTTTGTTTTATCTTTTTTAACAGATAATTCTTTATCTAACTCAGTTAAAGCTGACTCAACTTCTTCTTTTAAGGTGCGATATTGCTTTAAGGCATTCTTAAAATCGGTTAAAGTTATTAACCCGATTTTTGGTATAAAATTACGGCTTTGAGCAATAAATCTTAAAGCCTCACGCGAACGCAAATCATCCGGGTTTATCATACCGACAACCAATTTATCCCCCTCAAAAGCGACAGGAATAATCTGGTAAAAAGTAGCTGCTTCTTCAGGAATTTGTTTTAAGGCATCTTTAGAAATCAATTTACCACTCAAATCAATAAAAGGAACCTTTAACTCTTGCGCTCGTTTTTGAGCTTGTTTTATTTCTTCAACTAGTTTTGGCATAAAAAATAAATAAAAATCACCCTTGCCTCTTTTTTGTAAAAAACTATCCACCAACTAAATAAAATCTTACCCTTATCTTTAATTAAACTATTCTCAAAAGAGAAAAATTTTATTTCTTATTTTCTTCTTCTTTTTATCTTATTCTTTCTTATCTGGCAATTTCTATTCATCAAAAAGGAGCAAAGGGATTTTTTCGCCCTTTTTCTCCAACAACAATTGGTATCTCCCCTTCCAAAACTAAACCCTGAAATTTTTCATCACTCAATAAAGAATCCTGGAAATTTAATGCTCGCAAAGCAGAAATTAAATTATCTGTAATCTGCTCCGGAAGGGGACCTCCGTTTAAAGACGATACGGTCTCCATGGGAACAGGTGTTTTACGATTAAAAAAACCGAGATATAAAATCGCGCCTATGATTAACAAAACTCCCAAAAAAACATAAATGAGTTTTTTTTGCTGCCGCTCTTTCTCTGTTTCAAAAGATTTACTACCAGCTTGTTTTTTATCAGGGACAATAGCCATATATAAATTTTATTTTCTATAAATTATTATTTAATTAATAGTTAATTAATAGTTAATTAATAGTTAATTATTTATTAGACTTATTTTTATTTTTTATTAGGCAAATAATAAGTTCTCAAGCTAATATTAAATTTTTTCCCTTTTTCTGTCCCAGTCTGGCCTTCCGAACCAGATCCCGAAGAAGAAAAATCTAATGAAATTAAATCAAATAAACGCAGGCTCTTTTCTGTAGCTTTAACAAAATCCAAAAAAGAAGAAAAATCGCCTTCTAAAACTAAATTTATTTTTTCTTTCTTGACTTGAGAGCTATCTGATTTTTTCGCCACTGCTTGCTCTGGCATTGATGAAACTTGAGACGCTGCGGTTGGATTTATGTTTTCAGGCGAAGCCATCTGAGACCCAGAAACTGAAACAGCGTCATTGCTTTTTGCTTCTTCTTGCTCCTCGGAAAATTCTACTGAATTTAAAATTAGACCATTTTTTGAAGACAAAGCTTCAAATTGAACTAATAATTCCGGCTCATTTAGATTTTCCGGCAAAGCGCTAAAAATCATATTTTTCATCTCTGTTGTATTTATTTTCGCGCTCCGCTGTTGCGCTGTCTGCCATGTAATTTTGGCCTCGGCTATTTTAGTTTGCCATTCTTTAATCTCTGCTCTATAATTAGCAACTATTTCCCAAGCTGGCCAAAAAAGAAACCAGCCAATTAAAAAAGCCATCAAATAAATAGAAGTTAAAATTAAAATTGGGCGATTATTCATAATTTTGATAAAAATAAATATCAGCTAATAAAAAATTTTCTTTTCCCTCTTTTTTTAATTCTTGCTTTCTTGCTTTAAAATTTTTAAAAATTTTTATTTGTTTTTATTTTCTGAATCTGCCGGGCTTTGTTCTGCTTGCAAAAATTTTGCCGGAAACTCAAAAGAGATAAAAAAACTCACTCCTCCTTCTTTATCCAAACCTATATCTCCAACTTCTAACTTGCTAAAACCTGTTTCCTGCAAAGCCAAAATCTGTTTAGCTAAAATCTCGTAGTTCAAAGCTAAACCTTCAAGGCTCATAGATTTTTTCGTAACATCAAGATTCAAATCTGACCACTGAACTTTTGGCAAAGTAGCGTCTCCCAAAACCGCAAAAAGATAAGAAGAATAAACATGTTTTTTCCAAAGATCGGCTAAGATATTTAAACGCCTGTTCTGGTCAATAATATCCTCAGCTTGCCTTTTCTTCTCTTGGTCAAAAAATTGCCCATAAGTTTTTTTTAAAGAATCAACTTCTTTTTCTAATCTTGATTGATAAACTTTCAACCCTCCCCAGCCTGAAACCAAAAGAAATAGAATCAAAAAACCAGAAATTATAAAAGCTTTAATTGTTTTTTCGCTCGTAATTTTGTCTTTTAAGACTTGCCAAGAAATCTTTTTTGATTCTTCCGGGGGCGCAATATTATTTTGTTTGTATTCTTTTGGGACAAGGTCCATAATATTTTTATTTTTCTTAAAAACTAAACTTTATAAAATAAAATGCTTTTTTTAATAATACAACATCCTGTTTTTAAAAACAACAAATTTTTCAAAATCAACGTAAAACAGAACTTAAAAATAATTATTACTGCATTGCCAAACCTACTGCCACAGCCAAAGAAGGTGTAATCTCCGGTAAAATTTTTTTCAAAGCAGGGTCATAACCAACTCGCGCCAAAGGATCAGCTACTCTCACCGGCAATTTTAATTTATTTTTTAAAAATTCTACAAAATCTCTTTCCCCGCTACGCCCGCCGACTAATAAGCACTGACTAATTTTCTTATTATATTTTACTTGAAAATTATTAATCAGTCTATCTATCTCCATTAAAACTATTTCTTTGTTAATTGTCTCTAAATTATGGCTCGAACGAACCATCCCTTCATCCGCAATAATTAAATCAGTGCTTCTCCTGCCTAAATCCGCCAAAACATAAGTATTTTTTTCATTCCCTAAAATCGCCCTGACCAGACTAAAACTTTCCTGCTCTAAAGATTCTAATTCTAATTCTGCCGCTTTAGCGATTTTAGTTAAGCGATTAATAACCTCTTTTGGCACAGCCACTACTAAAACTTGCATTTTCTTCTCTTGGGGAGGACCTGCTGCCTCTTTTATTTTCTCTTTCTCTTTATTAATTTTTTCTGATAAATTTTCAACTGCAGCGCTAACTTTTTGATCTACAGCTTTAGGCAAGGGGGTTAGGGCTTTTGGAACCTTCGAAAAATCTTTATTTTGCTTATTATCTAAAATAGACCAATCAAGCACTATTTCATCCAGCGGCACAGGAATATATTTGCGGGCTTCAAAAGGAATAGCCGCGGCTAATTCTTTCTCTGCCATCATCGGCAGCTCAATTGCAATAGAAAAAGTTTTTTCTACTGGCAAAGAAATACTGGCTCGACGGCTTTTTATCTGCGCCTCCTGTATCATTCTTTTTAAAAGACCGACGATTTCTTCATCTTTTAAATCGCTAATGCGAAAAGGATTATCTGAAGGTGTTTGAAACAAAGCGTAATTTGATAAAAATAGACGCTCGTCTTTTTTTTCTAACTCAACCATTTTTATAGCTGAGCTACCCAAGTCAATACCAATTTTTGAGCCAGTTTTCTTAGGCCAAAGCCAATCAAAAATATTATACATAAATCAATAAGCGCAAAAATGACAAAAAATAAACTAAATCATTACTCACTTTTTTATTTATTTTATTATAACACAAAATCAAGTATTGTTATACACAGTTATTGAAAATAAAGGGAATATCATTTCTTTAAGTTTTTAATTAAATTTGTGCTTTCATAATTGTTTTATTGTTTTAAAACTGGCTTCAATTCTTCATCGCCGTAATGATAAAAATAATTTTTCCAAATTCCTTCACAACGGTCGTAAAGCTCGCAGAATTTACATTTATCTGGTTTAAGACGCCCTACCCGAGGGCGAGACTCTTCGACATTCAAATTAATAAAATCAGGGCCTAAATGTTCAGTGTGAAAATGTTCCCTCTCAAAAAGCTCGCTGATTTGGTCTAAATAATCATTGAAATAACATAAAGGCACATATCTAATATGCCAATGGGGAACTTTTTTTCTCTTCCCTAAAGACAAACAATGCCGAATAAAAATAGCTGCTTCAGAAATTCTGGGGACTAACTCTTCAAATGAATTTCTTGCCCCACCTTCGTTACAATCAACAAAAATAAACTCAGAATTTCTTACGCCAAGCCTCAATATTAATTCTCCTATCTGCGGTAAATATTGATAGTTCTTCTTAACTATTGTGGTATTAGAACCAATATTCTTAATCCCTAAAAATTTCTTTACATTATTAAAGCCCTTCATTAATTGGTTAAAACTTCCTGGCACTTGAGTTAAATAATCATGAATTTCAGCGTTATGGCCATGAAGAGAAAAAATTATATTAGTTAAACCAGCTTTTATCAACTTTCTAGCAAAATCTTCATAAGAAAGCACCCGACCATTTGTAGCCATAGTAATTGTTTCAAAACCCAATCTGCTAGCTAAACTAACTAGATACAAAAAGTCAGGCCTAATCGTCATCTCCCCCCCAATAAACTCTAAATATGTAGCTCCTCTTTTTCTGGCTTGAATAATTTCTTCTTCTATCTGAGTAGTTTTCTTATTAAAAGAATTTCTCTTATTAGCATAAACGCAAAAAAGGCAGTTATTATTACAACTGTAGCCAACTATAATAACAGTTTTTTTTATTTTTTTAGGCAAAAATTTCTCTTCTTTGATTATCTTATCCTTCCGCACTTAGTTTATAGTTAAATTTTTATATATTCAAAAAGAATGTTTATTAATGATTTTTTTAAAATTAGAGTCGCTAAAGCCCCAACAAACATCCACAAGGCAAAATGACAATCTTGATTAGTACGAACTGCTACCTTGCTTTCTCCTAATAATTTTTCTTTTAAGAACTCAACTCTTTCTTCCCCCAAATTAATACCACTACTATTATAATTATGATTTTCTCCAAGCAATTTATTTTCATTCACAATATTCGAGGGCTTAATAACTAATCTCTCCCTTGAGTCTCCCGAAGAGTTTTCTAGGCTTTGATTTTTTTTGACATAAAATTCAATTGACTTTTGAAAAATATTTATTATAACAAAAAAAACTATTAAAGCTTTTGTTGTTTTATAAAGAGTTTTTATTATTGCCTGAGCGTCTAAAAGAAAACCATGAAGGCAGATAAAAAAGACCCCCGCCGAAAAAAGTAATGTGATAAAATGATTTTTTAAAAATTTAGAAATTTTTTGAGAAAAAACTACTAAACTAGCAAATAATAAAGGCTGCCATGAGTAAATATTAAAATTATATTTTGATAAAATTAGAGGCCCAAAAAAATAAAAAAATAACAGAATAGTAAACGGTAAAAAAAGATTCTTTAACATACTTTTTATTTGCTGCCAGATAAACAATAAAAAATTACTCTTAAATCCAATTGAGATTTTCTTTATTAGAATTAGAGGAGAACAAAATAATGATCTCTCGTTTTTCATTTTTAATAAAATTAATTTTGAAAAGAAAAAAACAGCGCTTAAAAAAAGATAGGATAAAAAAATACAAAAAATATTAATTAATAGAACAAAAGATGGGAAAAAATAAAAATAAGATCCTCGATAAAAATAAAGGGGTATTAAAAAAGAATAAAGGATAAAAAGTTTTGCATCTCCTGGAGCCCAAATTTTAAATCGCCAGCTCAAAAAACCAAAAATTATAGAAATAAAAAAATTCCAGAAAGTTTCTAGAATAAAAGATAGATTTAGCCTAAAAACAACTACCGCTGTATCAATTGGCTTGTTTAAAATTTTAAACAAAATAAATCTAGTTACCGGTTCAGCGATAAAAAACCAAATAAAAAACAAAAAAAATATTCCGCAAGACCAAATTAAACCAAAGATAATCCAACGATTTCTAATTTTCCCATAAGCTATATCTTCCCAAATAATAACAAAACTAATAAAAAAGAATACCGGTAAAAGTATTAAATTTAAAAGCCAAAACATATCTTCAATTATCTCCCCTCTTACATGATGGTTTGGCTATAAAATAATCATCCCCCCAACCCCACCAACCTTCTTTCCTTCCTTCATCGCGACTAAAAGTCACCCCCCAATAATACTTTTTGCCAAATTCAAGTCCTGGTTTTTCGACAGTAAATCGAGTGCTGCTTGAATTAACTAAACCACTCTCAAAAACCGGTGAAGGAAATTCATTATTAAAATATGCATCATCGTCAATTTGGATGAAAAAATTTTTTTGTTCCTTGGCTCTTGTCTCATCACAATAAGACCATATTAAAGTCGGAGTTGGAAAATCAGATTCGTAACAATCAGGCTGCTCAACCGAAACTTTACAAAGAAGACTATTATTTTCTGTACTAAAGTCGGCTATATCTTTTATATTCTGAACATTTTTTGAAGATTCCCCCTTAAAAATAAAAACTGTTCCAGTTATTGCAGCGGAAATCAATAAAATAAAAATCCCTAAATAAATTTTATTTTTTATTAAAAATTTAACTAAGGCTTTAGCTAACGACATAAGTTTTAATTTACGTCTTTTATTTATAATAAACCTTTTTTATGGGATGGTAAAGATCAGGATTAAAATCTAATCTAATTTCTCCCTTATCTAGGGGTATAAATCCCTGTCGGCCTATATTTTTTAAATATCCTTTATGAATACCCAAACAAAATTTTCTATAAAAACACAAACGACATTCAGGCAAAAAAGATACTTCTTTTTTAGGCAAAGTGTTCCAAACATAAGGCCAGAAATCCAATGGCAAAGAACATAAAGGGAAATGATAAAATCTTAGTTCTTGAAAATCATTTAGAAAAGACCTGACTTTTTCAATAAAAGGCCTAAGCTCTTGATAAGTAATTCCTACTTCTGATAAGTTTTTTATAGCTTGGGCTTCTAATTCATGGAAAATAATAATTACTCGGTTCAATGAAGGCGCTTCAGTTGCTAAAAGTTTTAAGGTCTGGTCTAAATATTTGTAATTCTGCCTCGTAATTACCGTTCTTACGCCAATAATTTGTTTTTGTTTTTTATTATAAAGCAAATTTTTTAAACCGGCTAAAGTCTGTTTAAAACTATCTTTCGAACCAGTCACGCCATCATGAATTATATCATTGGGCCCATGAAGAGAAATATCTACTTCAAGATTGTCTGTTATTTCCAAAAATTCTTGGGTAAAGTCTTTATAAAAGAAACGACGCCCATTAGAAAGAAGCTTTATTCTTTGACTAGGAAAATTTTCTTTTAAATATTTAAAAATTTCTAAAAAATGGGGATGAAGCGTAGGTTCTCCTCCTGTTAAATAAATAGATTCCGCAGCTTTTATTTTTTCTTTACTTTTTTCTAGCCGATTAATAATAGAACTAAAATCATAAAGCAAACTTCCATCCCACGATGGCCAAGGACGATCTGGATTTGTGCACATCCGGCATCTATTATTACATATATCCCAGACACAAAGATCGATAGTCATAATCCAAGAATTTTTATCAAAAATCTTTAACTTTTCTCTTCTTTTGTAACCATCATCCTTACTGCCTTAGCTGTCGGCTCAACCGAAGAATCATCTTCTAAAATAATAGAGACGGCTCCATCGGCATAATCATTAAAATCAGAGATCTTTATCTTATTACATGAAAGTATCTCACCATCGATAGTAACTTCTAGTCTTGAAAATTCTGTGCGAGAACTCAATTTTATCTTTTCCGATTTTTTTCTATTCAATAAAATTATTTCAACACATTTAGGGTTTATGCTTTTTAAAAATCCATCTATAACTTTGATGCTTTCCGCTAAATCTGTTTTTTTATTTTTATAAAAATCTCCGGCAGAGAAGATTTTCTTTTTTTTGTTGTTATTATTTTTAGTGTCACTCATAAAATTATAGTTAATATTCTTTAATTTTTTAATTATAATTTGAATTCTTCAATCCCGTAAAGATCAACGTAATACCGGTGAACGCCCACACATTTTTTCTTATATTCACAATTTCTACAAAGCCTCAGCCTTATTTTCTGCGGGCTTTCTTCTAAACACGGAAACGATAAATGTCTATATTCTTTAGGGAAGATACAAGGCGGATATTCAACAAAAAGAAATTTTGCCAAAAAACCAAATCTATTTTGGGCAGCTATTAAATACGGAACAACTGCTGACATCTTCGCGACAATTTTTTTAGAATTTTTTATATCTTTATTAAAAGGAAGGACATGCCCAATATTTATCTCTTGTACCCCCAATTTAATATAAAATTCAACAATCTCAAGCAGCTTTTTATAATTTAAACCAGTAACCATAATATTGATAACCAAACTTAATCCTTTCTTATTCTCTTTGATTATGTTTTTTATTCCTTTTAATGTCTGCTCAAAGCTCCCCTTGACCAAAGTATGGAGATCATGAGTTTTTGAATCACAACCAACTACAGTCACAACAATTTGATTCAATGAAGTTTCTAGAATTTTCCGAACATAAAGAGGATAAAAAAACATTCGCCCATTGGTTGTTACGCCAATTTGCTTGTATTTTAGTTTCCCGGCGTATTCTATTAATTCAATAAGATCTTTTCTTAAAGTGGGTTCTTGGCCCATAAAATTAATAAAATCAAACTTCTCCCTGATAATCTTTATTTCTTCTTTTAATCTTTCTGTCTCTTTATTATAAAAAACATTTTCCTTTTCAAAACAAAAAATACAATTATTGTTGCAAGTATATCCTACATAAATAAAAGGACTGGTGCCAACTGGCCCTTGATAATTCTCTCTCAAAATTTTTTTTTCTTCTTTTATCATTTTCAAATAAAAAATTGTTTTCAGAAAAACCTAAACTTAAATAAGGCGAATTATATTTTACGAATTTTTTCTATTCAGCTTCTAAAAATATTTTCAAAAAAACATCTATTTTACAACCGATATAATACAAATTTGAAAAAATAAAATCTCAAATTATCTCATTTTATTTTATTCTTCTTATTCTTCAACCTCCTATTATTCATTGTACTGGTTTTAACTCGCCTAACCCAAAGATATTTGCATAAGAACGCCATACGCCATAACAAATTTTATCATATTTGCATTTTCTACAAACAGGAGATTTTACTTTTTTGCTTTTTCGAGACTCATCCAATGATGTTTCGAATTCAGGGCCGACAAGCAAAGTATCTAATTGTCCTAAATCGTTTATATAACTTTCATGACCGGGCATTAAACAAGAAACCATATTATACACATAGCAACCAACCTTGTTTCCAGAAATCTGTTTAGTTATATCCATAGCCCGACAAATATGAGGGGCCACCTCGCTCATTCTGGCAATAATTTCAGGATTATTATTTACATTACCTTCAATCATGGCCTGAGTGAAACGTAATTCCTCAATATTAAAATTATTTAATAAAAATCTTACGTGTTCTTCTAAATGAAGATAATTCAATTTTAATAAAACAATATTTATTTTTACCTTCTGCCCAAGCTCGTTAAGGTTTTTGATACCTTGAATTGCCTGTTTATAAGTTCCGGGCATCCCCATAATTCTATCAGCCACTTCTTCAATATGGGAGTGGAACGAAATAACAAAATTATTAACGCCGCTATCAATTAACTTTTTACAATATTCTTTATAAAAATACATCCGACCGTTGGATTGAACTTCAATGTGAGATAAACCTTTCTTTTTAGCATAAGAAACTAATTCTGGCAGGTCTCGACGCAAATTAGGTTCCCCTCCCGAGAAAGCGAAACCTCGAGCATTCATTTTTTTTGCCTTATCTATATCTTTGACGACATCAGCAAATGGCCTAATAGCATGATAATCGGTGCTGCCAATACTACGCTGAATTTGTAACCCAGTAGAACACATAATACATTTACAATTACATCTAAAAATTACTAGACTTTCAACCTTCCCAGTCTGGTCGTTGGTACTACCTTTACCCTCTGATTCTTTTATAATTATTTCTGCTTTTTTGTTTTTAACCATATTAGAGCTTTAAGCAATTATTCTTTAGCGCTATTTTTTTAATCTCAGAATCGCCAAAATAATTAATATACTCCCTCCAAACCCCACCACAATCTTTATAATAAATACATCTTAGGCAAATATCAACATTTTGCCGGTAGACATCGCAATAAATGCCTTCTTTGTTTACCTCTATTCTTTTGGGGTCATAGCCTACTTGCTGAGTTGTATCTAGCCTGGCTTTTGCATTGACCAAACAAATATTTTTAAGAGATATCAATTCTGGCTTAAAAATACACAAAGGGAAATCAAAAAAACCAAATTCTTTAAAATTACTAGATATTTTCTTCAAAGAATTCATTTCTCGGCTTAATTCGGGCAGGCGAACAACCAAATGTTTATAGAATTTTTTAGCGTTACTATCGGGAATTAAATCTAAAAGATACCAATGTTTAATTCCTAAAGACTGAATAAAACGACCAAAACTGACTATTGGTTTATAGTTTAAACGAGAAATAACCGAGCTAACATTTATATGAACTCCTAGAAACTTTTGAACATTTTTTATTCCGGTAATAATTTCTTCAAAAGAGCCAGGAGTCCTAGTTAGGGCTTCATGAACTTTTTTATTTGGCCCTAAAACTGAAAAAGTTATTTTATTCAAACCTGCTCTTATTATTTTTTCACAAAATCCAAAATAACTAAAAATTCGACCGTTGGTGCTAACAGCAATTTTTTTATAACCTAATTCTTTAGCTTTTTTTACTAAATCAATAATATCTCTCCTTATCGTCGGCTCCCCTCCAGTAAATTCAACCCAATCAAAACCGTTCTCTCTCCCCTTTTTTAAATCATCTACAACTGCTTCATATTTTCGATCAGCATAAAAACTGCCTCTATCTCTTACTGAGCACATTAGGCAATTATTATTACAGGAAAAACCCGTCAAAACTAGCAAATTTTGACCCCTCAAATTAGACTGTTCTTTTTTTCTTGATCCTGATGGTTTTAAAATCATTATCCTATTAATAATATTGACGATGGCAACAACGCCTGCAAGCTTCAGGCATCATACCTTTTAAAATGCAATTCCTAAAATTTCTAATAACTTTATTATTCCAAATGTTTCTAAGATTATCTAATCTTAAATTGCCAACTACAAAATTGCAACCCAAGACCCCACCTCCTGGTGTCACTTCTAAATTAGGCAAAATATTTAATCCTAGCCAAGGTAAAAAACAATCTTTTTTAAAAAAATTGTCCGCCTTATCAAAACTATAAAAGGCTGGCCAATCTTTCTCTAAAATATTAGGAATAATCATTATAGGGAATTTAGCTTTAAGCCTACTAATTTTTTCTTTTTGAAAAGATAAAACATTAAAATTTATTTTTGGACGAAATTCTTCCGAATTAAAATAAGGATGTTGGAAAATGAGCGAATTAATCGGTAAATTATTTTTTATAAAATATTCTGCTATTTCCTCTAAACAAAAATAATTGTTTTCATCGATTACACAATTGATATTTATAGTTTTAGAACTAGCTGAATTCTTTTCTTGCTCTCTTATTTTCTTAATTGCCTCAATGGCTAAATCGAAACTACCAGAAAAGCATCTTTTTTTATCATGATATTCCGCTAATCCGTCAAGCGAGATATTGATCTGTTTTAAATTAGAATTTATTAAAATTTTTAGATAACTTTCCAACAAAATACCATTAGTTGTCAAAGAAAACCTAAAACCGTATTTATTGGCTATCTCAACTAACTCTGCAAAAAAATTATTAAGCAACGGCTCTCCCCCAAAAAAATGAAGATGAGGTTTAATCAAAAAAGATTGCCTAGCATCAATTAAAATGTTTTCAAAATCAGTTGGTCTTATTTCTTTATTTTTTCTAGAAAGATAAAAATTACCAAACGATTGATAGCAATTTTCACATCGACAATTGCAATTAAGCGTTAAATGAATTAGCAAAAAAAATGGCTGCCAAGCCCAAGAGCCAA
>CAYMCB010000005.1:0-21311 GCA_964388895.1 uncultured Candidatus Saccharibacteria bacterium
TATCATCACTTTGGTTTAGATTTTAAAGGTATTGCCCGAGCTATTTTGGGAGTTATAACCGGTAACCGTTCGGCTGGCGGCGGGTCAACCATCACCCAACAGTTTATAAAAAAATCTATGCTTTCAGATGCCCGCTCGTACTCACGCAAAATAAAAGAATGGATTTTAGCTCTAGAGCTAGAAGCTAAATATTCCAAAGATGAAATTTTAACTTTTTACCTTAATCAAATTCCTTATGGCTCTAATGCTTATGGTATTGAAGCCGCAGCCCAAACTTTTTTTGGCAAACCAGCTAAAAATTTAAATTTAGCCGAAAGCGCTCTTTTGGCAGCTCTCCCTCAAGCTCCCTCTCGCCTTTCTCCTTTTGGTTCGCACCCAGAAGAACTTAAAGCCAGACAAGAATATATTTTAGACAGGATGGCTCTTTTGGGTTATATCTCAAAAGAAGAAGCAGAAAAGGCAAAAAAAGAACCTCTAAACTACGCCACCCAAGATCGAGGGATAAAAGCCCCTCATTTTGTTATGTATATTAAAGAATATCTGGAAGAAAAATATGGCGAAGATGTTTTAAAAAAAGGTGGTTTAAAAGTTTTTACAACTTTAGATTGGGAGCTTCAGCAAACCGCAGAAAAAATAATCTATGAGGGAGCAAAAGCAAATTGGCAAAAATATCGCGCCAGAAACGCCTCCTTGGTAGCTATCGACCCAAAAACAGGACAAATTTTAGCCATGGTTGGATCTTATGACTATTTTGACATAGCTAACGATGGTAATGTTAATGTGGCTATTCGCGATCGACAGCCAGGTTCGTCTTTCAAACCTTTCGCTTATGTAACAGCTTTCCAAAAAGGATATACCCCTGAAACTATTCTTTTTGACTTAAAAACAGAGTTTAATCCTTATTGCTCCCCCACCGCTGACCAAGGAAAAGACCAATATGGCTCAAATTGCTATCATCCTGGAAACTACGACGATCTCTTTCGCGGCCCGGTCACAGCCCGTGAAGCCTTAGCTCAATCTCTTAATATTCCTTCTGTTAAAATACTTTATTTAGCCGGTATTCCAGAAACCATAAAAACAGCTAAAAAAATGGGTATCACTACTCTTAACGACCCTCAACGTTTTGGTTTAGCATTAGTTTTAGGTGGCGGTGAAGTTAAGCTTTTAGACGAAGTAGCTGCTTATAGCGTTTTTGCAAACGATGGTATAAAAAATGAAAAAACAGCTATCCTAAAAATAGAAGATGCCCAAGGGAATGTCTTAGAGGAATTTAAAAAACAACCACAAAGGGTTTTAGAAGAAAACTTAGCTAGACAAATTTCTAGCATTTTATCTGACAACGAAGCACGAAAACCAGTCTTTGGCCCTAACTCTTACCTTTATTTTCCCGAAAGAAAAGTCGCTGCTAAAACAGGCACTACTCAGAATTACCGCGATGCTTGGACAGTTGGTTACACTCCTTCTTTGGCTGTCGGCGTCTGGGTAGGCAATAATGATAATTCCTCTATGTCAAAAGCTGGTGCCGGCATCGCTGCTGCCGGTCCTCTTTGGCATAACTTTTTAAAACAAGCTTACGAGTTAAAAAATAAAAACTGCCCTAAAGATAAAACGAATGTTTTTTGCCTACCATCAGAACCAGAAGAATTTCCCTCTCTTCAAAAAATCAACACAAAAAAGCCCTGTTTAAATGGCGAATTTCTTGTTCAAAGAAAAATAAAAATAAATAAGCTAACCGGACAAATAGTTGAAGAACAAACGCCTGCCGAATTTGTTGAAGAAAAGACTTTTTACGAAATCCATAATATCCTTTATTATGTTCAAAAAGATAATCCTCTAAGCGACTCAACGATTACTTCAAAAGACGATCCTCAATTCAATAATTGGGAATATCCAGTAATTCTATGGGCGCAAAAAAATTTTGGACAAAAAATTAATCAACCATTACCCGATAATCAAAATTATGATCCAGCTAACTTACCTCAAGTAAACATTATATCTCCTGCGGCTAATCAAATTATTACAAATGATTTTTTTGTTTTTGAAGTCCAGCCTCAGGCACCAAACGGCTTAAAACAAGTTGATTATTTTCTAGATAATGAATTTATTGGTTCCACATTTATATCACCTCACAGAATTTTAGTTTCTTTAAAAGACATTAGAAAAGAAATAATTACCATAAAAGCACGAGTCTATGATAATTTTTTAAATTTTCAAGAAAAAGAACAAAAAATTATCATCAACCGCCAAAATTAAAAAATACCCTATAGAATTTATATAGAGTATTTTTTGATTATTCCCTAATTATTTACTAATTACTAACGAATCACAAATTTTATTTTTTTTATTTTAAGTTTTGGAAATTTTTTTTCTAAAAAATTCAATAAAATTTGCGATTGCAAAAAAAATTCATTAGCCCAAAGAGGGTTCAAACAGCTAACAATTAAAGTATCTCGGCTAATTTTTAATGGTTGAGATTTTTTTTTAAATTTCTCACCTAAAGAGTTACTGATTAAATCATCCCATTGACGGTAAAGCTGAGCTTTTAAAAAACCTTTTTCCAGTCCCCATGCCTTAATTTTTGGTGATAAAATTTTTAAAATTTTTTCCACAATTATTTTTTAAACACTTTTTATCGGCATCACAACATATAAATAATCATTCTTTTCTACTGATCTCATTATCATTGGCTGATCACTAGAGTTAAAGCCTAAAAAGATATCAGAACTGAAAATGTTATTTAATCCATCTAAAATATATTTATAATTAAAGCTTATTTCTAAATCCTTACCTTTAATATTAGGAGTCAATAAGGAGCGATTTTCTCCTAAATCCGGAGATTGAGAAATTATTTCCATTTTTCCAGAATTAAATACAAGTTTTATATCATTTATTTTGCTACTAAAAAAACTAGCTAATCTAACGCTATTTAAAAATTCTTCTTTTTTTATAATTACTTGCGTAGCAAAATTTTTAGGAATAATCTGTTGATAATCAGGATATTGACCATCAATAATTCTAGAAATTAATTGAGTACCAGAAGTTTCAAATAAAATCTGATTATTACCTAAAACAACTTTTAAATTTTCTTTTCCTTCTAAAATTCTAATCAGCTCTAATATTGTTCTCTGAGGAATAATTAAACTCTGCTCTTTTTTGTTTAACATTAAATCATTTATTGTTTTTTCCGCTAAACGAAAACTATCTGTGGCAGCTAAAATTAAATTATTTTTTTCTATTTTAAGCAAGATGCCTGATATTTCTGGCCGAGACTCAGATAAAGCAGCCATTCCTACAACTTGAGTTAAAGCTTCTTTAAATTTATCACTTTCTATTTCAAAAAGTGGCGTATCTTTAATTTTTGGAATAATCGGAAAATCATCAGCAGGTAGCCCCTTTAAATTTGCTTTATAATTTTCACATTTAATAATTAAATTATTATCTTTAGCGCTTATTTCTATTTTTTTATTAGGCAAATTATTAACAAAATTATAAAAAATTTTTGCCGGGCAAGTAATTGCTCCTTCTTTTTCTATCTTTCCTGCCGTCCAAGCATTAATTCCTATCTCTAAATTAGTGGCTGAAATTTTCAATTTTCCATTTTCTGTTTGTAATAACAAATTATTTAAAATCGGTAAAGTCAGATTTTTACCTACAATATTTTGAACTAAATTTAAATTATTTTTTAAATTTTCTTGGAGACAGATAATTTTCATAAAAATTAAAATTTATAAATTATAAATTTATTTATTTAATTTAATTAAATTATTGTAATTTTTAATCATTAAAATAAAAGTGGAAAACTATATTTTTTATTTTAAATAAAGGAAAAAGATATCTTTCAAAATGTTTATAAGTTGGTTGATAATTTATAGATAATTTATTAATAATTTGGCTAGAAATTAAAAATAAGAAAAATATAAACAAATTTTAAACAATAAATTAATTTTCTTATTAAATATTTATTAACAAATTTATCAACAAATTATTCAATTTTTATTATAAACCTTTTCTAAAATTAAATTTATTTCTTGTTGAAGAGAGGAATTCTTTTCTATTTCTTTTGACATTTTTTCGTAAGCATACATAACTGTTGTGTGATCTCGTCCACCTAATTTATCACCAATAAAAGGAAATGATTTTTTTAATTCGTCGCGCATTAAATACATAGCTATTTGGCGAGGGTAAACGACTTCTTTTTTTCGAGAGCGGTTAATTAAATCCTGATAATTAATATCATAAAATTCTGCTACCGCTTGAAGAATATTTTTATAATTTGTTACTTTTTTGGGCGGAGAAATAATATTATTTAAAACTTTATTTACTTGATTAATATCTAAGAGATTCAGGTTGGTGAGGCTTGTCGCAGCAATAAGTCGATTTAAAGCGCCTTCCAATTCTCTAATATTTTTTTGAATATTAGAGGCAAGATAATTTAAAACTTCTTCTGAAAGATGAATTTTTTTCTCTTCGGCTTTGAACTTTAAGATAGCTAATCTTGTTTCTAAATCAGGATAAGAAATGTCAGCAATCATTCCCCCTTCAAAGCGAGAGCGGAGTCTTTCTTCTAAGGTAGCGATAGATTTTGGCGGTCGGTCAGAACTTAAAATTATTTGTTTATTTTGTTGATAAAGAAAATTAAAAGTATGAAAAAACTCTTCTTGGGTTTTTTCTTTACCTGATAAAAACTGGACATCATCAATAATTAAAATATCGATTTGGCGATAGTCTTCTTTAAAAGTCTCAATTTTCCCATTATGGAGAGCGTTAACTAATTCTGAAGTAAATTTTTCAGAACTAGTGTATTTTATTTTTTTCTTTCTTTTGTATTTATTTAAAATAGCATTTCCTACGGCTTGTATTAAATGAGTTTTTCCTAATCCAACACCGCCATAAATAAATAAAGGGTTATAAAGCTCGCCAGGATTATTAACGACTGCTTTGGCTGCGGCTTGAGCTAATTCGTTAAAAGAGCCAACAATAAAATTATCAAAAGTATATTTAGGATTAAGGTTTGTTTCTTTGTCGATTTCTAGTTCTTGAAAAGGCTGCTCTAGATTGTAGGAATTATTTTTTAAAATTGGCGCGTTATTTTCTTTTTCTTTCTTTGTAATAATTTTTTGATTATTAATGATAAATTTTAATTCTTTTATATCCGAAGAGATATTACGCAGAGCTTTTAAGATTAATTTGTTATATTTATTTTCTAGCCATTCTTTACTAAAACCGTTAGGGACAGAAATGGTAGCAATTCCGTCTTGAATTTTTAAAATGCCGGTTTCTCTGAACCAGGTAATAAAGTTGGCGCGAGAAATATTAAGTTCTATTTCTCCTAAGGCTGTTTGCCAAAGTTCTTCAAGAGTCATAGAAGAAATATTTATTAGTAGTTATTTTAAGTAATTTAAGTTTGTTTTTCCAAATTATAACACAAAAACGAAGTGTCAAAAATATAAAGAAAGTATTAAAAATGCGAAAAATGTTAATAAAATGTGGATGAAGTGTGGAATATTATAAAAATAATTTTCTGTATTTATTTTTTAATTTTTTATTGCTCTTTTTAATTGTTTTTTGTTTGACTTTAAAGCGCAAAATAGTTATACTGAAAGACAAAAGAAATAAAAATAAATATAATCTATTATCTATCTTATATGAGTATTACTTATCAGCCGAAAAAAAAGAAAAGAAAAAGAACTCATGGTTTTTTAGTGCGTCAAAGAACTTGTTACGGCCGGCGAGTGATTAGGTGCCGTCGTCGCAAAAAACGGGCTCGTTTAGCTGTGTAGCTTTTATGTTAACACGGATTTTAAGTTTAAGTAAACAGAATGATTTTTTCAAGATCTCCCAGAAAGGAAAAGTTTTCCAGAACGAACTTTTTGTTTTAAAAATCTTAGAAAATAATTTTAATTATTATAGATTAGCTGTTGTTATAAGTAATAAAATTTCTAAAAAAGCAGTTTGGCGAAATCGTTGGCGACGACAGATAAAGGAAGCTTTTAAGGCAATTATAAAAGAAAAAGAGATTATTTTAGAGAAAAAACAGGATTTAATTATTATTGTTAAAAAGCCATTGTTCCGAGAGGATTATAAAAAAATAAAAAACTCTTTGAATGATTTATTAGTTGGGGCTGGTTTTTGTAGGAGACCTTAAAATGTTTAAAAAAATAATTTTATTTTTAATCCAGGTCTATCGTTTATTTTTGTCACCGGTTAAAATGTGGTGCCAGTTTTGTCCTTCTTTTTATCCTTCTTGCCGTTTTTCCCCTTCTTGTTCTGATTATGCGAAAGAAGCGATTGATTATTACGGCATAATTAAAGGGGGGAAAATGGCAATTAAACGTCTTTTAAAGTGTCACCCTTGGCACCCGGGTGGCTATGACCCTGTAAAATAAAATGAATTTTTTTTCTTTATTTTTTAATGAAATTTTATACCGGCCGTTATTTAACGGACTTATTTTTTTATATAATTTTTTGCCCTGGCATGATTTCGGTTTGGCTATTATTTTGTTAACCCTTTTAATTAGGTTAATTCTGTATCCTTTAAACCAGAAATCAATTAAATCACAGGCGGTGCTGAATAAACTTCAGCCAGAAATTAAAGCTATTCAGCAGAAATATAAAGATGATAAAATAAGGCAATCGCAGGAAATAATGGCGCTTTACAAAGAAAAAAAAATAAATCCCGCGTCTGGCTGTTTGCCAATTTTAATTCAGTTCCCTATTTTGTTAGCTCTTTATCAGGTTTTTTTAACAGGTCTCAAGCCTTCTCGATTGGATAATCTCTATTCTTTTATCAGCCGCCCAGAGGCTATTAATCCTGTTTTTTTAAAATTAATAGATTTAAGTCAGGCTAATATAATTTTAGCTATTTTGGCAGGTTTTTTGACTTTTGTCCAATCTAAAATGATGGTGCAAAAAAGTTCTTCTTCCGACGGAGATTTTAGCGCTGTTTTTAATAAGCAGATGGTTTATTTTATGCCTTTGATGACAGTTTTTATTGCTTGGCGCTTGCCTGCTGGCTTGGCTCTTTATTGGGTGGCAACAACGCTTTTTGGCATCGTTCAACAATATTTAGTTTTAAGAAATAAAAATAATGGAAGATAAGTTTTTACAAATAAAAAAAATTTTACAGGAGATGATTGACACTATGGATTTATCTGGAGAGGTTTCAGTTGATGCAACTGACCCTCAGCTAGTACGTTTTAGTATTCAGAGCGAAGAGGCTTCTTATTTGATTGGCCGGGGGGGAGAAAACCTAAAGGCTTTCCAAGAAATAGCTAGAGCGATAGTTAATAAAAGGTTCGCTCAGCGGATACCTTTTATAGTAGACGTTAATGATTATCAAGAGACTCGTTTGTCTTTGCTCAAAGAGATGGCGAAAAAGTTAGCTCAGGAGGTTTTTGAAAAAGGAGAGCCACGTTGGCTGCCGCCTATGAATGCGTACGAACGCCGGGTGATCCATTTAGCCTTAAAAGATTTCAATGGGGTGAAAACTGAATCTGAGGGAGAAAATGAAGAGCGAAGGGTAGTTATAAAACCTGAAATCTAACAAAAATACATGATAGCTCGTTTGGTAGCTTTAAACACGATTGTAGCAGCGATTGCTCGCTTTTTAAATACCGCTTTAGCTTTAGTAACTATTGGTTTGATTACCCGTTATTTGAGCAAAACAGCTTGGGGAGAGTATGCATTAATATTGACCTTTGGAGGAATTTTTTCTGTTCTGGCCGATGGCGGGTTATACCAACTTTTAGTTAGAGAAATTTCTCGGCCAGGAGCTAATGAACAAAAAATTGTTAATAATCTTTTTATATTAAGGCTACTAAGTGGCTTTTTTATTTTTGGTTTAGCGCCGCTGGTTGCTTTATTATTCCCCTATTCTAACCAAGCCTTTTGGGGTATCGTTTTAGGAATGTTGGGTTTTTGGTTTCTTTCTAATACGCAGGTTTTAATGGGTCTTTTTCAAAAGTATTTACGTTTAGATAAAGTAGCTATTGCTGAAACTTTTGGTAGAATTGTCCAGTTAATTTTGGTTTGGTTTTTTATTAAAAAACAACTTAATTTTTTTTGGATAGTTAGTGCTTTAACCTTAGGAGGATTAGCTAATTTTATTTGGATAGCCTTAGAAGCAGGGCGTTGGATTAAATGGCAATGGCAAATAGATATAAATTTTTGGTGGCAAAGCATCAAACAAGCTCTGCCTTTAGGTTTGGCAGCAATTTTTACGATGATTTATTTTTCTTTTGATACATTAATTTTGTCTTTATGGCAACCAGCAGCAGTCGTAGGCGCTTATAGGCTTTCTTATAAAGTTTTAGAAAGCTTAATATTTTTCCCAGCAATGTTTTCTGGTTTAATTATGCCTTTTTTATCTCAAAGCGCCGGTTTTGATAATCAGCGATTTTGCCAAATTTTGCAAAACGGGCAGAAAGTGCTTTTGATTTTTGCTGTGCCGTTAGTTTTAGGAACTTTTATTTTATCTCCTCAAGTTATTGATCTTTTAGGCGGTGGAAATTATCCAGAAGCAGCAGCTATTTTAAATATTTTAATAGTGGCGACCGGTATAATTTTTTTAAGCACTTTATATTCCTATGCTTTGATTGCTTTAGGAAAACAAAAAGTTATTTTAAAAATTTCTTTAGTAGCTGCAATTTTCAGTTTAGCTTTTAATTTAATTTTTGTCCCTTTCTGGTCTTATTGGGCAACCGCTATAAGTCATGTTTTAGTTGAATTTTTTGTGATGATGGCTATGTTTTTGTTTTTAGCCAAAGATTTTAAATTTTATACTTCTTTTTTAAACTTTGGTTTAAAATGTTTAGCAGCGGCTTTGCCTATGATGATGATTTTGTGGTGGTGCCGGGGGCAGAACATTTTTTTGTTAATGATCTTAGCGGTAGTTTTCTATTTTGGGTTACTTTATCTTTTTAAGGTATTTTCTTTCAGAGAAATATTCCTTTTAATCAAAAAAACATCCATATGAAAAAAAGAATGTATTTTTTAGTAGGATGTTTTTTAGCTTCTGTTTTTTTGGGCTTTTTGGCTTTTGAGTATGGGCTTTGGATGATTGGCTTAGCTTTTGTTTTAATTTTTTTGGCAATCAGTTTTAGTTATCCTTTGGAAGCTTTTTATTTTTTAGTGGCTTATTTGCCTTGGCAAATAGCTTTAAATTTAGCTCAGGGATTTGATGTTTTGTCAGGTCGGATACTTATAGTTTTATTTTTTATCAGTTGGTTGGTTAGGCTTTTTTTAAAAAAAGAAAAAATAAATAAAAAAATTTTATTACCATCTGGTGTTTTAGCTGTGTTTTTGCTTTTGGCGGTGCTTTCTCTTTCTGTAGCGGTTCAGCCTGTTTGGGGTTTAAGAAAATTTTTAGTTTTTATTTCTTCTTGGCCGCTTTTTTTTGTAGCTGCTCATTTAATAGATTCTGAGACAAAATTAAAAAGATTTATTAAGACAATAAGTTTTTCATCTGGTTTTATGGCTTTGGTGGCTCTAGGCCAATTTATTGCTCAATTTCTTTGGGGTATAGAAAAAATAAAAATTTTTTTAAGTCACTTTGTCGCTCCGTATTTTTTTGGTAAAACTACAGCAGAATTAGTTTTAAAAGATCCTAGCTGGCTGGTGGAAATTGGCGGCCGAGTTTGGTTAAGAGCATTAGGGCTCTTCCCTGATCCGCATAGTTTCGCTTTCTTTCTGGGTTTGAATTTTTGTTTTGTTTTTGGAGCAATTTTTTATCAAAAAGAAAAAGCTAGGTTGCTTTTTTTAGTAAGCATAATTTTGATTTTTGCTTTATTTCTTACTTTCTCTCGAGGTGGCTATTTAGGATTGAGCGCAGCCATGGCTTTTTTTGTTGTTCTCGCTTGGTCAAAAATGAAAGAATCTGGGCGGAAATTTTTGATAAGTGTTTTAGCCTTGATTTTGGTAGTTGTTATTTTTTGGGGAGGAGCAACGATCTTTGAGCGATTCCAATCCATTTTTAATTTTAATGAAGGGTCTAATTTAGGCCGTTTACAGATTTGGCAGGATTCTTTTAGGGTTTTTAGGCAATACCCTCTTTTAGGCGTAGGTTTGGGTAATTATCCGGCTTATTTTAATTTTAATGGAAATTATCGCAGCGCGATTTCTAGCCATAACACTTACTTAGATATTTTAGCTGAGACTGGCTTTTTTGGTTGCGCTTTTTGGTTGCTTTTTTTTGCCTTGGTTTTGCGCCAAGTCTTTAAAAAAGTAAAAATAAAAAAAGAGGATGGAAATTTAACTTTTGTTTATTTAGGGGCGGGAGGGTCGATTATTTACTTTCTTGTTCATTCTTTTTTTGAAACGGCTATTTTTAATCCTCTGATTTTAGCGTGGATAGCGACGTTGTCTGGGTTTATGTTTAGTCAAATAAAAAATGATTAAATTTTAATTTTTTTATGTTTGTTGTTTTAGATCTTATACACTTTTTTTGGATTGCTTTATTAGCAGATTTTTTAATAGCCTTTATTTATTGGCGGCGACCACTTTGGGGGTTGGGTTTTGTTATCTTTTTTTCTCCTTTATATTTAATAAAATTTCAAGAAGATTGGGCGTCTTTTACTTTGCTTGAGAGCATGATTATTTTTGTTTTTTTAGTTTGGCTTTTTAAAAAAATCAGAGAGAAAAGAATAGCAGATTTTAAAGAAAATTTTAAAAAAATTTTTAAAAGTTTTTTTGGGTGGCCTATTGTTTTGATATTAGGAGGAGCTACTTTGGCTACAACTTTTTCTCCTGATAAGATTAGTAGTTTTGGGATTTTAAAAAGTTGGATTATAGAGCCGCTAATTTTTGCTGGCCTGGTTTTTGAAGAGATAAAAAATCAAAGGCAGCTTAATCTTATGATTAGATTTTTAGAGGCGAATGTTCTCAGTTTAGCTATGGTAGCATTAGCTTATTTTCTGGCAGGAAACTTAACTTTTGACGGGCGTTTAGCAGCTTTTTTTCTCTCCCCTAACCATTTGGCTATGGCTTTAGCACCGGGTTTGATTTTATTTTTTAAAGAAATAGTTATTGTTTCCTCAAAAAAAAATTTGTTTTTTTTAATTGGTGTTATAAGTTTAATTGTTTTAATTTTTTACTTTACTTTTTCTTATAGTGCTTGGCTAGCAGTTGCCTTTTCGCTATTTTTTAGTTTTCTGATTTTATTTAAAAAAGAGGTATTTAGTTTAAAGTCTTTTTGTTTTTTGATGGCTTTTTTAGTTGTCGTTTTCTTGTTTTTATTTTCCCTGCAATTTTTTAATGTTAAATTCCATGATCTTTTATTCTCTGATCGCTCTTCTTGGCAATCAAGATTAATGATTTGGCGGGTTGCAGGCGTTATTTTAAAAGATCACTGGTTTTTAGGTATTGGACCGGGCATGTTTCAGCGTTTGTATCTTGATTACCAGAAATATTTTCCTCCCTATCTTGAGTGGGCTGTACCTCAGCCGCATAATTTGTTTTTAGCTTGGTGGCTTCAGGCAGGAATAGGCGGCTTAATTGGTTTTTTATGGTTGCTTAAAAAAATTTTTTGTTATTTTTTTAAAAAAATTTTAAAACCATCTTTCAAAGAAAAAGATGGTTTAAGCGTTTTAGTTTTTCTTTTTGCAATTTTAATATATTGGATTTTTCATGGTTTAGTTGATACGCCTTACTGGAAAAACGATTTATCTCTAATTTTTTGGGCGATTATAGCTTTAAGCTATAAAGCAATCCGTCTCGGCGGTTAATAAAAAAAAGATAATCTTCTTGGGGAGACAAAAATAATTCTTGCGCATCGTAGCCGGTTTCTAAAGTCGATTGTGCGATTTTAGTTTTTTTGCCTGTCTCTAAATTAATTTTGTAAAAATCATCATTAACTATTATTAATCCTTTATAGTAATCATCTGGCCAGATGGCATTATCAGAAAATTCTTGGGGTAAAGCGCAGAAAATTGTTTGATTATCTTTTGCAAAAACGCATTTATCAGCTAAGCCATTTATTTCTAGACTTTTTTCTTGCTGATTGTTTGTATCAAATAAAAATAGTTTTGGATTTTTAGCCTCAGTATTTACCATGGAATATAAAATTTTATCACCTTTGGTAGACCATTTGGCAATTAATCCGTATTTATCGCTTAAAATTTTTAGAAAATCGCCGCTGTTACTTTTCAAAGTATAGAGCAAGCCTGGGGCTAGACCGCTGGGCAAAGTGCGTAGAGAAATTTTTTCTTTTTCTGGCCATTCTACAATTAAATTCTCCGCGCGAGTTTTAAAAATGGTTTTCCAATTTTGGCCATCAGGATCAGCAATACTGATATTGCTTTGCCCACTTTGCGGGTCAGTGTATTGATAGGCAATTTTTTTGCTATCTGGCGAAAAAGAAATGAAACCGATGTTAGAGTTTAAGGTGCTTGATTGCTCATTAGCGTAATTGAAGAAAATTTTTTTAATACTATTATTTTCATTGAAAATTCCAATAACTTTTTCTTTGTCTGGCGACCAGATTATTTTTAAAAGACCATTTAAAGTTTTTTCAGAAATTTTTTTCGTTTCTAGGCCATTAAAATCTGTTTCTAAAACTTGTCCGTTTTGGATATAATATTTTACTTTTTGCCCGTCAGATGTAAGAGTAGGAGCAATAACTTTTTCTTGGCTAATTGGTTTTAGTTTTAAAGAGGTTTTTCCTTCTCTTGGAGCATTAGTTGAGTTTGGGTTGTTTTTCCCATCTGTGGTTCCTAGCCCACCTGCTGGCAGAGATGTGTTTTTTGTATCATTTTGGGAAGGAAGAAGTTTAGTGTTTTTAAAAAATAAATTATAGACTAAAAAAGTGCCGCCAACTAAAACTAATAAAATTAATGATAAGAAAAAAATCTTTTTTAAATTTAGATTATTCATATAATAAATATTTTATTTAATAATTATTTAATATTTTTAATAATCATTTTTTCGATTAAGAATCAAGAAGAGAAATTTGACTTATATCTGGTAACTTTTTTGATATATGTTTCAGTTTCTTTTGGCAATTTTGAACATCCTGAAGGGTCGCCACCACATTTTTTTTCCAAATTACCTGGGCCCCAATTATAAGCCGCTAAAATTTTATTTTGGTCACCTTTATAGCGCTCTGAAAGATATGATAAAAATTTTGTGCCAGCTGCAATATTTTCTTCAGGGTCGTTGCAGTTGCTGACTTTATGGACTGGCATTAACTGCATAAGCCCGCAAGCACCGGCTTGACTTTGAGCGTTTGGGTCTCCTCCTGACTCGGCTTGAATAATTGCTTTAACTAAATTTGGATCAAGGTTATATTTCTGGGTATATTTATTTATATATTCTGCGTAGGCCCCTTTAGCTAAAGAAGATTTTTGAATTGCCTCATCAGAAAAATCTTTTCCTTCATGAGGGGCGAGATTATAACGATTTAAATAAACTGCTGAAAGATTCGTTACTGCCGGATCTAGAGTGAAAACTAAAAGATAAGAACCTAAGAGTAAAAATAAGCCAAAAACAGCTGATTTTATCATTTCCTTGGCGCGATCGACACTAGTTAAAGAGCCGGCGGTGATATACATTATACCACCAGTCGTAATGACAGCAACGGTTAAAAACGCTAATAATGATAAGCCGAAAATAAAGAAATGCCGAATATAGGCAGCAGGGTCAGAAAAAGAAGTACCGGCTGCGGCATCGGGTAAAGGAATTTGAATTTGGTAGGCGGCAAAAACATCTTGTCTAAAAAAAAGACCGAAAAAAAATAAAATTATACAGAATTTAAAAAATTTATAATTTATTCTTGGCATAGTTAAAAATTACAATGAAAATGGCCGCCAGTAGTAAAAGAAGAACCTTTAACTTTATATTCATTTAAGCATGAGGAAACCTTAGAAGATTTGCTTAAAACAGAAGCGGCAACTTGAATATATTTTTCTCGTTGTTCGGCAGAGCAGTTTTTTATGCTTCCGTTACACTCGGGGGCAGTAATCACAAAATCGCCGCAAGTGCCTCCTTTTTTATCATCTCCTGCTTGGTGGCAACGAGAAGCATGTTGGCCATCTGTGGTTGAAGAAAGCTTAGTACTACATTCTAGACCTTGACTTTTACAAGCTTGGTTAATTTCTTCTTGGAGAGACAGATAATTTTTAGCAGCGCCGCTAGAAAGTTGCTTGTCATCAACATAAGTTGAGCCGCACTTGGCAATAGGGCAGGAATCTAAGCCATTGCCTGTTATTTTGCCATCTTTTATCATTTCCTCTACTTGTTCTAAATTTTTATTTTTTATAGCTTCGTTTGGCAAATCATAAGCATCGGCGATTCTTTCTATCTTAAATTTTTGCAACGTTGCCGCTGAAAGATTCGTTACTGCCGGATCTAGAGTGAAAACTAAAAGATAAGAACCTAAGAGTAAAAATAAGCCAAAAACAGCTGATTTTATCATTTCCTTGGCGCGATCGACACTAGTTAAAGAGCCGGCGGTGATATACATTATACCACCAGTCGTAATGACAGCAACGGTTAAAAACGCTAATAATGATAAGCCGAAAATAAAGAAATGCCGAATATAGGCAGCAGGGTCAGAAAAAGAAGTACCGGCTGCGGCATCGGGTAAAGGAATTTGAATTTGGTAGGCTAAGGCTTGGGCTTTTTTGATATAAAGAAAACAGGATAAGATAATTAACCAAAAAGATAAATTTTTAAAATAGTTGGTCAACATAAAGATTAACGGATTTTTAAGGTTATGTTTGTCAAGCTTGTTTGGCTATTATTCTTTTTATTTTTGGCCACTAATTTTAAATTACGAATTAAAACTTCTTTAAGTTTGCCTTGAGGAATTGTTAGGACTAAAAGATCAGGGTCAGAATTGTCAGGATTAGCTAATTCTTGGTCTTCAAAAATCCAATTAAAAGAGAGTTCTTCAAGAGGTTTTTTTATTGAAAAAAAGAAAGGTTTAGCTTTAAGATTAATGGTTTGCCCTGTGGAAGTAATTAACTCTTCTTTTATCGCTAACCCGTCATTTTTAACTAAAATTGTTTCTGGTTCAACGACAGGAATATCGATTGTGTAGCTATTTAATAAATTCCCATTTTCGTCAGTAATTTGCATTTCGACTTCATGATATTCTTCAGGCCATTTAGTTACATAGAAAGTTAAGCTATCTTTCCCTTGGCCGCTAGCATAACCTTGCTTTTTACCATCTAAAAACCAACGAAAATACATTTTTTCTGGCGGGATAGTTAATTTTTTTGTCGGAATAGCCGCAACTGTAACTTGGCTGCCTCTGGTAGGAAGAGCTTTCCCTTGATAATCTGGCGGGACATAAGAATTGGTGTTCCAGTCAAGCACAAAATCTCGCTGGCTGATAGCTGCTGTTGAAAAATTTGAATTTCGGATTAAGCAAAAAGTACCTGTAAAAAACAGATTAAAAATTATTAGTTTAATCCAAAAGTGTTTAAAATGTTTATCCATATTTTATAAATTTTTATAAAAATTAAGAGGCAAAACCTAATTTAGCTAGAGTTTTTTTTCGCCAATAGGCATAAATAACTATAGCTATATTGCTTGGCAAGATTCCGAAGGAAATAGCGTCACCGATTTTACCGAGAAAAAAACTGAGAACAGGATCGGTTTTGGGGCTATAGTGTTTTTGCCAAAAACCAATAATAAGCCCTGCTAAGGTTTCAGTAAAGATGTTTATCAAGGGGATAAGCCCAATTAAGTCAAAAAAACTAGCAACAAAAAACATCAGCCAGGGAAAAGTAACTTTTGTCGACGTATCCGATTCTATATTGCTTCTTTCAGTTTTAGCGTCTTCGTCAGTTAATTTTTTTTCATCTTGGTTACCATTCATAAAAAAATTAATTTTTATTTTATTTTTTAAGCTAGTTCTTCTTTGGCTTTTTCGATTTCTAAAATTTGGCGAGGATCAGAAGTTATAATTTGGTCTTCGGTGTAGGAGGCAATAATTTGGATGGCTGCGTGTTGAAGCCCGGCAAAAAAGATGCCTTCCCCTACTTTGCATTCAAGTAATAAATATTTTTCTTGATCGGTTAAACTAAAAGTTTTTTGAATAATGTCTATAGTGGCTGGTGATTGGCGCAATAAAATTTGGAGGGAGGAATTAGTTACAATAGCTTTACCATAGGGGGAATTCATAAAATCACCGACGTCTTGAGTAATGGTAGTCATGCCAAGATAATATTTACGGCAGCGTTTAGCAATACCAAAAAGAAAAGAGGCGGCATCTTCGTATTTCATCATAACCCAAGCTTCATCAACGATTAACAAGCGTTTTTTTAGCTCAGAACGAATAACGTTCCAGATATGATGTAGGACAATATACATAGCAATAGGGCGTAAACCTTCTTCCATATCTCTTATAGAAAAAGTCACAAGTTTATTGTTTAATTCAATATTTGTTTGCTGATTGAAAAAAAGAGAATAAGAACCGGAGACAAATTTTTCTAAACGGGTAACCAGGGACTCCGCGCCTTTCATATTACGCAAAATAGCATAAAGATCAGAAAGAAGAGGCGGTGTAATTTTTGAAAAATCAGAATTTTCTGTGATGTCACGCGAAGCGTAAGTTTCAGTAATAGCTCTGTCTAAGATAGCGTCTTCTTCTGCAGTTAGACCATTTAACATAATGCGCATTAGCCCAACAAGATTTATAATATTTGAGCGAAGGATATCACCAGGGTTTTCACCTTTAGGTGGTATAGGCAGATCAAAAGGGTTTAAATGGTGCGGTGAATTAAGAGATATTTTTACAAAAGAACCGCCAACTGTTTCTGTTAAATATTGATATTCATTTTCTGGATCTATGATAATAATTTCTGCCCCCATCATAAAAGAACGCAGAATTTCAAGCTTCACAGTGTAACTTTTGCCGGCTCCTGATTTAGCAAAAACGCAAGAATTGGCATTTTCTAGAGAAAAACGGTCAAAAATAATCAAAGAATTATTATGGCGATTAATACCATAAAGAATGCCTTTATTATCAGAAAGGTTGGCAGAGATAAAAGGAAAAGCACTGGAAAGAGGGCCGGTGTTAAGAGGCGTATGAATAGCTAAGCCGTCATTAAAAATAGGCAAGGTAGAGTTAAAACCAGCTTCTTGCTGGAAAGTAGTAGGTTTTATATAAACCATTTTTCCTTCCAAAAGAGCCCGAATTTCATTTTCGGTATCGTCTAATTCTTTTTCGTTGTCAGCAAAAATAGTTATATATAAGCCAAATTTAAAAAACTTTTCATTCCCTTGTTGAAGATTATCCCTTAGATTTTCAATGTCATTAAGAGCTATTTCTAGCATTGGATCGCGAACTTGCCCTTTTTCTTGCTGTTCATTAATTTGTGCTTGAACTTGAGCGACTTTTTTGCGGAGACGATTCATTACCCAAGTAGTTTCTAGGGGGTGGATGAAGAAAGAAATATTAATTTCTTTGTCTATTGATAAAACTGGCGCTAGCCAACTAGTTAAAAGATAGCGAGGATAAGTAAAGATAAAGAGCGTGCGGGCAAGTTTACCGCCAATTTGTAAAAAATTAGCTGAAATTTTCATGCCCGGAGGTGCAATTAAATCTCTAATTGATGGAGCGGTAGACATTGGCATGGTGCCTGGGAAATTTTTAAAATCATCTTTATTTTGAGAATCTCCGGTATTTTGTTTTTTTTGTTTAAAGAAATCAAATGGCATAAGGATAAAATTGTTTGAACTTAATTAGTTTTTCCATCTAAGTCAAATTTAAAGGAAGGATTATCTTCGGCATTCATATTGTAAAGATGATAGAAAAGACTGATAAGCTCTTCGTTGTTTAAAGGAACGGCGTTGAGGCCTAGTCCGGTTAAGCCTGCAATAACATAATTAACGCGTTGCCAAAGTTGGTTTTTCATCTCTTCGAAAGTTTTTTCTTCTTTTGCAGCTTCTTTTTTAAAAGAAAGCCCTATTTTTTCAAGAATGCCTGCTTCTTTCTTTTCCATCAGAGTTAGAGGAACTATCACAAAGAAAGACTGACTCATAATATTGCTAACATCGATTAAATTTTTAACAAAATCTATATATTCAGAGGTTTGGATACGAAGAAGCTCGTTTGTTTGTTCTTTTTTCTTTTTTTCTAATAATTCTAAATAATCAGAGATATCCAGCTTCCTTGTTATGCTTAAAATTTGGATAGGAAAATCAAGTGAATTTAAAAATTGTTGATATTTTAAAATAAGAGCGTCTTGTTCTTCTTCTGACTTTAAGGCGAAGTTAACAGAAGATACCATTAATACTGAACGGAGCTCTCCGCTTTTAAGAATAATAATCCCTTCTTTGATATCTTCTATGGTTATTGTTTGCTGGATAGGGGCAAAAGAATAATTTTCTTTCATATCTTTCTTTTCCAGATATAGATGCGAGGTTTAGAAATATATGAGAACCAAGCAGCTATGACTTGATGAAGTGGCCGACCATTAATTTTAATAAAAAATTCAGCTACTAGTATACCAATTAAAGGAATACCAAACAAAAAAACGAACCAAAGTTTAAAAAAATACCATAGAAAAAATAAAAGAATGCCGGCGCCGATAACCATGAAAAATTGTTTAAGCGTTAGGGGGCCGAATATTTTATCTTCTACTTCTATAAATTGTGGAACATTGAAACGCATAAAAATTAAATCAGCTTTTATAAAGTTTAAAAAATCATAAAAATACAAAAGATATAAAAATTAGTTTTCTTCTTTACCGAGGCTGCTTAAATCGATAACATTGCCAGATATTTTTGGTAAATTTTTTTTATCCCCGAGATGAGGATATCGTGGAAGATTTTCTGGAGGAATCGATTCGCGGTATTTATCTTGAATTTTTTCTTTTATTTTTTGGTCAGGATTTTTTTCTTCTTTTGATATATCATTTAGCTCGAGAGACTTTGTAATTTGTTGTTGATTGATTTGTCCAAATTCAATGTCGGATCGAGAAATTTTTTCTGTATCTAAGAGTTGATTTTCGGGTATAATAGGCAAAGTAATTTTTTCATCATCATAGGCGCGTAAAATAGTCATCACTTTTATTTT
Organism: uncultured Candidatus Saccharibacteria bacterium; assembly: GCA_964388895.1. Lineage (GTDB taxonomy): Bacteria > Patescibacteriota > Minisyncoccia > Portnoybacterales > GWB1-42-6 > CAYMCB01. The sequence continues at coordinate 19,022 of CAYMCB010000005.1, forward strand.
TTCTTTTTCTGTCAATTGTTTAAAATTTTCATTTTTAAAAAGAAATTCGTTGCGTTCCAGCGTTCCATGATAACCTGCCCCCTTCTGTTTGATATAGTCGGCTAACCAATTTTTTATAGTCGGCCTAACAGGTTGCTCAACTCCCGCGATTTTCAAAGGGAAGGAGGTTAGAAGTTGATTTAAAATTTCTTTGTTATCTTTAACTGCTTGGCGGAAAGTTTTTCTTAAATCTTCTTTTTTAGGAAGATTTTTTTCAGATGGTTGAGATGATTGAGAGGATAACGAGGTTGTCATTGGCGAAATTTCTTCTTGTAAAACTCCTCCCAGTTTTTTAACAATATCCTCTAGACGAGGAAAATGATTTTTGATAGGTAAAAATTGGCGGAAGATTATTTCTAAAGTCATTTGGCGGGCGGTTATTTCGTCTATTTCTAAATTTTGCTGCAGGTCATAAATTAAGGAATCGACAGGGATTTTTTTCAAAATTGCCTGACTAGTTAAATAGGCCAAAATTTGGTTTTTGGTAGGTGGTAAATTAAATTTTTTAGCAATTTCTTTATTATTGTTAGTGACTTCCATAGAACAAATCCAATTTTGGACTTGTAAGGGAAGAGAAGAAAAAGCTATTTGCCATTCGTCAGGCTGCTTTTCTTCTTCTTCTTCTTTAGGTGGTTCTAAAAAAGTTTTATTTGTTGAATTTTCTGTCATCTTTTTAAATTTTATTTTAACGTGAATATCTAAGCAGTAGAGAATGGTGCTTCTCTATTACCTTGTTTTTGCTCTTCTTGTTCTTTCTTTTTTATAGCACCTCCCCAGGCAAGACTATTGTCAATGAAAGATTTTAACTCTTCTGATCCGGTGTCTTTTATTTGTCGCGCAATAATTTCTTTTTGGGCAGAGCTTAATTCGTGACGAATAGAAGAAAGTTGTTGTACATTAGTAAATCTTCCCACAATTCTTAAAGAGTCAGGGTCATCGGGCTTAATATCGCCGATTTGGCTGGGAGACATTTTTTTCACATAATTTTTAGCCAAATTTTCATTAATTTGGCCTTTTTGATCACTAAAGGCTCTAGTTAGATTATTAGAAATAGAAGCGTAGCTTTCTCTTAATTTAATAGCCTCTTGGCTCGTAGTATCATCTCCAACAGCCGCCGATATACTTTCTGTCAAGGATCGGCGTGCTTCTTTGTTTAGTTTTTTGCCCATTTCAACAAATTCAGCGCTGCTGAGCTCAGAAGATAAGTTTTTAGCAAGGTCAGTATTATTTTTGAAAACTATTTCATTGACTTTTTTAATATCACCTGACTCAAGTAAATTGCGGACTGCTTTAGCTTGCTCTTCTTTGTTAGCAAGAGTGTCAAAGCGCATATTTTTGAGCTCGTTAGCCTCTTTAATTTTTCCGCGTTGTTCAAGAAAACCAATGGCTTTTTTAACAATTTCAGCGTCTTTTTCTTTATACAAATCACCGCGTTCTTTGGCAGTTAAAGCAGCTAAATAACCTTTATTGCCGCCAATTTTGATGAATTCATTAAGTTGAGCTGGAGACATATTGCGCATAAGGCTCGACATTTTTTTGCCTTCAGAAGTCTCTTCTATTTTTTGTCTCATACCAAAGGATTTAGCTTGAAGCTTAGCTCCAGTTTTGCTAAAACCAAACCTATTCATTACATCACCGAGCTTATTAACTGCAGCTGGCGCTGTTTTATCGTAGGCCCATTTTACTGGTTTGCCAGTTATCCCTTTTCCTTTGCCCCAACCTTGAAGCTTATTTTGCATTTTTTTAGCTACGCCAGCTGCTAGACCACCGGCTGCGCCGCCTAATTTTTGTGCTGAGGTTATGCCTAAAATTAAAAAGATAATAACTACAATATATTGCATTAAGAACTTAACATTAGAAAGCATACCAGAAACAAAACCTTCTTTCACAGAAATATTTTGCATTTCTTTGAAAGCGTCTTCGAAGCCACCACTACCAATAGTAACTGTAGCAAGATAAATAAAAAAGGCGTAAGAGGGTGCAAAAAAAGTCCAACGGAAAAATTCATCCCACCATTCTCCCCAGAACTTTCCAAGTTTGCCAAATCCGCCGCCAAAAGCGCGCGAAAGCCAAGCCAGAGGCGAAAAGATTAAAAGTACCCACAGAATAACTACTCGAAAAATTAAGAAAAGCGCGCCAACTAATAAAGCAAAAAAAGCTATTAACTGGATGATTACGCCAAAAAATAATGACCCCATTAAAGCGATGAGCCCATTCGCATCAGCACTAATTTTTTTTCCAAGTTCTTGAG
>CAYMCB010000006.1:0-21204 GCA_964388895.1 uncultured Candidatus Saccharibacteria bacterium
GAAATACATTTCTATCTTTTTTAAACCATCTCCTTCGCAAGTCTCGCACCTGCCACCTTTAACATTAAAACTAAAACGACCGGGTCCAAAGCCTCTTATTTTTGCTTCCTGAGTACCGGCGAACAAATCACGAATATAACTAAAAGCTCCAATATAAGTCGCAGGATTAGAACGCGGAGTGCGACCAATGGGGGTTTGATCTATAATTATTACTTTATCTAAATTCTCTGCTCCTTTAATTTCGCGATGTTTACCTGCTAAAGCTCGTGCCCCATGAAATTCTCGCGCCAATGCTACACCCAAAATATCATTTACCAACGTACTTTTACCCGAACCAGAAACACCGGTTACCACCACCATCTTCCCTAAAGGTATCTTTACATCAATATTTTTTAAATTATGTTCTTGCGCGCCGACAATTTCTAAAAATTTATTTTCCGAATTTTTGTCATCCTTACTAATTTTTTTGTCTTTGTCTAAATCCTCAATCATCTCTGGCAAAATTTTCAGCTTGCCCGAAAGGTATTTACCAGTTAAAGTTTCTGATTTTAAAAGCTGTTTAGCTGTCCCTTCAAAAATGACTCTACCGCCACGTTCACCAGCGCCGGGCCCAATATCAATAATCCAATCTGCAGCCAAAATAGTTTGTCTATCATGTTCAACCACAATGACAGTATTGCCTAAATCACGCAATTTTTTTAAGGTATTAATTAATTTTTGCAAATCTCGCTGGTGCAAACCAATTGAAGGCTCGTCTAAAATATAAATAACACCAGCTAATCCCGAACCTAATTGAGTGGCTAATCTTATTCTTTGCGCTTCGCCTCCAGATAAAGTAGCTGACGACCGACTAATCGTTAAATATCCCAAACCCACATCAATTAAAAAATCAAGCCGCCTCAAAATTTCTTTTATAATTGGTTTGGCAATCTGTTCAGTTGAGCCAGTTAAGCGCAAAGCTAAAAAGAATTTTTTTAAATTTTCAACACTGAAATCACTTACTTGGCTAATATTTAGATTATTGATTTTCACGGCTAAAGATTCCTGGCGCAATCTTGCCCCTTGGCAAAGCGGACATTGTTTTATTACCATATATTTTTCAATTTCTGCCCTAGTATATTCTGAATCAGTTTCCTGCCAACGCCTTTTAAGGTTCGGCACTACTCCTTCAAAACCAACTTCTGCATCGCCATAGAGAATTTTCTTAATAATCTCTTCGGGCAAATCTTTTACTGGCACCTCAAAAGAAAAATTATATTTTTCAGCTAATTTCTCCAACAGCCACCAGTAATAACCCTGCCGGCCTACTCGATGTGAAGCAGTGGCCCAAGGTCTTATTGCTCCTTCGCCTAAGGTTAAATTTTTATTAGGCAAAACTAAATCTGGGTCAATCTCAAGTTGCGAACCTAATCCTTGACATTCCGGACAGGCGCCGAAAGGATTATTGAAAGAAAAAATTCTCGGTTCAATTTCTGGCAAAGATATGCCACATTTTTCGCAAGCAAAAAGTTCCGAAAAAATTAAATCATTTTCGTTTATTTTTTTATTTTTCGCGCTCTTTTGATTTAATAATTTCGCAATAATAACTACTCCTTGGCCAATCTTTAAAGCGGTCTCCAAAGAATCAATTACTCGCGCTCTATCATCCTTTGTCCAATTTTTAGAAATAGAAATTTCGTCAACTACTATTTCTATATTATGTTTTTTCTTTTTATCTAAAGTCTGGGTTAAAGCTTCTTCTAAAGATAAAACCAAACCATCAATACGTACCCTGACAAAACCAGCCTGCCGAGCTTGTTCTATAAAAAATCGATGTTCACCTTTTTTCCCTCGCACCAAAGGACCTAAAATTAAAATGTTTATTCCTGGCGATAATTTAGTTATCTCTTTTAAAATAAAAGAAGGATTCTGCCGAGAAATAATCTTGCCGCAACGAGGACAAGTCGGCACACCGATGCGAGCAAACAGCAATCTCAAATAATCATAAATTTCCGTTACTGTCCCAACAGTTGAACGAGGATTTTTAGCAATACTTCGCTGATCAATGGCAATTGCTGGAGAAAGCCCATGGATACTATCAATATCCGGTTTTTGCATCACACCCAAAAATTGCCTCGCGTAAGCGGATAAACTTTCTACATACCGGCGCTGTCCTTCGGCATAAATAGTGTCAAAAGCTAAAGAACTTTTGCCAGATCCCGAAAGACCTGTAATTACCACTAATTTACCCTTAGGAATATCTAAGTTTATATTTTTTAAATTGTGAACTCTAGCCCCCCTAATTTTTATAAATTCTTGAGACATATTTTTTATTATATTTCTCTAAGATATATTTTCTTTCACGCTGTGAAATTTCTCTTTTCTAGATAAAGCAATTTGCTTGTAAATAAAAATTATAACTGATTTTTTAACAAATTAAAAGCCCCGGCGCTTAAAGTATTGCCGGGGCAAGAATTTATTATCTTATAATAATCCTTTACTACTCTAAATCACTGCCCGTAATATAGGAATCTCGATCAAAAGAATTTATTTCATAAATGGCATCCCAATCAAAACCCATCCGCAAAAAAGCTTCAGCAGTTTTAATCCAACGTTTTTCACCAATGTCGCCGGCTGGATATAATTTATAAACTTTAGGATCTCCTACCGCTCTGACTAATTCTGAAGTGGTAAAAGCATTCACTACTGCCGGATCAACATCGCGGATATCGCTCCATTTTAAATGACCATAATTATTAAAAACTGACGGGCTTAAAATCAATCTTTTAAATTTTTTATTGCCGACATACTTTACAATATAAACATCAATATCGCCAATAGCGCGAATTAATGCTCCTTCCGGGATACCAGCGGTTAAATTATCTGACAACGAATTATTTAATGGTTCATGATTTGCTGAAGAAGAATTTTGATTTGATGGCGCTAAAGGTGGTGTCGCTCCGTTGATAGTAATTTTATTGGCGGCAGTTTCTAAACCATAAATTGTAATTGATGCGCCGATTGAATTTTTAGCAATAAGGCTTGCCGGATATAAAGTTATTTCGCCGCTATAAGCGCTGGCTGGCACATCACCTTTTAGCGTAAGGATTTTGCTGGTATTCATCGGAACGCTTAACTGCGAACCATCATTATAAAAGACAAATTCGGCTGAAGTAGTAGAAGCCACTAAATTATTATCAACATATAAATATAATTTACTTATTTGATCTAAGCTTAAACCGGCAAATTTTAAGTTACTGATAATTGCATCGGTATTAGATGCCGCAAACTTAAAAACTCCCAAAGTAACATCACTGGTTGAAGCATTAACTTGCGTCTGAGCTGGCGATGAAGAATCTAAGAGAATATTTAAACCTTTTTTATAAACAATACCAGAAACTTGACTGGAGGCAGTGGATTCATTATTCATAAGATCAGCGGCTTTAAGAGTATAATAATAGGTAGTATCCACAGCAATATCTCTATCATCAATGTAAGTAACCAAAGGATAGCCACTGCCGCGGCTTAAAGTTTTGATTGCCGCGCCCAATTGATCTTTTACGGTTGAACGATAGATTATAATTTTTTCTAAATCTTTGTCAGCTGGATCTGTCCAAGAAATTCTTAAAGTCGGCTCTGTCCCCACTGGTACAACTGTTATATTGCTGGGCGCTGCTGGCGGCGTTGTATCGGGGCCGCTGCCTAAAATTGTTCGACTAACACCATTTGAAGAACCACTTACAATTGGTTGATATGCTACACTACCTGATACCGAAACACTGACGGATTCATTCGATACTAAATTCCAAGTCACAACATCACCGGCTTTAGCTGAAGAAGGAACTGTCGCTGAAAGCGCTAATACTACTGAAGAATTAGCCGGGATAGTTAAAAAAGTGTCAAAATATACCACGCCTGAAGAAAATAAATACTGGGTACTTCCAATTTGGCTCCGAGATCCAGAACTATTAACAACATAAAGGCTGACACTGCTAAAATCATCATCGCTGCCTCCTGAACGCGTGTATTTAACCCAATTTAGCACAATCGGCAAATTGCTCTTATTCTGGATTTTTGTAATATTGAAATCAGAAGCGCCGCTGCCGGCTTGCACAGAAGAACCAATAACGCTGGCTGAAGAATCTTGGCTTATTTCTACAGTCGCCTCTTCGCTGGCTAAAACATTGAAATTAACTACAGATAAAAAACTATAATAAATAGCAGCAACTAAAATTAAAATGCTAATTAAAATTTTTTGTTTTTGATAACGATAACTTTTTGAAATTAACATAGCTTTTTGTTTTTTTATTATTTTTTATTTAATTTTTAGTTTTTAAATTTTTTGAATTTAGTTTTTAATTTAGTTTTTTTATTATTATTATATTTATTATCGTACCTGAAAACCTTTTTTATAATTATACCAAATCTGACAATATTTCGTAAAATATCGTAAAATATTTTTTTACCAATGCTGCTAATAAAAATTCATGGAAAAAAATCTCAAAAAACAAATTAATCAATTGACTCAAGAACCCGGCGTTTATTTTTTTAAAGACAAAAATGGAGAAATCTTAGATATAGGTAAAGCTGCTAATTTAAAAAAACGCGTTCGGTCTCATTTTGTTAAAAATTCTCCTAATTTTTTTAAAAATGTTTTGATAAAAAAAATTACTGAAATCGATCATATTCAAACCCAAAACGAAAAGCAAGCTTTTCTTTTAGAAAACCAGCTTATAAAAAAATATCAGCCACGTTTCAACATCCAGTGGCGAGATGATAAAAGTTATTTCTGGGTAAATTTCTCCCAAGAAGAATGGCCAAAAGTGAAAATCACCCACCGCCCCTATAAAATTGCTTCTCAAGAGACAGAAAATATAGGCCCTTTTATCAATGGCCGTGAACTGAAACAAACCCTTTCCCATTTAAGAAAAATTCTCCCTTTTCGCACCTGTAAAAATTCTTATGAGAAACCCTGCCTCTCGTGGCATTTAGGCCTCTGTTGCGCGCATAAAAACCATAAAGGAGAAAACCATCTTTTCCGTTTTAAAAATTTTACTCCTTTGCTTTATAAACAACTGCTTGCTACTCTCAAGCAAATTTTGCTTCTTTACGCTAACGAAAAAATAAAAATTGAGGCTTATGATATTTCTAATATTCAAGGAGATTGCGCTGTCGGCTCAATGGTTGTCTTTTTTGGTAATAGGCCCCAAAAATCAGCCTACCGCCGTTTTCGTATAAGAACTATCCGAGGAGCAAATGATGCAGCTATGATAAACGAAGTTCTTAAACGCCGTCTGCGACATTCAGATTGGCTCTTTCCTGATTTAATACTAATTGATGGCGGCCCAGTACAACTTAAAGCCGCTCAACTATCTTACAGACAATGGCAAAAAGCAAATTTTAATTCTTCTTCTAATTCTGTCTTGCCGCCACCCATGATTGCTTTAGCCAAAAAAAAGGAAGAAATTTTTTCTCTTTTTTCTAAAAAATCTCTGCAACTTAATTTGCTGCCGCTAGATTTAAAATTAATCTTTCAAGCCATCCGCGATGAAGCTCATCGCTTTGCTGTAACTTATTTTCGCAAAATTCAAAAACGTAAAACATTGACCTAAAAGACATTTTATGCTATATTTAAAACATTAGTGCGTTCGGGTATTTTTTAAAATGTTAACTCGTTTAATTGTTAGAATTTTAGGCAACTCTTTAGCCATTTATCTTTGCGCTTATTTTATTCATGGCTTTGATTTTCCTCTAAACGAATGGAAGCTCCTTTTCTTATCCGGTTTTATTTTAGCTCTCTTAAATAATCTTATAAAACCTGCGCTTAAATTTATTTCTGCACCCTTGTCTTTTATAACCTTTGGACTCTGGCCTCTCTTAATTAATATCGGACTTCTATGGATTCTGGAATATTTTATTCCTGATCTAAATATCACTGGTTTTTGGGCCTACGCTGAAAGCATCGCTCTTATAACTTTTATTAACTGGCTAATAAATTTAATTATTCATAAAAAATCTTGAAATCTAAAATCTTAAAAAATTAATTAGACTAAAATACTCTTTTCCTTAATATGAATTTTTCCAAAATTTTATCTATCACTCAAATTATTATCTCTGCTTTACTAATTACCGCGATTCTTCTGCAACAAAGAGGAGCTGGCTCTTCGGCAATCATGGGCGGATCCAGTGTTTCTTATTATTCAAAACGCGGCTTCGAGAAAGTATTATTTATTGCTACAATAATTTTAGCAACTTTATTTTTAGCCGCAGCTGTTTTCTCTATGGTAGCGGCTACCTAATTTAAAATCTAATTTTTTATTATTATTCTTCCGATTTTTTCGGACTAATTTGCTTTGAAACTCTTAGAAAATTTCTCCTATTGGCGAAAAAACTTCCAGTGGCCGAAAATCCAACAATGGCGGCAAATTTTTAACGTTAGCAGCCGAAAAGAAAAAATTATTTTTTCGCTATTTTGCTTAACTTTTTTTACTGGTTTTTTGCTGCTTTCTGTTTGGTCTTATCTTTTTTTTACCGAAGAAAAACCAACCTATGGCGGGAAAATTTCTTTAGGGCTTTTGGGCGCGCCAAGATTTTTTAATCCGGTACTTGTCCAAATCGGTGACGTTGACCAAGAAATCTGCTCTATAATTTTTTCCGGTCTAATGAAATATAATGGCCAAGGAGAATTAGTTAATGATTTAGTTGAAAAATATAACATAGAAGAAGAAGGAAAAGTTTATAATATTGTTTTAAAATCAAACGTTAAATGGCATGACGGCCAACCCTTAAACGCTGACGATATAATTTTTACTATTCGAACAATCCAAAATTCAGATTTCAGAAGTCCATTAAGATCTTTATGGCAGGGCATAGAAACAGAAAAAATAGACGATTTAACTATCCGCTTAAAACTTAAAAAATCTTTCGCCGGTTTTTTAAGTTCTTTAACTTTTGGCATCCTGCCTAAACATCTCTGGGAAAATGTAGACGCCAATCGTTTTGCTTTATCCGAGCAAAATCTCAAAGCTATTGGTTCCGGCCCTTTTAAAATAAAATCCCTTCAGAAAGACGCCTCGGGGAAAATAACCGCTTTAGAACTTGCTGCTTTTGATGACTATTTTCTTGGTCGGCCTTATCTTGATAAAATAAACATTTCTTTCTATCCTTCTGAAGAAGAAATGTGGCTGGCTTATAAAAAAAATAATTTAGATGTTTTTAGTTTTATCTCGGCTAAAAACTGGCATGAGTTAGCAGAAAAAAATAGTTTTAATTTAAATGTTTACCCTATAATCCTACCCCGCTATTTTGCGATTTTTTTCAATCAAGAAGCTAATAAAATTTTAACTGAAAAAAATCTACGCCAAGCTTTAGCTTACGCTTTAGATAAAAAAGAAATAGTTAAGCAAGTTTTAGGAGATTTTGGCCAAGTTGTTGACTCGCCGCTAATGACAGAAAAAATGACTGGATATAGCAACCAAATAAAAATTTATGATTTTGCTCAAGAACACGCTAAAAATTTGTTAGCAGCCGCGGGCTGGCAAGATACAGACAATGATCAAATTCTAGAAAAAAATAACCAAAAATTAGAGATAACTCTTACAATCCTTGATCGGCCAGAAATGGTTCAAATTGGTGAATTGATAAGTCAATACTGGTCAAAAATCGGCGTTAAAACGAACCTTGATATAAAAGACTCTTTTAAAATTCAAAACGAAACTATAAAAAATCGTCAGTATCAAGCGTTATTTTTTGGCGAAATTCTGGGGCTCGAACCTGACTTATTTCATTTCTGGCATTCATCTCAAAAAAAAGAAAATGGCTTAAATCTAGCACTTTATGAAAACACTGAACTGGACAATCTTTTAGCTAGTGGACGAGAAGACGTGAATCAAGAAAGTCGCGCTCAAAAATACGCTCAAGCAGTAAATCTAATTTTAGAAGACTTACCAGCAATTTTTATCTATAACCCTTACCACATTTTTGCTGCCAAAAAAAATATCCAAGGCATAGAATTAAAAGTTCTCAATACTCCTTCTTCCCGATTTTCCGAAATCAATAAATGGTTTAGCGAAACTTCCCGCTCTTGGCGTTAATAAAATGCTAAAAATAGCCAAATAAAATATAATTATAATTTAAAATTATTAAAGTTATCTTAAAGCTATCTATTAAGCAAAATAAAATTTGTTCAACTAAAAAATATGGAATCTAAAAAAAATTTTCAAGATATAATTTTAAACGCACCCAAACAATTGACTTCTGATCCAGAATTCATCAATCACTTAAACATTTCTCACCGACAATTTAATAAAATTCTGCTTTGTGGCCTAGGAGGATCAGCCTTAGCCGGAGAAATCTTTTTCACCTTAAAAAATAAAAATTTTAGCCCATTTAATATAAATTTACCTTTTTTCATTCATCGTTCTTATGATCTGCCCCAAGACACCGATGAAAGAACTTTAGTCATTATTGTCTCCTACTCTGGCAATACGGAAGAAACTATTAGCGCCTACGAGTCAGCTAAGAAAAAAGATTTAGAAATTGCCGGCATTGTCAGCAACGGAAAATTAGCCGACCTTTTCACCCAAGACGGGACACCTTGGGTAAAAATTCCTGATCCTAACCTGCCACCGCGTTGCAGCCTTGGCTATCAATTAGTAGCTTTAGTTAAAATAATGATGGCTTACGGGATTCTACCTCCCTACTCTCAAAAAGAATTATCTGAAACGGCTAATAAAATTATACCTGAAAAGTTAGAAACAACTGCTCAGCAAATAGCTGAAAAGATTGCGGGCAAAATCCCACTAATTTATGCCTCTGAAGAAAATCGAGCCTTAGCCAGAATCTGGAAAATTAAAATTAATGAAAACGCCAAAACTCCTTCCTTTTGGAATGTTTTCCCAGAGCTTAATCATAATGAAATGGTCGGCTGGTCAAAAAAATATAATTACCTGCCATTTGTTTTTCTTTTTCTAATTGACGATAATGATTTTCCTCGCATTAAAAAACGTCAAGAGCTAACTTTTAATCTTTTAAAAGAAGAAGGCTGGCCAACAGAAAAAATTATCTTATATGGCGAAAATCCTTTAGAAAAAATATTTTGGGCGCTAACTTTAAGTGATTGGGTTTCTTATTTTTTAGCTCTCAAATTTAATATTGACCCAGCGCCCGTAGATATAGTAGAAAAATTCAAAAAACTCCTATAATAAATGATATTTCTCTTCTATTCCTAAATATTTATTTTACTTATTTTAATCTTCTCAAATGACAAGGGCGAGTGGTGAAATTGGCAAACACGTACGCTTCAGGAGCGTATGGGGCAACCCTTGGAGGTTCGAGTCCTCTCTCGCCCACTCTTTTTTCTTTTTTAACTATTAAATTACTTCTCTTTCTAGAGAATTACTATCTCTAAATTCTCTTCTATTTATTAAACTTATGGAACAAACAATACTTCATAAAAAACAATCGGGGAAAATGAAAAATCAAACTGCAAATAAAGCCCCGAAAATAAAAACTTTTTTTGCAACTGAAGCGAACAGCGATGCTGCAAAATCTAAAAATAAAAATTTTAGAATCCGTCGTTCAGAAAAGAAAAAATCACTCTCTTTGAAAGAGAAATCTTTACGTATTATACCTTTGGGAGGCATGGAAGAAGTAGGTCGCAATATGACTGTTTTTGAGTACGATAAAGATATTGTTATTCTAGATATGGGTATACAGTTTCCAGAAGAAGATATGCCAGGCATTGACTATATTATTCCTAATATAAATTACTTGCGCGGCAAAGAAAAAAATATTCAAGGAGTAATTTTTAGTCATGGCCATTTAGATCATATCGGAGCGGCACATATATTGCTAGAGAAACTCCACTATCCACCTATTTTCGGCCGCGATTTAACTTTAGCTCTTGTTAGAAAAAGAATGGAAGACTATCAACAAGGCTCAAGTCGATATCTAGAAGCCTACAGTATTAAATCTTTGGACGAAAAAATAAAACTTGGGGCTTTTGAGGCAAGCTTTTTTGAAGTTGAACATTCTATTATGGATGCTATAGGAGTAGTTTTAAAAACACCGGCCGGGACAGTTATTCATCCTGGAGACTGGACGATGGACAAAAATTCTGAAAATCATCAACCTCTTACTTATTATCATCTTGCCAACTTGCCATCACCTCGCATCTTAATGTTAGAAAGCCTTGGAGCTACTGATTTACGCGAAAATTTAATTTCAGAGAAAGAAATGTATGCCAATCTCGAACGCCTGATTGCCGAAGCCAAAGGTAAAGTAATTATCGGCACTTTTTCTTCGCAAATCAGACGTATAGGCCATATTTTAGAATACGCGCGACTTATCGGTAAAAAAGTTGCCTTAGATGGCTATAGTATGAAAATTAATGTTGAAATAGCCAAAGAACTCGGCTATATCAAAGTAGATAGAGACACACTCATTCCTATAAACAGCATCCATAAATATCCTGATGAAAAAATTATCATTATTTGCACTGGCGCTCAAGGCGAAGGCAACGCAGTGCTTTCTCGCATCATAGCTGGAAATCATAAATTTATTAAAATTCAAAAAAAAGATCTAGTTATTTTCTCTTCCTCTGTTATACCGGGCAATGAAAGAACTATCCAACGCCTCAAAGATAATCTCTATCGTCAATGCGACAATGTTATTCATAACGATATTATGGATGTCCATGTTAGCGGACACTGCAACGCTCAAAGCATCAAAGAAATTATTAGACAAATTAAACCCGATTTTTTCCTGCCAGTTTATGCTAACCATTATTTTTTAAAAGAAGCTGCCAAACTAGCTGAACAAGTCGGCATACCAAAAGATCATATTTTTGTCTTAGATAATGGTTCTATTTTTGAAGTGCAAAACAATCAAGCTAAAGTTTTAGACAAAAAAGTTGATACTAGTTATGTTTTTGTAGACGGTTTAGGAATCGGCGATATTGGACAAGTGGTACTGCGTGATCGTCAAGCAATGGCAAAAGATGGTATGTTTGTTATTATTGTAACTATCGACTCTCAAACTGGCCAAGTACGCAACAGTCCCGATATTATTTCGCGAGGTTTTATTTATATGCGAGAGTCTAAAGAGCTGCTTTTTCAAGTAAGACAAAAAGTAAAAGAGATTGTTCACAAAGCAACTAGCGGCAGCCAAGGGCAAATTGACCAAGACTATATAAAAGATAATATCCGTGACAAAATTGGACAATTTCTTTATACTAAAACTGAACGGAGACCTATGGTTCTTCCGGTAGTTATAGAAGTTTAATGCTCTTTTAAAAAATAAAAAAGGGGGTGAAGATAATGATAATTATTAAAATTATTCTATCTCTTTTTATAATTTTAGCTGTTATTTTTTTAGTCACTTTCATCCTCCCGAGAGCTTCTGATTACTATGAAAAAAAAGATGCTAAAAAAGCCCTAAACTCAAAAAACCTCGCCCAGCGAGGTTTTTTACTTATTATTAAAATTATTATTTTTCAGTTATCAAAAGCTCTAATTCTTTTTTCTTTTCTGCTAACAATTCTTCATTCTCTGCTTCAATATTGAGCCTGACTAATGGCTCAGTATTTGAAGGGCGAAGATTAAACCACCAATTAGGAAATTCTACTGTTAAGCCATCAATCTTTTTTATTTGACCAGCAGAAAATTTTTCTTCTACTTTTTTCAATACAGATTCTATATCATTAACTGAAAAATTAATCTCGCCGGAATGACAATATTTTTTCAAAGGGCTAACTAAAACAGAAAAAGGCATTTTTTTGGAATCTAAAATTTTTAAAATAAAAAACAGAGCTAAAAGAGGATTATCAACAAAACCTAGTTCTTTGAAAAAATAGTGGCCAGAAAGCTCTCCTCCAAAAATAATATCTTCTTGACGCATTTGCACTTTTATCAAAGTGTGTCCAGCGCGACCTAAAACTGGCACGCCACCAGCCGCTAAAATAGATTCCGGGACTATCCGACTTGAACGAACTTCATAAAAAATTTTTTGCCCGGGATTTAATTTTAATATCTCTTGCGCGATTAGAACAGTAATAAAGTCGCCTCTAACGGATTCTCCTTTTTCATCAACAAAAGCTACCCGATCTCCGTCTCCGTCAAAAGCAATACCTAAATCAGCTTTTTTTTCTTTTACTCTTCTTTTTAAATCAATCAGATTCTCTTCTTTTGAAGGATTAGCTTCATGATGAGGAAAGCGTCCATCTGGTTCGCCATACAAAATTTCGATTTCCCAAGATAAGCCTTTAAATAATTTTTCAATTTCTGGCCCCATCACTCCATTGCCGCAATCAATAATTATTTTCAAAGGCCTAAAATCTTGAAAATTTATTTTGCTTTTTAGAAATTCTATATAATTATCGAAAATATCTATTTTTTTTATCTGGCCATGAAAAATAGCTGAAGGCTTTTGTCTTTCTACAAGCGCTATTTCTTTTATTTTATCTAAACCTGTATTTCCGCCTAAAGGGAAAGCATTAAAACCATGAAGTTTTAAACCATTGTATGCCGGCGGATTATGAGAAGCCGTAATCATAATTCCACCAGCTGCTTGTTGAGAAATTAACGCCCAATAAAAAAATGGCGTACTGGCTAATCCTAAATCAAGCACATCATAAGATTGGCTCACTAAAGCTTGAGAGACAGCCTGAAAAAGATTTAAAGAAGAAAGACGACAATCATATCCTACAACAATCTGACGATTATTGGGCCCTTTTAGGGTCGGTAGAAAATCTAAAAAAGCTAAACTGATTCTATAAACAGCTTCTTCATCTATTTCTTCAGGATATAAACCCCGAATATCGTAAGCTTTAAAAATTTTATCCATCAACATAATATTAATATATTTATTTTAACATAAATTTTAAATGCGAATAAAGACGAAACGCCTTGATGAAACTTTTAAGTTAATAAAATAATTTAAAAAATGCGTTTAAAAAAAATTAACATAAATATTTCATCTCTCTATTCTGTGTTTCAATATATTACTTTCCAAACTAATACTCTTCAAAGATGCCACAAATAACTTCTTTTCTTTATTTTCGGGAGAGTTTAAAAAAAGCCTGATAAACTAAAATTGATAGCTATTTCAATAAATCTAATAATCATAATCCCACAGAATTTAATCCAATATTATAAAGTGTTAGCAAGGTATTTTTTATAATAAATGTTGACCAAAACAATATTTTTTGCTAAACTAATAAAGCTATTTATTAAATAATTTTATGTACGAATTAGATATATTAATCAGCCCAATTTTAGAACTAGAAGACGCTGAATTAAGGGCAGAAAAAATCAAACAGCAAATAGAAAGCCTAAATGGTCAAATAAAAAAAATCCATAATTTAGGAAAAATAAAACTAGCCTATCCTATAAAAAAACAACTGCTAGCTTATTTTTTTTGTCTAGAATTTGAAATTGATTCTGAAGAAATAGAGAAACTTCAAAATAACTTAAAATTTGAAAACGATATTCTACGCTTTCTTCTTTTATCTAAATCTCAAAAAGAAAAAGAAAAAGAAGAGAGCTTGGTTAAACCTCAAGGAGTTAAATCTATTGCTACACCAAAAACTCCTTCTGTTGCTCCCGAAGAAACTATTAAAACTGAAAAAGCAGCAAAAATAAAAATCGAAGAACTAGATAAAAAACTTGAAGAATTATTAAATTAAAATTAAAATCCAAAATTTAAAAAATTTAAAAATAAAAAATTTTACCTGCTGGATAATAACTACCAAAATACAATATAACAACAAGGCTGAATAAGATTTGGAAGTCGTTGCCAGCAGACAATTTAAAAAAATGAATTTTAATAAAGTTATTATTTTAGGAAATTTAACTCGTGATCCAGAATCCAGAACCTTGCCATCAGGTCAACCGGTTGTCTCCTTTTCTGTTGCCACTAATCGCTTTTTCACCGACCGAAATGGACAGAAACAAAAAGCCGCTGAATTCCATAATGTAGTGGCTTTTGGCCGCCTAGCTGAAATCTGCAGCCGTTATTTAAATAAAGGAAAACTAATATTAGTAGAAGGCCGCCTTCAAACTCGCACTTGGCAAGATCAAAATGGTAACAAAAAATGGCGCACGGAAATCATCATGGAAAATATGCAACTTGGGCCTCGCGTCGCAAATGAAGATGTTCCTTCTCTGCCACAAGATACTGCTCAACCTGAAGAAATTCCTATTATTGACGCTGACGAAGAATTCGATAACGAAAACAAAGAAAGTGGAGTTAATGTTGATGAAATACCTTTTTAAAAATTTAATCATTATTTAATAAAACATCGTTTAATTACTGTTTTTTAACCAATCTTTTCTTTTATCTATGAATAAACATTGTTACTTCTGTCAAGAAAATATTCAATATATTGACTTTAAAAATACTGAAATCCTAAAACAATTTATTTCTAGTCAGGCTAAAATCCTACCTCCTAAACGTACAGGTACTTGCCGCAGACACCAACGAATTTTAGCTCAAGCTATTAAACGCGCCAGATTTTTAGGGCTCCTACCTTTTACTAAAAGATGAATTGAGACGAATTTAATATTTTCTCTTAAATTTAAAACACCCCTCGTTTAACTAATAAAGGGGTGTTTTAAATTCTAAAAATAAATTTATTTTTCTTGAATTTCTTTTTCGGCCTCTTCTCTAACTTTATTAGTTATTTCTTGAAGAAGTTTCGGATTTTCCTCTAAATTCTTTTTGGCTGCCTCCATTCCCTGTCCTAATTTTTGGTCTTTGTTATATATTAGCCAAGAACCACTCTTTTGAATCAATCCGTATTTTATAGCTAGATTAATAACGTCTCCGACAAAAGAAATCCCTTTATTATACATAATATCAAATTCAGCTACTCGAAAAGGCGGAGCTACTTTATTCTTTACTACTTTAGCTTTGACTCGATTACCAATAATATTTTCACCCTGTTTTATTTGTGCGGTTCTTCGAACATCAATTCTAACTGAAGCATAAAATTTTAAAGCTTTGCCACCCGGGGTTTCTTCCGGGCTGCCAAACATAACCCCAATTTTCATTCTGATTTGATTAATAAAAATAACACAAGTTCCAGATTTGGCAACTATAGCGGTAAGCTTGCGCAAAGCTTGCGACATTAATCGAGCCTGAAGCCCTAAATGCTGCTGCCCCATTTCGCCTTCAATTTCTGCTCGAGGTGTCAACGCAGCCACCGAATCAACTACTACTACATCAACGGCGCCTGAACGCACTAAACTTTCAACAATATCAAGCGCTTGCTCGCCGGTATCTGGCTGAGAAATTAATAAATCATCAATTCTAACACCTAATCTTTTAGCATATTCTGGATCAAGCGCATGCTCAGCATCCACAAAAGCGCAAAGGCCTCCTCTTTTCTGAGCCTGCGCAATTGTCTGAAGGGCTAAAGTAGTTTTACCGCTCGATTCCGGACCATAAATTTCAATTATCCGACCTTTAGGCATACCACCCACTCCTAAAGCTAAATCCAAAGAAAGTGAGCCGGTAGAAATTGCATCCACATCTACACGCCTAGCTTCGCCTAATTTCATAATAGACCCCTCGCCGAACTTTTCTTTAATCTCATCCACCGCCGTTTCTAAAGCTTTTATTTTTTTATCTTTTTCTTCTCTAATAATTTGTTTACTCATATTTTTTAACTTTTATTATTCTAACATAATTTGACGTTTAAGCGAAGAACTTTCGCCAAAACGATTTGCGGCCTTAATCTCAATAATATTTAAACCTTTATTTAATTCTATTTTTTGTTCAAAATTGCCTTCTTTATCTAAATTTATTTCTTGATTATTTATAGTTAAAGTTACTCCGGGTTCTGTTTTGCCTTTTACGACAAATTCGTTATTTGAAACTTTTAAATCTTTCTCCGGTGCCATTATTTCTAATGAAGGCGCTTTCAATAAAAAACTCAACTGCCAAAGAAAATAACCAATAATCAATATTATTATTCCAAAAATTAATAAATTTCTTAGCAACTGAGGAGTAATAACTATTTTTCTCAAACCCCGAATAGATTCTGTCTTTTTTCCAGATAAATGTCTTGCTATATTTTGCTCAGCAACAAAATCATCAACTATCTTTTGGCTATCTTGACCCAAAACAACCGCATATTTGCGTAGAAATCCTTTAACATAAACAGCTGCTGGTAATTTGTCTATTTCGCCTTTTTCTAAAAAATCTATATATTTTTCCTGAATATTTAAAAGCTGCGCAACTTTGCTTTGAGTTAACCCAGCATCCTCTCTTAGTTTTTTTATTTTTTCACCAAAATTAGGTAATTCAATTTTTTTGGCAAAAAAAACCATAATATTAGGACAAATCAAAGAATGGAAATCACGCCTAGATCTAAAAATCTTTTAAAATTTCATCCTCATTTTCTTTCATAATTGGCGCGCCGGGGACATCGCGTAAAGTGTCTATTAAAATTTCCCGCGGCTTTGCGCCATCTGCTGGGCCAATTAGACCATTCTCCTCCATTATATCAAGAAGTCTGGCGGCCCTTGCATAACCAATTCTTAAACGCCGCTGGAGCAAAGAAGCTGAAGCTTTTCCACTTTGAATCACTACCTCTTTAGCCTTTTCATATAAATCATCTTCCGCTCCGCTATCGCTGCTACCGCCCCAAAGAGAAGACTGGCTTCCGCCTGCAGGGCCCTTAACAACATCTTCGGTATATTCAGGCTTTATTTGTTTCGTTAAAAACTCAACTACTTGTTTAACTTCCTTGTCTGAAGCAAAAGCTCCCTGGATTCTACGAGGCTTAGCTGAGTCGCCTGATAAAAATAACAAATCTCCGTTACCTAAAAGTTTTTCTGCGCCAGAACTATCCAAAATAGTTCTAGAATCAACCTGAGAAGCTACTTGAAAAGCTATTCTAGCAGTGATATTGGCTTTTATGAGACCTGTCAAAACTTCTACTGAAGGCCTCTGGGTAGCTAAAACTAAATGAATTCCTGTTGCCCGAGACATCTGAGCTAATCTTACAATAGCTGCCTCCACTTCACGACCATGAGAAGCCATTAAATCTGCTAATTCATCAATAATAATTACAATGTAAGGCAATGGTTCGTCTAATTTTCCTTCTATAAATTTTTTATTATACGCAATAATGTCTCGCGTTTGCTGAGAAGACAAAACATCAAACCTCCTTTCCATTTCTGACACTGCCCAACGCAATGCGTTAACAGTTTTTTCTGCCTCAACAATAACTGGCGTTAAAAGATGAGGCAACCCATTATAAATTGGAAACTCTACTCTTTTTGGATCGACTAAAATAAGCTTTAAAAAATTGGGCGCCTGACGATAAAGTAAGCTCAAAATTAAAGTATTTAAACAAATAGTTTTTCCAGTCCCTGTGGCACCAGCAATTAAAAGGTGCGGCATTTTTTCTAATCCGGCATAAACTGGCATACCCGCTACATCTCTGCCTAAAGCTATGGTTAACATCTTATGGTCCTGAGCAAATTCTGGTTGCTCAATCAAATTGCGTAAGCGAACTTTAGTAACAGAACGATTGGGGATTTCGATGCCTACCAAAGACCGGCCAGGAATTGGCGCTTCGATTCTAATCGGATGAGCTGCTAATGCTAAAGATAAATCATTTTGCAAACCTGTAATTTTTGAAAGTTTTACTCCTTGCGCTGGCCTTAAAGTATATTGAGTAACTGTTGGGCCAATATTAACTTCAGCCATCTCTACTTCTATGCCAAAGTGCTGGAGAGTTCTTTTGATAATATTAGCATTAGCTTTTATATCGCCGCTGGTCGGCTCGCCAGAGTCTGGCTCCAGTAAATCTATCGGAGGGAATCGATAATCAGCCATAGTCATTTTACTTTGCAACAAAATTAAATCATCTTTTTTAGCTTCTTTTTCTTTTTTAGTAACTGCCGTTTTCTTTTCTTCGCGGCCTTCGGCAGAACCTAATTCCCGAACTTTAAAATTAGGTTCAGGCATTATTTTTTTCATCAAAGAGTCAAAAGGCGAAGAACCGTCTTTCAATAAATTAACTCTTTCATTAGGAGCATTCTTTACAAATTCCAAAGATTTGCTCTTTTCTTCTTTAAATCTGATCTGTAAAAAACACAAAATATCTTTTAAAGAAACATTAAAAGTTATCAACAAAGCAATAATTATAAAAGCTAAAAAAATGAGAGCGCTGGCATAAATTCCTAAAAATTTTAAAAAGAAATAAGAAACTCCCAAACCCAACCAACCGCCACCCCGGCCGCCGTTTTTAAAAACCTCTAAAAGCCCTAAAAAACTTAGGACAAAAATCATAATGCCGATAAAAGGTGTTCCATAAATATCTTTGTGTAAAGATTTTAAAATAGCTAAACCTGCTAAAATCAAGGCTAAAGGAACCAAAAAGAAACCCCAACCAAAAAAAACTAATAAAAAATGATAAAGATAGGCACCAGCGGCCCCTGCTAAATTAAAAAAGCTTAAAATTGCAATCAAAGCCACCATAAAAAATACCGTTGCAATGATACCTTTCTTTGTTTCATCTTCTAGATCTAAAAGTGGCTTTTTAGAACGAAAACTACTTTTAAATTTTTTAGCCATAAATTTTTTATGCAGCCTTACTTTGTTTTTCATTATAACAAAATTTCCGACCCCAGAGCAAACTTAAAATAAGACTATTTTAAATAAAAATTAATTGCCCCGCTTTTTCGGGGCAATTAATATAACTAACTTTTTATTTTTTATCAACTTTCTTCTCTAACAAATATTCTTCTTTTTCTATTGGCCTAAAACCTGTCCCTGCTGGAATTAAGCGTCCAATAATTACATTCTCCTTCAGGCCCCGCAACATATCCTCTTTACCCTGTACAGAAGCATTAATTAGAACTTTAGCAGTTTCCTGAAAAGAAGCCGCTGATAACCAACTTTCTGCGGTTAAAGCAACTTTAGTTATACCCATAAGGAGTTGAACAGCTGTTGCCGGCCGGCCACCAGTCTTTTTCATTCTATCGTTAGCTAAAAGAAATTGTGATTTTTCTATAATATCGCCAATTAAAAGTCCAGTATCGCCCGGGTCTTTTATCCTTACCCGAGAAAACATTTGACGAACAATTAATTCAATATGCTTATCGTTTAATGCTTCACCCTGAGTAGTATAAATATTTTGAACTTCTTTTATAATATAACGATATGCTGCTTCCTTGCCTGCTATTTTAAAAAGTTCTTTTAAGTCAAGATGGCCCTCATTCAATTGCTGCCCACGCTTAACTTCATCTCCTTTTGCTACCCATAAAGCTGTTCTTAAAGGTACCTGATATTCTTTTTCCTGATATTCGGAAATATCTTTTTTCTTGCCAGTTGGCTTTTTATCATTTTTCTGATCCTTCCGTTTTTTATCATTATCTATAGCATCTAAACGCCCGGCAATTTTAATTATCCTCCACTCACCTTCTTCTTTTATCTCTACCACTTTTCCATCAATTTCAGAAATAGCAGCTTTGCCTTTTGGAGGTTGACATTCAAAAATTTCCTGAACTCGCGGTAAACCTTGCGTAATATCTCCGCCTGCCGCCACACCACCTGTATGGAAAGTCCGCATAGTTAGCTGAGTCCCTGGTTCTCCGATTGCTTGCGCTGTAACAATACCCACAGCTTCGCCTAATTTTACCAATTGATTCCGACCTAAATCATAACCATAGCACATCTGACAAACACCATGCCTTGTTTTACAAGTTAAAAGAGAACGTACTCGTAATTTTGTAAAACCAGCAGCCTGGATTTTTTGGGCAGCGGCTTTGTCTATTAAAGCATTCTTTTTAACTATAATTTCATCGCCGACTTTTACTTCTTCAAGTGATACTCTCCCAACTAAACGCGAAGCCAAAAATCGTCCTAATTCCTCTCCGTCTTCCTGATAAATAAAAATACCTTCTTTATCACCACAATCAATATCTCGCACCACAACATCCTGCGCGACATCTATTAATCTACGAGTCAAATAGCCAGCCGTTGAAGTACGTAAGGCTGTATCTGCCGAACCCTTACGAGCGCCATGAGTAGATATAAAATATTCCAGAACATTAAATCCTTCTTTAAAAGAACTTTTTACCGGCAATTCAATAATCTCACCAGCCGGGTTAGTCATTAAACCTTTCATCCCCGCCATCTGAGAAGTCTGCCCCCAGGAGCCACGCGAGCCAGAATCAATCATTAAATGGACTGAACCATTAGGTTCAAGCTCTTGAATAACTAATTTACCTATTTTATCAACTACGGAAAACCAGGTTTCAATAATACGAGCTCGTCTTTCTTCTCTAGTTAATAATCCTTCAAGATACTGCCGGTGAATTAGTTCAACTTCTTTTTCTGCTTCTTCTAAAAGTTTTTGTTTATCTTTTGGCACGCGCAAATCATCCATTCCCCAGGAAATACCTGAACGAGTGGCATATTCAAATCCTACCTCTTTTATTTTATCAAGAATCTGAGCTGTTTTTTTAATACCACACTTTTCTACCAATTCGGCCACTAAACTATTTAAATTTTTCTTTTTTAGTTCCTCATTTATAAAATTTATTTCTGGAGGCAAAAGTTGATTAAAAATTAATCGGCCCACTGAAGTTTCAATAAATTTCGGACGTTCTTGATTATCTTTTACCAAAAAATTCTCCGGCGTTTTAAATTTAATTTTAGCCTTTAAATCAACATCTCCGTATTGATAAGCCAAAATTGCATCTTCCGCTGTCAAGAAAAATTTACCTTCGCCCTTAAGTCCATCAACTATTTTTATCATCCAATAGCACCCCAAAATCATATCTTGAGTAGGAGTAGCAATGGGATCACCGGTCGCCGGTTTCAAAAGATTTAAAGAAGAAAGCATTATTTTTTCTGCTTCATTTTGAGCTTCCTGAGTTAAAGATACATGAACTGCCATTTGGTCTCCATCAAAATCAGCGTTAAAAGCACGGCAAACTAAAGGATGAATCCTAATGGCTGAACCTTCTACTAATATAGGTTGAAAAGCTTGAACCCCTAAACGATGAAGCGTCGGCGCGCGATTTAATAAAACATATTTATTTTTTGTAACTTCTTCCAAGGCTGCCCACATCATCGGTCTGCTGCTCTATAAGATGCCCAGCCCCTCGAATATTATAAGCCAACCCTCTTTCCACAAGCTTTTGGATGACAAAAGGCTTAAATAATTCCAAAGCCATATGCTTAGGTAAACCGCACTGATGAATT
>CAYMCB010000007.1:0-19737 GCA_964388895.1 uncultured Candidatus Saccharibacteria bacterium
ACACGCACCCGAAGCGTGCGTACTACCGATATACGATGGCCCGAAAAAATCAAAAAACCATCTAAATTCTTACTAAATTCTTAAATAAAATCAATCTTAGCTAACTTTTTGCTGTTTTTGCTTATTTTTCATACCAACAAATTCAAAGTCTTTCCTTTTATAAAAATCGTTTTCTTTATTTCTTTTCCTTCAAGCCATTTTTGAATCTTTTCATCAGCTAAAGCCAGTTTTTTTACTTCCTCTTCAGAAATATCAGCAGGAACTGATAAAATTAACCGCACTTTGCTGTTCACCTGAACTGGCAACTGAATAGTTGTCTCTTCTGTCAAAGCCTCTTTATAATCTGGCCATTTTTGCAAAAAAATACTTTTTTTATTGCCAAATAAATTCCAAAGTTCTTCGGCTAAATGAGGAGCAAAAGGCGCTAACAATTTCAAAAAAGTTTCAAATTGTTTTTTTGTTATTTTTTCTTTGCTGCTGGCTTCGTTAATAAAAATCATCAACTGGCTGATGGCTGTATTAAATTTTAAATTTTCTATATCTTCGGAAACTTTCTTTATAGTTTTATGTAGCAAAATTTCTAAATCTTCCAAAATAACATCTCCCTCTCCTTTTTCGTCCGATAAAATTGCTTTTTGGATTTTTAATCCTAATCTCCAAATTTTTTCTAAAAAACGACGCACGCCAATAATTCCCTTAGTATTCCAAGGCTTCATATCTTCTAATGGCCCCATAAACATTTCAAACATCCTCAAAGCGTCAGCTCCGTATTCTTTAACTACTTCATCAGGATTTATCACATTACCTTTGGATTTGCTCATTTTATTTCCATCTTCAGCCAAAATTATCCCCTGATGACGAAGCTTTAAAAATGGTTCATCAAAATCAATATAGCCAAGTTTATGCAAAACTTTAGTAAAAAACCTAGCATATAAAAGATGCAAAACTGTATGCTCAGCGCCGCCAAGATAAAGATCAACCGGCAACCATTTTTTTATTTTTTTCTTACTGGCGAATTCTTTTTTGTTTTGAGGATCGGCATAACGAAAATAATACCAAGAAGAACAGACAAAAGTATCCATTGTGTCTGATTCCCGCCGCGCTGGCAAGCCGCACTTAGGGCATTTGACATCGTGGAATTTCTTTGATTTGGCCAAGGGTGATTCGCCTGTGGGCAAAAAATCAACATCATCAGGCAACAATACCGGCAAATCTGATTTAGGCACTAAAACTTCACCACATTTATCGCAATAGATTATGGGAATTGGCGCACCCCAATAACGTTGACGAGAAACTAGCCAATCGCGAAGTTTATAATTAACTACCCCATAGCCTATCCCCTCTTTTTTTAACCAAGCAGTCATAGCTTTGCGTGCTTCTTCTGAAGTTAAACCATTATAGTCGCCTGAATTAATTAAAAGACCATCATCAGTAAAAGCATTTTCTTTAATCGAAGATTTTCCGTCTTGACTTTTGATAACCTCCTTTATTGGTAAACCAAATTTTTTTGCAAAAGCAAAATCGCGTTCATCGTGCGCCGGCACAGCCATAACTGCACCTGTGCCATAATGAGCCAAAACAAAATCCGAAGCAAAAAGCGGAATTTCTTCTTTAACGAAAGGATTGATAACTTTAATACCCTTAAGCTCCACTCCTGTCTTTTCTTTCGTTTCTGCCTGCCGCTGCAAATCGCTTTTTCTCTTTGCCTGCTCAATATATTTTTCAACTTCTCCCCAGTTTAAAATAGATGGTTTTAATTCCTGAATTAAAGAATGCTCTGGCGCAACTAAAGCAAAAGTCATACCAAAAACCGTATCTAATCTAGTGGTAAAAACTTTTAATTTTTTATCAGAACCAACAATTTCCATTTGAAATTCCGCTCCCTCTGATTTTCCAATCCAATTTCTTTGAGCTATTTTGGTTGATTCTGGCCAATCTATTTTTTCTAATCCATCTAGCAAGCCGGAAGTTTGACCATTCTTTTCTATAAAATCAGTGATTTTAAAATACCACTGCGTTAAATCTTTCTGCACAACCTGATTGCCGCAACGTTCACATACTCCTCCTTCAGCTTGCTCATTGGCTAAAACTGTTTGGCAAGAAGTGCACCAATTAACTTTTCCTTTAGCCTTATAAGCTAAACCATTTTCATAAAGTAAAATAAAAAACCATTGAGTCCATTTATAATATTCCGGGTCAGCTGAACAGATTTCTCTCGACCAATCATAAGAAAAACCCATCATTTTCATCTGCCGTTTAAAAGTGGCAATGGCTTTTTTAGTGGTTTCTGCTGGATGAATTTTAGTCTTGATTGCATAATTTTCTGCCGGCAAACCAAAAGCGTCCCAGCCCTGCGGATGAATCACATTAAAACCTTTCAGACGAAAATAACGCGCTAAAATATCGGTGGCAGTATAGCTTTCAACATGGCCTGTATGCAAACCGTCTCCCGAAGGATAAGGAAACATATCTAAAATATATTTTTTAAAGTCTTTCTTTTTATCATCAGCTGCAAAAAGTTCAGGATGCTCCTCCCAATATTTCTGCCATTTTTGTTCTATTTGGCTATGATTATAGCTGCTCTCTGACATAGATTTTTAATATTTTTAAATCTTTAATATTATTTTTATTAATATAACTTTACCCCTTTCTTGACTTTTTTTCAAATAAAAAACCGACTGCTGTCTCAACGGCCGGATTAGTATAAAACTCTAACTAATTTATATTTATTTTATATTTATAAATTTTTATCTTAATTAGAAAAATTCTTTTTCAATTGCCGCTTTATTTTTATTCTCTTTAAAAAAGGTATTCTACTCAAAAAAGTTTTGCCTTGTAAATGGTCAATTTCATGGCAAATTGCTCTGGCTAAAAAATCTTGAGCTTTAATTATTTTTATTCGACCATTTCTGTCTTGAAATCTAACAGCAATTTTTCTGGGACGTTTAATCTCTAGCTCTAAATCAGGAAAACTTAAACATCCCTCAAAAGCAATAGCCTTACCTTTTTGACTAATAATTTTGGGATTAACTAAAACATTCAAACCCTCGCCCACATCAACTAAAGCTATTTGCTTTGAAACGCCAACTTGATTAGCAGCCAAACCTGCTCCTTTTTTGGCGTACATAGTTTCAGTCATATTATCAATCAGGCTCTGCAATTCTTTGTCGAAATTAACCACTTTTGTAGTTTTTTTTGTCAAAATTTTATTAGGGTATTTTATAATCTCTAAAATCATAAAAAGCTGTTAAGAATTTAAAATCAAAATATTATTATAAATTTTTTATATTTTAAAAAGCTGGCGAGCATTCCTGGTTGTTACTTTGGCTACCTCTTCAAAAGTAATACCGCGTAACTCTGCTACTTTTTGCGCTACATATTTGACATAGCTTGGCTCATTTCTTTTACCACGAAAAGGAACTGGTGTTAAATAAGGGCAATCGGTTTCCAGCAGCAGCCTTTCCAAAGGCATCTGGCAAACAACCCGATCATAATCTCTGGCGAAAGTAATAATTCCGTTAAAACTAAGATAAAAACCCATATTTAGATATTCCTGAGCTTGCGACCAACGGCCAGAAAAAGAATGTATTACTCCGCAAATTTCTCCATTATATTTTTTTAGAATTTTTAATAAATCATTGTGAGCTTCACGGCAATGAAAAATTACACTTTTTTTCATCTCTTTAGCCAGTTTTATTTGTTTCTCAAGAATCTCTATCTGCAGCTTTCTTTCTGCTGCATTTCGATAATAGTCTAACCCAATTTCTCCTATGGCAACTACTTTTTCATTTTTAGCTAAAGATTTATAAAAATCATAATCAAATTCTTCCGGACGGCCAAAAATAACAACTTCTTCAAACTCGTCAACCTGCTCTTTAATTGCTTTTTCTTCTCCTTCTCCGCCTAAATGAATAGGATGGAGACCCACAGCCGCAAAAACACCACTCGAATATTTTTGCGCATAATCTACTGCCCTTTTAGAAGTTTCTGATTGCGAACCTACATTAATCATCCAAATATTTTCAGCTAGACAGCGTTTTGTTACTTCATCCCCGTCGTCTTTAAAAGCTACAAAATTAATATGGGCGTGTGTATCAATTAACATATTTTTATTTTTTATATTTTCTTTTCCTCATTATATCATATCACTATACAACAAAAATAAATATCAGATAAGCAAAATCGAATAAAATTTATTATATATTTAAGTTAAAAATAGACAGGTTTTTAGGACCTGTCTAAAAAAAATTTTACAAATTTTGACCAAATAAACTCTGTTAACGCAGCCGCCGAAACTACCAGCGAAAAAGCAGAAAAAATTTTCATAAACCACCCTGCCTCATCATCATAGCAGATAATGGCTATTAAATAGAAAGTACACGCAAATATCAAACAAATAAAGGCCATCCAAAAAAGAAAAAACAAAAAATTTTTCATATTTCTAATCAATCTCTCCATCCCATTATTCCCTCCTTTTATATTTTTTATTTTAAAGAACTTTTTATGAAATTCTAGGAAACAAAATATCTGTTTTGCCTGTTTGTAAAATATTTTTTATTTTCTCGGCGCTTGCCGGCATAAAAACAGCTAAGGCTTGACTAACCTCTTCAAGCAAAGACATTAATTCTAAAAGAATTTTTTTTGCTTCTTCAGGATTATTTTTTACCACCTGCCATAATTTAGTTTCCTCAATCCTTTTATTTGCCCAATCAATCTTTGACCAAATTTTTTCTAACGACTCTTTTAAACGAAATTCTTCTAATAAATTATCCCAACCAGTTATTTTTTTCTCTCTAATTGTTTTTAGCTGTTCGCTTTTTATATTTAAACCAGAGCTCATCTTTATTATTCGATTGATTAAATTACCTAAATTATTGGCCAAATCAGCATTATATTTCTCTTTTAATTTTGCCCAAGAAATATCGCTGTCTTGACCAAAAGATAAAGAAGACAACAAAAGGTATCTTGCGCCATCTTGACCAAATTTATCCACTATTTCATCCGCCCAGATAACATTTCCCAGAGATTTAGACATTTTTTGCCCTTCGATTGTAAAATAGCCATGGACATAAATTTTTTTCGGCAAAGGCAGCTTTAAAGCTAAAAGCAAAGCCGGCCAAATAGTAGCATGAACCCGCAAAATATCTTTAGACATCAGCTGAATATCTGGCGGGAAAAAATCTGGCTTGTCTCCTGCCTCCCCTGACCAACCTAAAACTGTTAAATAATTTAAGAAAGCATCTACCCAAACATAAGTAGTATACTTTTCATCAAAAGGCAACTTTATTCCCCATTTGACATTCTGACGTGATATGGAAATATCTTTCAAGCCTTGAGTAACAAAATTTATCACTTCATTTTTTCTTTCCGCTGGTTCAATTACTAATTTATTATTTTTAAAATACTCTAAAAGTTCTGACTGCCAGTTTGACAGCCTGAAAAAATAACTTGTTTCTTTCATCAGCTGAGGTTCAACTTGATGATCTGGACATTTACCATCCACTAAATCATCTGGGTTTTTATATTGTTCACAGCTCTGGCAATAAAGGCCTTGGTATTCATCTTGATAAATTTGGCCGGCTTTGCTTAAATTTTCTAAAGCTTTTTGCACCGCTAAATAATGATTTCTGCTTGTGGTCCTAATAAAATTATCGTATTTTATGCCTAATAATTGCCAAGCTTTTTGAAAATCTTGCGCTTTCTGGTTACAAAAATCTTGGGGCAAAATACCAGCTTTTTCAGCCGCTGCGACTATTTTTGCTCCATGCTCATCCGTCCCAGTAGAAAAAAATACCCTTTCCCCTTTCTGTCTATGCCAACGCGCCAAAACATCAGCTACTAAAGTCGTGTAAGCGTGGCCAATGTGTGGTCTATCATTCACATAATAAATTGGCGTAGTGATATAAAATTTATTTTCCATAATATTTATTCTCTATTATCAGATTTTACCACAATAGTAAATTCGCCTTTTTGATTATTTTTATTGCTTTCTAAAATCTCTAAAATTTCTAAAGGCTTGCCTCGATAAATATTTTCAAACATCTTAGTCATCTCTCGACAAATCACAAGCTGTCGCTGAGGCATAATTTGGGCTAATTGCTTCAAAGTCTTAATAATTCTATAAGGAGACTCATAAAAAACAACTGTTTGCTTTGCCTCAAGTATTTCTTTAAAATAATTTTCCCTGCCTTTTTTGTGAGGTGGAAACCCTAAAAATATAAACTTGTCAGTCGGAAAACCAGCAACTGATAAAGCAGCAATCGCAGCACAAGGTCCAGGTACAGGCACTATCTTTAAAGTTCTTTGACCGGTTTGACCGGCTAAAAATAAAAACTCCGCTATTAATTTATTTCCTGGGTCAGAAATTCCTGGCGTGCCGGCATCTGTCACTAATCCCAAATTCTTACCGTCTGCCAATTGTTTAAATAAATATTCAACTTTTGATAATTTACTATGCTGAAAATAGCTTATTAAAGGCTTTTTGATTTGATAACGATTTAAAAGTTTCAAAGTTTGCCGAGTATCTTCACAAATCACTAAATCTACCTCACTTAAAATTTCTAATGCCCGCAAAGTGATATCTTTTAAATTGCCAAGAGGTGTCGAAATAATGTATAATATTCCCATAAAAACATTCTAAAAGAAAAAACTTAAATTTTCAAATATCATGATTTTAACTCCTCACCTTTTGGTCGGCGCTGCCCTTGGCTCCGAAATTCAAAATTTTGGAATTATTTTTATTTTAAGCTCCATCTTACATTTTGTTTTTGATGCCTTGCCTCACTGGGAATATGGCCAAAAATATAAATTTAGCGTTTCTGACAAAAAAAATTTTTTCTTCTTTATTTTACAAGCTCTACTTGATATTTTTATCGGACTTACCATAGTAACTTTTATTTTATGGCCAGGGACTTTTAACCTTTATATCATTGCCGGAATCTTTTTTAGTCTCTTGCCTGACGGGTTAGTTTTACTTTATTTCCTTTGGTCAATTATTAATAAAAAAGAAGAAAATTTTTTAAAAAAATACTACGATTTTCATAAAAAAATACACTTTTCTAATAAAAAAAATGCCCTATTTAGCGGCATAATAATCGAAGGATTGATTTTCTTTTTATCTCTTTATCTTTTCTTTTATTGATTAACTAATTTCTAATTTATTAATACAAAGATAGAAACCTTCTTTTCGGAATTATTTTTTATTTTGCCTCTTCTTTATCTTCTTTCTGGAACATATCACCAAAAAAAACAGAAGCAGCTGCTACCAATGGCACAGCAATAACAACTCCTAAAATACCACCCAATTTTCCGCCAATAATCATAGAAATTAAAATCACCAAAGGATTTAAACCAATAACTTTACGCATAACGAGAGGAGCTAAAATATAGTTTTCAAATTGCTGAACCACAGAAAATAAAGCAACTACCAATAAGGCTAAAAAGGGCGATTGCAAAAGCGCCAAAGCTACAGCCGACACTGCTCCTAAAACCGGCCCAATATAAGGGACTATTTCCAAAAGAGCAGCAAATAAAGCCAAAGTTAAAGCAAATTTAACTTTAAGAATAGTTAAACCAATAAAATCTAAAACTCCTACCAGTAACATCAAAATTAATTGCCCTCTTAACCAACACCCCATTTTTGATTGAATCCTTTCAGTTAAATTCATAAGATAAGGTCGATAATGAGGAGGTGTTATATTAGCTATAAACTTCTTTATTCCTTTATCCTGAACAACTAAATAAAAAGAAATCACAAAAATAAAAAGAGCAGAAACAATTCCGCCAAAAATATTAATAGCTGTACCAAAAATATTGGTAGCAGCGCTTGATAATTGCTGACTAGTATTATTTAAAATTTGTTGCAAGGTAGGTAAGGAAATTTTGTGCTGCAATTCATTGACACTTGCTCCAAGGTTAGTAAGATAGTTTGTTAAATTAACAGCTAAAATTTTAATCTGTCCGGCTAAAGGCGGAAAAACTATATAAACAAAAAGAGCCAAAAATAAAATTATTACAAGATAGACTATGGTTGCTCCCAGCCCCCTTCTAACCCGATGACGAGCTAACCAATCAACCGGTTCATAAACAGCCGAAGCAATAATCAAAGCCACAAAAAGCATTAATAAAATACCTCGAATTAAAAAAAGAAAAAACAACGCCAAAATTATTAAAACGAAACGTAAAATTGTTGAAGTAGAAATATCTATTTTTTGAACCATTGAAAAAGTTAAATTTTTAATAATTTTTCAAATTTTTCTCTCTCTTTAAAAGGCCCGATCAAGGCTAAATTGAGTTTTTCTGGCTTAAAAATATCGTAGGCTACTCTTGCTAAATCACTTACTTTAACTGCTTTTATTTTGCTAAAAAATTCCTGAGGCGTCAAGACTTCATTTTTTAAAATTTCTTGGAAAGCTATCCAAGAGGCCAAACTGTCAGAAGTTTCTAGACTTAAAGTTGTCATGCCGACTAAATAATCTTTAGCTTTTTTCAGTTCTGAAATGCTAATTTTTTCATCGCGAATTTTTTGATATTCTTCTAAAATTGTTTTTATTGCTTCTTCTACTCTTTGGTTAGCTACGCCTGCCTGTGTTACTAAATAACCGCTATCAGTATATTTTTCATAAGAAGTTTTTACATAATAAGCCAATCCCTTTCTTTCTCGAACTGAAATCCAAAGACGCGAACTCATCATGCCGCCCAGCATCACTGCCAAGACTAACAAAGCGTAGCGATCAGGATGTGATTGATCGTAAGCCCGAACTCCTAAACATAAATGCGTCTGGTCGGTTTCTTTAAAAGAAATAAGCGCCTGAGGTTTTTTTTGGTTTTCTTTAACTGCTAATTTTTTCTGCCCTACTCCTTTTTTAATTTTTTTAAAATAATAATTAATTTTTCTTTCGATTTCTTTTTCATGCGGCAGTTTGCCTGCTAAACATATCAACGCGTTTCTGCTCCGATAATGATCATTTAAATATTTTATGAGCTGCTGTCTTTTAAAACCTAAAATAGCCTCTTCGGTACCAATAGTGTCCCAACCTGCCGGCTGATTTCCGTAAAGTAAACTTTCCCAAAGCTCCCCTACATAACTTCGCGGGTCATCTAAATACATATTTCTTTCTTCAATAACTACCCCTTTTTCTTTCTCTATTTCTTCTTCCTCAAATTTAGAGTTCAACAGAATATCAGCTACCCATTCTAAAGCTAACTCCCAATACTCCTGGGCTACCTTGGCCCAATAACCAGTTGTCTCTTTAGAAGTAAAAGCATTATAAGAACCGCCAACTCTATCTAAAGTTTCACTAACAGCCAAAGTGTTAGGTCTTTTCTTCGTCCCTTTAAAAAACATATGCTCTAAAAAATGAGAAATACCATTTATCTCTTTAGTTTCATATTTTGAACCCACTCCGAAAAGAACTAGCACGGTAGTCGAACCACTCCCCTCTTGGGGTGCTAAAAGCAACCTTAAGCCATTAGCTAAAATATTTTTTTTAAACATAATATAAAATTTTTAAAAATTATTTTCTTCTATTAAGATTTTTCTCCAATTAACTCAAAAATTTCTACTGGAATTTCTTTCCCTTTCACCTTTACTTCATCCAGCGGCCGCAAAATAAATTCATTTTCAACACGTGCCTTGGTAAATTCACTGATAATAATTTTTGTGCCATAGCTTTTATTCAAACCTTCAAGGCGCGAAGCCAAATTAACATGATCGCCAATCACGGTATAGTCAAAACGTTTTTCCGACCCCATATTACCAACAACTACCTGACCTGTATTAATCCCTATCCCTACTTCTAAAGGGGGCTTGCCGCTGCTTACCCAAGTTTTATCTAATTCTGCCAATTTTTTTACCATAGCCAACGCAACCCTGCAAGCTCGCTGAGAATGGTCTTTTGTTTCTTGAGGCGCTCCCCAAAAAGCCATAATAGCATCACCAATAAATTTATCTAAAACCCCGCCTTCGGCTAAAATAATCTCTGCCATAGCTGTAAAATATTCGTTTAATAAACTCACTAAAACTTCCGGCGCTAATTTTTCCGATAAAGAAGTGAAATTACGCAAATCAGCAAACATTATAGTTACATCTTTTTTCTGACCGCCCAATTTAAGACTCGCCGGGTCCTTAATGATTTCTTTAACAACAGCTGGCGCTAAATAATATTGAAAACTTCTTTTTAAATATTTTTTCTCCTGAGCCTCAGAAAAATATTGGAAAAACAAAACAGCTAACAAAGAAAGTCCCCAAGCTAAAATTGGATAAACTAAATCAAAGATTAAACCACGCTCAAAATAAATCAAGGCTAACAAAAGATAAGCCAATAAAGCCAAAACACTAGCTAAACCCGCTAACCAAAAACGCCTTAAAAGAGAGAAAAAAAGACTATTAGATAAACCAAAGGCTAAAACAAAAAAGGAAGTCAACCAGGCCGTTGCTTTCTTTAAATATTTTTGAGTTAAAATAGTGTCCAAAGCATTGGCATGAATTTCTATTCCTGCCATTGCCTGTCCTAAAGAAAAAGGCGTCATTTGATTATCATGCAAATCAACGCTGGTGACGCCAACCAAAACAATTTTATTTTTAAATTCTGAAGGGTTTACCCGACCGTGATAAACATCGCTAAAAGAAAAAGTTCTAAAACTGCCTGGAGGACCAACAAAATTAATTCTTAAAAAATCGTTCTCTTCTGTTTTACCCTCTGTCTGGATACCTGCTAAACGACTAACAGCCAAAGAAAAAGACGGCAAATCTCCTTGAGGGCTAAAAACAGAAACAGGCAGAGCGCGCACTACTCCATCTTCATCCGCCAAAACATTCACAACACCAAAAGCAGCTACTGATTCTTCAAAAATTTCTAAAGGTTTAATTAATTTTTCGGCATTTGGCTTACTCTTTTTACTTAAACGCAATGGCGCAGCTTCTACCGGAAAAACTACTGGTATTTTTTTTAAAGCTTCAGCTAAAACTTTATCATCCTCGCTACCTTGCCGAGAAGCTTCGCTAAACATTACATCATAACCAACTACCCGAGGTTGGCCCAAAGCTAATTCTTCTAAAAGTCGAGCATGATAAGCACGCGGCCAAGGCCATTGGCCTAACTCACTAAGGCTTAGCTGGTCAATAGCTACTATAATAATTTCTTGCGAGGCTGGCCGTGATAAAAAAAGTTTATCGGCTAACTTATTCTGCCAACTATTCCATAATTCTAATCGCCAAAAAAACAAAACAAAAAAAGAGCTAAAAAAACCAACTGCTAGACTCTTTACCAGCTTACGACCTAACAATTTCATAATCTTTTTATTTTTATAAAGATTAAAATATTATTTATCTTTTTGTTTTTAAAAAATTCCTCCTGCTGAAAACGATTCTTTAGCAAAAATAAAATAAAAATAAATAAGAACGGCTAAAAAAGAAAGTTTATGTTTCTATTTTTAACGAGGCTGATAAACACTAAAACCCTTAGCCAAAACAGCTTTTTGGTCACCAACAATTACTACTACATCATACTGGCCCGGGCTGATACCAGCACCCAAAGTTCCTTCTAAAGTATTACTATCAATAAACTTAATATTATTTAAAAGATGAGAACCAATAAATATTTTCGCCGGAGAAGCAAAACCTGCACCTTTAACAGTTAAACGCGTATACTGATAGCCGTTACCTGGCGCTGAATTTGGAGTTACGCTAGAAATGCTAATTTTTTGCAAATTAGCCAAAGGAGAGACGGCTGGCGTAGCAATTATTTGTTTTGCTGAAGGGCTAACTGTTGTAATTGGCGGCTTTGGAGAAGGAGAAGGTTTTGCCAAAATACTTGGCTGAGGACTTTGGCTTGATTTTAAATTTAAATCAGGAGACACAACTGGCTTTGGCGGTAAAAAAGTAGGAGGGGGAGACTCTTTAGGTTTTAAAAGATTAGAATTAGGCGTCATAGCTGGTTTATCCTCTGGTTTTGCACCAGGCAGCATCTGGATAATTTTTTTCAAACCTGATTTTGGTTCTTCTTTAATAGCTTCTTTAGTCAGGGTTTTTTCCTGCTTTAAATTAACTACTTGTTCTAAAACTTTTTCCTTGACTATTTTCTGATCAGGTTTAGAAGAACCTGCTACTTGAATAACTTTTTCTTCAATCTTTTTGTCCTGATCAAAATTATTTTTGAACCAAGGCTGCTCCATTTTTTCTGTTGGCAAAGGCTTTGGCAAAAGCGGTTTTTCTGGAGTCGGCGGAGAAACTAAATCAGTTTCTATTTCTTGCCCGGCTGCAACTTCAGCCTCACCCCCTGTCAAAACTTGCTTAGTTTGCGGATCTAAAACTTTAAGCTGAACAGCGTTGCTTAAAACTGCCAATTTAGTTTGGCCCTCTTGAAAAGAAATATTAAAGGAAGTCCCCTTAACGACTGCCACAGTATTGGATGTTTGAACTTCGTAAGAAGTCTCTTTGTCAATTAATCGTTGAACGCGCGACCAAAGATTACCGCTATCCAATTTTATTTTAATATCAGTTTGTTGGCTTTCATCTAAAAATTCTTCCAAATCTATAGTAGTGTTGCTGTCCAAACGGGCAACGCTACCAGTAGGGAAAATAATTTGAGCCTGACTTTCCTCTAAAGTGGTTATTTTTGCTCCCTTTTCAATTTCCTGACTTAAAGGGGCATTAAAGGTTTTGCTTACTCCTGATAAGTTTATCTCTGCTTGCCCTTTTAAAATTTCTAACACTATGCTTTCTTTAGCCAGAGCTTCCATTGCCCCACCAGTGAAAGACTGCGGCTTATAAGAATTTTTCTGCCACCACCAGAGACCAATGCCTGCCAAAAATAAAAAAATTAAAATTCCAATAATAATTTTTTTCATAAAATTAGTTTAAAATTTAATTAATTAAAAAAATTACCCTGAAACTACCTTTTTTTAATTTTACCACAAAAACCAAAATATTAAACAAAAACCACTAATTTATGAAAAAAGCTAGTCAGAAAATAATTGGGGGCGCCCCTCTTCAGCTAAAATAAAAAGCAAAATAAGTACAAAAAACTGACGCCAATGTTTAACTAATCCTTCCTTGTTTTTGAAAACCTTAACTCTTCTATTTATTATGCTAGATTTAAATAAAGCGCCGAAAGCCTAAAAGCCTAAGTCTCGCAAAATTGATTTATTTATTTTTTTGCTATTCTTTATTAGGTTATTAGAGACGACAAAAAAAGACGCCCTAACTAAAATTAATAATCTTTTTATTAATTATCAGAAAATGCATAAAAAACTCCTAAAGTGCTATCTTAGGAGTTCTTTTAAAATCTTTTAAAATTTTTTTGATGTTTTATTTTACGCAAAATGCTTAATTTTTTGTATTTATTATTGGCATTTAAAATACTAATTATAATATTCAGACCTAATATTATTTTTAGCCAAAATAGATTAAAATTAATTTCTCTTCACACGGATTAAACCGCCACCGGGAACTATTTCCACTCCTTTTTTCTCTAACTCGTCCAAAATTAAATTCATACCCAAAGAGTCAGAAGCAATATGAGAAGCGACTACAACATTTAAATGAGCTTCTTCAGCATTTTTGCGATGTTCTTCAGAAAGATGCATCGCCACTACTGTTCCTGCCCCAGCCCGAGCCAATTCTTGATAAATATCTTTAGCCCCTTCTGTGCCGCCGGTCAATTCAGTAAAGACTATCTTGCCGGCACGATTTTCTTCAGATCCAGCGAAAAGACGAACAGGAGCCCCCTGCTTTGCTGAAATTTCGTATTCTTTTATATTTTTTAAAATATTAACTACCTCGCCCACCAATTCAGGATTTTCCTTTTCTACTTTCTTTTTCAAAAAAGAAGCCACCATATTATCAGCTGGCGTATGAATATTCATTAAATTTACGCCAGCTAATCTTGCCGCATCTACAACTTTATAATGATTGGCCGCATGCACTCCTCTGGCAACTTCTGAAATTCGTATCTTTAAAAGAGCCTCAGCAATATTAATTGGCACGCCGTAATTTGCTAAAACTTCGGCTTGCAAATGCATAACCTGATCTAACATAGCTAATCCCTTGCCTAAAGGATGATGATTAATAATACCATCTACTCCTAAATGTTTAGCTAAAAGAATGTCACCTGAAGTTATGTCAATACAAGCCATTACTTTTTTTATTTGTTTGCCATTATCTACCCAAACGCCTGAATCAAGATAAGGATTATCTAATCTCTCTTTATCAAAATCTTTTTTCTTATCTGACGGCAGCTTTTCAAAATCTTTTTTCTGCCGAGCTAAATATTTTTTTACCGCTGCCTCTCCTCTTAAATCAGCGGCTATGCCCATTTTTATTGCTAATTCTAAAATCTGTCTCTGAGTCATAATTAAATTTTTTTAACTTTAAATAATTTTTAATTTTCTAATTTTTAGAAACTCGAAAAATTACTCCATCTTACTTTCTAAATAGTTCTTCAGCTCTTCAATCCTCACTCTTTCTTGCTTCATCGTATCTCTATCTCGCACTGTTACATCATTCTGCTCCAGAGAATCAAAATCTATGGTTACACAAAAAGGTGTGCCAATTTCATCTTGAAAACGATAACGCTTACCAATATTGCCTCGATCATCCCAGCAACAATTAAAATATCTTTTCAAATTCTCAAAAACCTCTCGCGCCTTAGCTACTAATTTTTCTTTATTACTTAACAAAGGGAAAACCGCCACCTTGAAGGGAGCAATTTTCGGTTTAAATCTTAAAACAATTCTTTTTTCTCCGGCTATTTCCTCTTCTGTATAAGCAGAAACTAAAAGCGCCAATAAAGTCCGATCAACGCCAAAAGTTGGCTCAATCACATGAGGAACATATTTTTTCCTAGTCTCTTCATCAAAATACTCAAGATTCCTGCCAGAAAATTCTTGATGTCGCGATAAATCATAATCTGTTCTATAAGCAATGGCCCAAAGCTCATCCTGCCCAAAAGGAAAATTGTATTCGATATCTATTGTACGACGGGAGTAAAAAGCTCTATCTTTTTCTAAAATTTCATTATTAAAAAAATCTTCTCTCTTTAGACCTAAAAGATCAGCATAGCCATAAATATATTCTAGCCAATTTTCAAAAATTTTATTCCAGTCAGCTTGTGGGCTAATAAAATATTCTATTTCCATCTGTTCAAATTCTATTGTTCGAAAAATAAAATTACCAGTTGTTATTTCATTACGAAAAGCTTTACCCATCTGGCCGATACCAAAAGGAATTTTTTTATTAGTAGAATCTAAGACATTTTTAAAATTAACAAACATCGCTTGAGCTGTTTCTGGCCTTAAATAAGCCTCAATCCCCTCTTCTTCTATTGGCCCAAGATAGGTTTTAAACATACCGGAAAACATTTTTTGTTCAGTTAAATCTCCGCCGCAATCCGGACAAATTTTTAAATTCTCAAACTTATCCGGACGAAAACGATGATGACATTTTTTGCATTCAACCAACGGGTCTTTAAAATTCTTAATATGACCGCTGGCTTCCCAAACTTTAGGATGTAAAATTATTCCACCATCAAGTCCCACCATGTCGTCTCTTTCTTGCACAAAATATTTCCACCAAAGATCTTTAATATTTTTCTTCAATTCAGCTCCTAGAGGACCATAGTCATAAGTAGCAGACAACCCCCCATAAATTTCAGACCCAGGGAAAACGAACCCTCGACGCTTACAAAGAGCCACAATTTTTTCCATCAAGTCGTTTGCCATAAATTTATATAATTAAAAACTTAAAAAATTAATTTTATAATTGTATCATAGCTTTTTTAATTTTTCTTGACAAGAAAAAGTCTTTTGATTAATCTAAAAATACCTCTGCTCCTTCTTTCTTTAAGGGCGATTCGTGCTAAAGGCCGACCGGTCGGCTCCAAGCCCGTTACACGGCAAACCGGCCTTGGTGACCCATCGATTCCACTAGATATTTATTTTCTTCTTGCTGAAAAAAGAAAATAAAAATCCAAGGAAAAATGGCTCTCTGCAGATTTTGAGAGCACGCGCGAGTCGCCTCGTAAACAAACAAAAGGCATCTTAGATGCCTTTTTATTTTTTATCTTATCCCCAAAGAGCATTTTCTAAATGCTCTATTTTGACTAAACCATTTTTTTCGTTAAAAATAACTATTATCACATCAACGCGCCAAGGAATTTCATCAGGAACTTTTTTTGCCAAAAAATAACTTTGAGCTGTCTTTATTAAACGACTCTGCTTTCTCAAATGAACATTCTGCGCCGCTAAAGCTGCCCTTTCTTGACCTTCCCCTTTAATGGTTTTGACCTCCACAAAAAGTAATTCTTTTATCTGCCCAAAAATTTTGCATTTAGCCGCTACAATATCAATCTCACCAAAATTGTGCTTTGCCCAGTTTCGGTCTAAAATTTTATAACCTTTACTTATTAAATAGTTAGCTGCTATCGCCTCTCCTTGATCACCAAACTTTCTCCTTTGTGAAGGCATAAAAATTTATCTTTTCTGATTTAATTTAATAATTTCTAAAAACTAATTTCAAATTTTAAAAGTTATCGCTTCCAGCCAAGAGAATTAAAAACTCTTTAATTTCTCTGTCAGTTCTAAGTAAAACTTTAAATTATGAATTGAAGCCAGCCGCCCAGCCAATGGCTCTTTGGTTTTAAATAAATGCTGCAGGTAAGCCCGAGAAAAATTCTGACAAGTATAGCAAGAACAATTTTTATCTATTGGTTGAAAGTCTTTTCTAAAACAAGCTTTGTTAATATTCAGAACTTCGTAAAATTTTGGTTTTTGCTCATTAGATAAAATATTTTTTATCTGACGGCTTTTAAATTTATAAATACGACCATGACGCGCTTCTCTGGTCGGAATAACGCAATCAAACATATCAATACCTGCCTTTACTGCTGCTACAATTTCTTCTGGCCGACCCAGCCCCATAAGATAACGAGGTTTATCTTGAGGCAAAAAAGGCATAACATAATTTAAAACTTTTTTTAAATAAGCTCGTGGCTCCCCGACAGCTACTCCGCCAATAGCGTAGCCGTCAAAATTTAAAGTTAGAAGTTCCTTAATACTTTTTTCTCTTAAGTCCTTATAAACACCTCCCTGCCCTATACCAAAAAGCAAAGGTCTTTTTTCCATTCCTTTTGTCTTTTTATCAAAATATTTTTTACATCTTTCAGCCCATAACGTTGTTCTTTTGACTGCTGCTTCAACTTGTTCTCTACTAGCTGGATACGGCGGGCATTCATCCAAAACCATAATAATATCACTCCCTAAAGCCAATTGAATTTCGATTGATTTTTCCGGTGTCAAAAAGTATCTTTTCCCGCCAAGCGGATCTTTAAACTCTACACCCTCATCAGATATTTTTACCGAACCCGAAACAAAATTAGTAACTGATTCTGCTTGGGGTATTTTATTTTTTAATTTTTGATTTTTAAATTTGTTTTCCAGCGAAAACGCCTGATAGCCACCTGAATCTGTTAAAATCGGACCTGACCAATTCATAAAATCATGCAAACCACCAGCCTTTTTTATAATTTCTATTCCCGGCCTTAACCATAAATGGTAAGTGTTACCCAAAATCAATTTTATGCCAAGAGCTTTTAAATCTTCAGGCGACAAACCTTTAACTGCCCCCTTGGTAGCTATAGGCATAAAAACCGGCGTCTCGATTTTCCCACGCCGTGTTTTAACAAATCTTAAAAAATTTCTTTCTTTCTTGTTCCTCCTAAAATAAAAACCTGACATCTTCTTTTTAAAAATAATCTAAAGACCCAACTATTTTAGCTGGGCATAAAAAATAAATAATATTTTATTCAGATATCATTGAATAACTTTTCCTTTTTCTAATCCTACAGCTGGATCATCAGGCAAGCTGCTTGACAAAGCGTTAGCAGAAGCAGAAATTTCTTCGTCAGTAAAAGTGTCCTGGCCCAAAATTTGAGGCCTTTTTACAATTTCTGGCGCCTGTCCTAAGAGCGAAAGAGTGGGTTTTAAACCTACTTGAAAAGTAAGCGTTTTAGCTGGCAATAAAATACCGGTAGCTGCTGAAAGCTTACCAATTTTCCAGGTAATTTTACCGGTAGCTGATTCATATTTTACTTCCTCATTTTTCTGATAAACTTTATTCTCCCATTCAACATAAGGAGGCAAGAAAGCTTCAACTACGACTTCGTCTAAGTCATTATTAACATTTAAAATTTGCCAATAAATCGTATAAGTGGTTTTCTGCCCAATGCGCGGTGGCAGCGGCCCGCTATTTGGCAATAAATTATCGTTATAAAAACCCTTCATTTTTAAAACAAGCCTTGAGTTTATTTTAATAGCTAATTGGTGCTCTCCTGAAATCTTCATCCCCATAAGTTCTAAAGGCACATTAGGTGAATCAATTTTTGCCTGAGTCAAAATAGTAAAATTTTTATCAGAAAATTTCTCTATAGGTAAAAGATTTTTAACAAAAAAAGAAAAATCTAGCTCGCCCGATTCGCCGCCTTCCAATTTCTCAAGCTCAGGAACGCTAGCCGCATTCCACAAAACTAAACCGGTATTGCTAGAAAAACTACCTTTAAAAACAGTAACACTATTAAAATCAATTAATTTTTCATCCAGCTGCACAGTAATAACTACAGGCCCGATAGCCGTATTAGTAGTGTTGCGGTATTTTACACGGCAATCAATTTTAGAGCCAAGATCAGCCACTAATTTTTCATTGTTTAAAACATATTGCTCAACCCAAAGTGGCGAAACGGCTATTTGGAAAGAAGCTAAACTTTCAGCGTAAGGTTTAAATTCTCCGTTCCTTTCGACACCAATTTGCGCCTTAAAAACTTTATTCTCACCTTCATTTCCGCTCACAGTGCCGCTTAAGATTATTTTCCCTTCTTCGTGACCACCTACTTCTACTAAATCCCAAACATTTTGGTTCTCTGTCCAATTAGGCTGAGAAGCTAAAAAAGTGAATCCTTCTGGATAATCAATTTTTATTTTCAAACCAGAAAAATTAGTTTCAGAAGTATTAAGATACTTTAGAGAAAAATTAACCGTTTGCCCAGCAACCAATCTTTCTGGCAAATCAAAATTTAAAACCAAAGGCACAGCAATAATAGAACTCAAAAATTCAGCCTCATTAATAAATTCCATTTTTACATTAGTGGGGCGATAGCTTAATTTAGCAGAAAATTTCTGCTCGCTCCCTTTGTCCCCCAAGACTGTAATTCTAAATTCAGCTTGCCCTTCTTGCCCAGGTTTTAAATCATCTAATTTTTTATCTACGACCCAGCCTTCGCCAAACTTTCTAACTTCTTGATTCCCTTCTATATAAGAATCCTTGGGTAAAAAGAAGCTTAAATTAACATTATTTAAAACAATACCGGAATTATTTCTATAACGAACAAAATAACTGATACTTTCTCCACTCATTAATCTCTCTGTACCAAAAATTTCTAAAGAGACTTTTTCTTTATCAAAAGAATGACCAGTAAACCACCACCAAGCAGCCCCCACGCCCAAAACTAAAGCCATTACCGAAAAAATTATCCAAAAGATTTTCTTTTCCCCACCGCCTGAAAATTGAGATTTTTTTGGCTGAATCTCTGCCCAGTTTCGTTTTTCCTCTTTTTTTGGCAACTCCTCAACCAGCGGTTGCAAACTACTTATAGACGGGCGATCAGTTATCTCCCCTCCCGGCTCATAAAGCTTTCTTCTTAATTTTTCTAAATCCATAATAAATAATAATTTTAAACTTCTTTTATT
>CAYMCB010000008.1:0-2263 GCA_964388895.1 uncultured Candidatus Saccharibacteria bacterium
GACTACATCATTAATGCGTTCCGCCGGCACAAAATCTAACATTTTTTCGGCAAACTCTCCATGAGGGTCAACAATACCAAGACCATGACCTTTACGGATATCTTGAATAGCCATATTTTCAAGTAAAGTCGTTTTACCAACGCCAGTTTTACCAATAATATACATATGCCGACGTCGATCGTCAGTCTTTATGCCAAATTTAGTTTTTTGATTGCGAAAATCTGTTTCGGCAAAAAAAGTAATATCTTCTTCGGCCATGAATTTTTGTTAAAAGTTCTAATAATTAATTTCTATTTTTCAACGGGCAAGTTTAAAGGCGCTTCTGCTTTTTTTATTTCAATATAAGGAGTCACTGGCGCCTTTACCGAAGCTGTCGGGAAATGATAAAGAGAGGCTAGCTCTTCAATATTTAAAATATAACCCTTTTCCCAAAAAGACCGAGCTCTTAAAAGCCTCATCATCACACGCTTTTTATAAAACTTACGCTGAGCGGTAAAAAGATAATAAGCGCGACTAGTAACTGTCTCTGGAATAGGTTTCAAGCTATTCATATTTAAATTAGAAAATTGGTTCATCACACCCATAACTGCGGAAACATTAGTAGCAGAATAAACTTCTTTTTTAGCAATATAAGCCCATTGGATTTTACATTCATAACCTTTTTTAGAAGCTTTTTCTTCAATGCCTTGGATAACCTCTTTTTCTCCCGGAGACAGATATTGAGCTAAACTGTAAGGCTCTTCCTTCGATTCTTTTTTGTTACTTGGAGCAGGTTTATCAAAAAAGAATTCGTAGAAAACGCCAATAAAAGCTTCTTTCCAAGTACGGATATCTTGCCCCAAAACTCCTTCTTTTTTAGCCGGCGCTTTTTTCCCTAAAAGCTTATCAGCCAGTTCTTTGGCTTTTTTCTGCCAATCATCAGCTGCTGGACGA
Source organism: uncultured Candidatus Saccharibacteria bacterium (assembly GCA_964388895.1). Taxonomy (GTDB): domain Bacteria; phylum Patescibacteriota; class Minisyncoccia; order Portnoybacterales; family GWB1-42-6; genus CAYMCB01. Next base: position 934 of record CAYMCB010000008.1, read on the forward strand.
AATAATATCTGAAACCAAATATTTTCTCCGAGCCGCAACTTGCCAAAAATTTCCATCAACCCCGCTAAAGGATCAATAAACGGCTGATCGTTTTTAGTCACATCAATTAAATGAACATAAGTTCTCAGAGGATAATAATCTTTGTTTGCTAACTTTAAAACACAACCCCATAAATCCCATTTTTTATTTGGAATATCAGCTGGAACGCTTTGGGTATAATCAGACACTTCTTTTATTTCTGCCTGCGGGTATTGAGAGTAAACCTGAGCTTCTACTAAATCACGGTATTTCCGCAAAGCTCTAATATAAAAATGAGCCTCCCCTCCTGAGCCCACTAATTCTACGCTAAAATAATCCTGCAAAACTCCTTTGACATATTTTTCGTATTTAGTAGAAATAGTACCATAAGACCCCCAAAACCCAGCAAAAATTTGCTCCATGGTTTTAGGGGTCCTTTCAATATCTCGCGGCGGTTTAATTTCTAATAAAACCCAATCTAGCTTTTGCCAATAATAACGCTGAATATAATACATCCAGCTTTCAAAAAAAATAACAGCCAAGATAACCGGCATCCAAATCCAGGCTGTATCCAAAAATAAACCTAAATATTTAACATAAAGTGAAAAAACCTCCTGCATTATTTATGATTTTAAAAAACCTTACTAAAAAACACGCCAGATTAATCAAATAGATTAAACCGCTAAAAAATAGTAACCTTTTTCATCGCGGCCAAAAAGTTTACGATTCTGTAAATTTATCAAAATTGTGTTCTCTTTTACTAAACGCTTTTTTAAAACTTCTTGAACAATTTCTTCGCGACTTAAGGGGCCTGATTGTTTCAAAATTTCCTTAATAATTTCCGCCACTGTGCCAGCCTGATAGCCCCATTCGGTTAAAGCATAAAGTCCGCGTCCTACCAAAACAAAACGTTGATCTTTTATCAGCTCATTATGCACGGTTTGAACATAAGCTTTCCTTTCGGATGGCAAAAATTCATTAATAAGCTTTGTAACCTCAGCAAAATGGAGAGGACGATTTTCCTTCTTAAAAATAATATAAGCTCGATCCTTAACGCCTCGCGGGCTAATTTCTGGCCAAGAAACTAAACCAAAAAAACCTAAATGATTTTTTTCGATATGTCGAGAAGCATCAATATAAGAATGAACTGCCTTTTCTGAAAGATGAGGCAATTCTTCTTTTGCCTTCTGCACCAAATCTTCGGCTTTTAAAACTGATTTTTTTTCTTTTAAATGACTAACCAAAGAGTCAACGGTTTTTTTGGCAGTCTTAGTTGCTTCTTTGTTATTTATCCAAGAAACATAAAAAAAAT
>CAYMCB010000008.1:2273-4480 GCA_964388895.1 uncultured Candidatus Saccharibacteria bacterium
ATCATTTTCCGGTAAACGCAAAACCATCGCCCAAATTTAAAATTAAATTAAAAGCTGACTGGCACCTAGTCAAATTATCGTCTGAATCAATCGCTACTTTCTTTACTTTTTTAACAGGAAAACAGATATAAGACAAATCTTCTAAAAGTTTTTTTTCCCGCCTTAAGTTGCCATGCTCCTCCAGATGATTATGAGCCAAATCAAAAAAAGGCTGAATTTTTTTCAAGGCTGCTGGCCGGCGTAAAGCCTCTAGCCCATTCTCTTCAATTTGCCTAACCCTTTCACGCGTTATACCATAATCTTTCCCAATAGCTTCCAAAGTATGACGTTGACCATCAGCTAAGCCAAAACGACGCGCAATAATTTTCCTTGCGCGTTCATTAGGAATAAAATCTATAGCTTCAAAAACAGAATTAATGGGATTCATCATAAAATAAAAAAATCTATTTTTTGGCTTAATTTTGTTTCTATAAATATATCACATAAAAAAAGAAATGTCAATAAAAAACATCCTCATCGCCCTATCTTTTTTGCAATTTTTTTCTGTCGCCAAACCTCATTAGAAACTAACAAAGAGCTAGCTACAAAAATAGAAGAATAAGTGCCAAAAAATATTCCTACCAAAAGCAATAAAGCAAAATATTTGGTGCTCGCTCCTCCAAAAATAAAAATAGCTAAAAGAGTCAAGAAAACAGTTAATGAAGTATTTATGGATCTAGTTAATGTTTGATTGATACTAATATTAGCCGTTTCCTCGAAACTTTTGCCAACGCCTTTGCGTAAATTTTCACGAAGACGATCAAAGACAACAATAGTATCATGCACCGAGAAACCAAGAATTGTTAAAAGACCAGTCACATAAAGTAAATCAATTTCTACGCCATAAAAATGGCCCAAAAATGAAAATAAACCTGTCGGAATTAAAACATCATGGAAAAGCGCTATCACCGCAGCCAACCCATACTTCCAAGAAGCTACTGGCCGAGAAACTTTACGAAAAGCGAAAGCAATATAAATAACAATTAAAATCAAAACTATTAAAATAGCTTGATAAGCTCTTCTTTTTAGTTCCTCACCAATTGCCGGACCGACAGAATCAAATCTTTTTTCCTCTATCTCTCCCAGTGTTTTTATTCTCTCTAAAACTTTTTGATGAGCTTGTTCGTCTAAATCTTTCAAACGCAAAAAATAACCCCTTTCTCCTGTCGGTTGTATAAAAACATCTCCTAACTCTAAATTGCCAATCGCCTCTTTTATCTCCTTAATTTCCGGACGCTGATTTAAAAATTCTATCTCCATTAAAGAACCGCCCTTAAAATCAATACCAAATCTTAATCCCCAAAAAAGAAGACTAAAGATACTAGCGCTAACCAAAAAAATTGAAACACCGTAAAAATATTTTCTTTTCCCAATGATATTGATCATAAACCAAAAAATAAATTTATAGCCTTAAAAAGAAATTTATAGTTTTTAAAAAATAAACTATTTCTTCTCTGTTTTATTTAAGCTATCTAACAATTGGTTTTTAACGCCAAACAGCCAAAGCCTCTTTTCTGTTTTCTTGCTCACAATCAACTGTAAAAATGTTCTAGTAGTAATAATGGCAGAAAACATGCTTACCAAAATTCCTATAGCTAAAGTTAAAGCAAAACCTTTTATTATGCTTGTCCCTAACCAGAATAAAATTGCACAAGTGATTAAAGAAGAAATATTAGAATCACGAATAGAGGTCCAGGCTCTAGAAAATCCTTCATCAATGGCACCTTTTAAAGACCTACCCCATTTCAACTCTTCTTTCATTCTTTCAAAAATCAAAATATTAGCGTCTACCGCCATACCTACCGATAAGATAAAACCAGCAATACCAGCCAAAGTTAAAGTAACTGGAATAAGTTTAAAAATAGCTAAAACTATTAAAGTATAAATACCTAAGGCCAAAACTGATAAAAAACCGGGCAAACGATACCAAAAAATCATAAATAAAGCCACTGCTAGAATACCTATCCAACCAGCCTTTAAGCTTTGCTTTAATGATTTTTCACCTAAAGAAGCTCCGACGCTTTGCTGGTTGACAAGACTGATTGGCACGGGCAGAGCACCAGCATTTAACCTTCTGACTAACTCTTTTGCCTGCTCAATTGTAAAATTACCGCTAATCTGCGCCCGACCACCAGAAATAGTTTCTTGAACCCTCGGCGTAGTAATAG
>CAYMCB010000008.1:4490-17573 GCA_964388895.1 uncultured Candidatus Saccharibacteria bacterium
AGGAAAGCCATCCAGAAAAATAGCTAACTGTTTGCCAACGTTGCGGGCAGTAATTTTTTCAAAAAGATCTGCGCCTTCTTTATTAAATTCAAGACCTACATAAGGTTGATTAGTGTTAGGATCAAACTCTAAATTAGCCTTGGACAAAAACTTACCAGTTAGCTCCGTAGGAATATATCTTGCCTGTAAAGATAAATAAGCCTGCTCCTCAGCCGATAAATTCTTATCTTTATATTGTTCCATTATCTGCTGATAATCTTGCCCGCTTCTTTCTTCCCTAAAATCGAGCGAGGGCGTTTCACCAATCATTTTTATCGCTTCTTTTATATCTTTTACACCAGCTAATTCCACAATTAATCGATGATGGTCCCCCACTTTATTTACCTGAACTAAAGGTTCGGTAACGCCAAATAAATTTACTCGTCGCTCAATAACATCTCTCACCCCTTGCATAGCTTCTGAATAATTCTCCTTCTGGATATTACTTAAATCAGCTTCATAAACCAAATGCGTCCCACCCTGCAAATCTAAACCCAAACGGAAAGGTTTTTCAAAAAATTGAGGAATATTAGGCAAACTTTTTAAAACCAAAATTTCATTTTTGCGGGCGTTTAACCAATCTACTGATTTATTCCAAAGCGGAGGGTAACAAATAAAACCAGCAAAAGCTGCCAATAAAAAAATCGCTAACGCCAACCAACCAGCGCGCGATATTTTCTTTTTAGCAGCTTTATCTGTCGGAGATTGGAATAAAATACTCATAAAATCATCTACACTTTAACCCTAAAGTCAGGTTTTGTCAATTATGCAATCTGATAAATTAGTTAATCCTTAATGTTTTTATGTAACTAAAACGCCATAGCTATAAAAAAATAACTCTCTATATTTTTGCCTTGCTTAAAAAGACCAAAATTTTTCCTTGTTTTTATAATATCTCTTTCGTCAAAAAAAAAATAAAAATCTACGCTAATTGTACTTATATTCTTTAGCTAAATATTTTTTCAGTCTTTTTAACCCTTCATAAATTTTTTCCGTATCTAAAGCATAAGAAAATCTAACACGATGGCTATCGCCAAACCAAGTCCCATCGTAAACAATCATCTTATATTTATAATACAAATCATTAACCACTTTATTGGAATTTTTAAGTTTAGGAAAAACATAAAAAGCTCCTTCGGGGCGCCAAAGATCAAGCCCCAATTCTTTTAACCCATAATAAATCAAATCGCGTCTTTCTTTCCAAATTTTTACTTGTTTGTCAATATAACTTCTTGGCACCTTTGTCGCCTCATAAGCCATCTCCTGACCCAAAATATTTGTATTCATTGAAGTATGTGATTTCATCTCGATAATTTTTTCAATTAACCAATGCTCACGAGCATAAACATAACCCACCCGGAAACCACACATAGCAAAAGTTTTAGAAAAAGAATTCAAAGTTAAAATTTTCTTTCCTTCCATTAAATAATTTTCTCTTTCATAAATTAAGTCTTTATAGACCTCATCGGAAATAACAAAAAGATTAAGCTTAAGTGCTAGTTTTTCAATTTTTTTTAATACCGCGATATCTTGAATAGTGCCTGTTGGGTTACCCGGCGAGTTAATAATAATTGCTCGGCAATCTTGAGCCTGAAGCTGAAATTTTTCCCAATCAATTTTCCCCTCAACCAAATCATAAAAGGCTGGAGTCATACCGGCTAATTTAACATTATGAGGATAAGAATAATAATAAGGCCGGGGTAATAAAATTTTAGCTCCGGGTTGGTAAAGAGCTCTCAAAACTAAGTCTAAAGCCTCTGAGGCGCCATTAGTAATAACAAAATCATCAGCTGTAGCCTTTGGATACTGTTTAGCTAAAGCTTGACGCAGATTTTCCTGCCCTTGGATTAAGCCGTATTTAAAATCTCGATAATCTGGTAAAATTTTATAAACCTGGGGCGGAGGCGGCAAATCAGGCTGTCCTGAACCAAAAGAAATTATTCCATCATTGCTTCCTTTCCCAATAAAAAAAGCCGGGCTAGAAATTTTTTTTCTCTTTTTAATTTTAGTTTTAGCCATTTTTTGTTGATTTTTTAAAATTTATAATAAAAGATTATTATTGATAAATTCTGAATTTATTTTTTAGCTTAGTTAATCTTTGGAGCAAAAAATGCTTTTCTAAAAAATTAGCGAAAACCTTAAACATCTTAGCGCTCTTTTATTTATCGTCAAAATAAAAAGAATAGTCTTTTATATTTATCCCAATGCCCAAATCATTCAATGAGCAAATTTTATATTTCGTTCATTTCATTCTTCAAATTCTCTGCTTAATTCTTTTCCTATAATATTATTTAATTATTTATTGCCGCAACACTTTTTATATTTTTTCCCGCTGCCGCAAGGACAAGGGTCATTACGACCAATTTTCTTAAAAGCGCCTGCTGATTTTTTATCTTTATTTAAGAAAACAGATTTTTTCTCTCCTATTTGTTCGGCGAATGGCTGCACCTTATAAACAAATTGAACAAAATTTGTCTGAATAGCTTGCAATAGTCTTAAAAACATTTTTCTGCCTTCGTTTTTATATTCTACTAATGGGTCCTTCTGCCCCCAAGCCCGTAGGCGAACAGAATCACGTAAATAGTCCATCTCCTGTAAATGATCCATCCAAAGCATATCAATAACGCGCAACATCAACATTTTTTCGGCTAAACGCATTTTTCCTTCGCCTATTTCTTTCTCTTTTTCTTTATAAGCATCAAAAGCCAACTTCAAAACATAATCCTCTAAATCTTCCCGCTTTGAAAATTCATTTAACTTTGCCCTAGCTTCCTCTGGTACAAGAAAAATTGCTTTTAAATTCTCATATATCTCCTCCACATTCCAATTTCCATAACCGCGTTCCTCATCTAACAAATGAAAATCTAAAATTCTTCTTATTTCTTTTTCAATCATTTCGCGAGCCTTTTCCGAAATATCTGCTGATGATAAAATTTCCTGTCTCCTTCGATAGATAGTCTCGCGGTGTTTATTCATCACATCATCATATTCCAAAACGTGTTTTCTGGCATCGAAATTAAATCCCTCTATTCTGTTTTGCGCATTTTCAATCGCCCGGCTAATAAACTTATTTTCTATTGGCTGATTTTCTGGAACACGCAAAGTAGTTAACATTTTCTTTAATCTCTCTGGAGCAAAAATTCTCATTAAATCATCTTCTAAAGAAACAAAAAATTGCGAAGCTCCCGGATCGCCCTGACGCCCAGCTCGCCCTCGCAGCTGATCATCAATCCGTCGTGCCTCATGACGTTCTGTCCCTAGAACAAAAAGTCCGCCTAGTTCTTTTACCCCTTCCCCCAGCTTAATATCTACGCCTCTTCCAGCCATATTAGTTGCTACTGTTACTGCTCCCCTTTCACCCGCCTGAGCAATAATCTGAGCTTCTCTTTCATGATTTTTAGCATTCAAAACTTCATGAGGAATACCCGCCTGTTTAAGCAAAACGCTAAGAACTTCATTTTTATCAATAGAAGCCGTCCCACAAAGTACTGGTCGGCCCAATTGATGGCATTCTTTTATTTTTTCAATAACCGCCTCAAATTTTCCTCTCTCGGTCAAAAAAACTTTATCTGGTAAATCTTCTCTAATCATCGGCCGATGGGTCGGTATCGGCACAACCTCTAATCTATAAACTTTAAAAAATTCCTCAGCTGAAGTTAAAGCCGTACCAGTCATACCAGCCAATTTTTTATACAAACGGAAATAATTCTGAAAAGTAATGGAAGCTAAAGTCCGTGATTCTCTCTGCACCGGCACTCTCTCTTTTGCTTCTAAGGCTTGATGTAACCCTTCGCTGTAACGCCGGCCATGCATTAAACGTCCTGTAAATTCGTCGACAATAATAATCTCATTATTTTTAACTACATAATGGCGATCTTTTTGAAATAAAACTAAAGCTCTTAAGGCCTGCTCTAAATGATGAATATATTTTACACCTCCCTGAGTATAAAGATTAGTTAAACCCAGAATTTTTTCCACTTTGCTAATACCCGCTTCCGTTAAAATAACCGTTCGCATTTTTTCATCAACATTATAATCTTCATTTTCTTTAAGACGAGGCACAATTTGGGCAAAAGTTTCATAAAGTTTAGTCGACTCCTCATCCGGCGCAGAAATAATTAAAGGAGTTCGGGCTTCATCAATTAAAATGCTATCAACCTCGTCAACAATAGCAAAATTATGGCCACGCTGAACCATGGCTGATAAATCTACCACCATGTTATCTCTCAAATAATCAAAACCAAATTCTGAATTCGTGCCGTAAGTTATATCTGCTAAATAGGCTTCTTTTCTTGAAACTTCGCGCAGATTTTCCATCTCTACTGTCACTTCATTTTTATCAAGAATCTTTGGCTCAAAAAGATAAGCTTTTTCGTGTTGGAGACAGCCAACACTTAATCCCAAATAATGATAAATCGCTCCCATCCAATTTGTATCTCGTTTAGCCAAATAATCATTAACCGTAACTACATGTACTCCTTTTCCTTCTAAAGCATTTAAATAAACTGCTAAAGTAGCAGCTAAAGTTTTTCCTTCGCCTGTTTTCATTTCAGCAATTTTGCCTTCATGCAGCACCATACCACCAATTAGCTGCACATCAAAATGGCGCTGTCCCAAAGTGCGCTTAGCCGCTTCCCGCACAACAGCAAAAGCCTCTGGCAACAAATCTTCTAATTTTTCGCCCCGAGCTAGCCTTTGTTTAAATTCTAAGGTTTTTGCTTTTAACTCCTCTTCCGAAAAATCCTCAAATTGTTTTTCAAGCTTATTGATTTGGGATACTCGAGACTGGTAATTTTTTATAGTTTTTTGAAGGCTGTTACCAAAAATTTTTTGCAAAAGAGACATAAACAAATTATACAGAAAATCCTTAAAAAAGCAAAAGCAGGGCCAACCCCTGCTACTAATAACTGAAAAATTTAAAGTTAATTAAAATTTTAATATCTATTTTTTTAAACATAACCCCAAGACTGAAGTTTATCGCTATCTGAAAACCAACGCGTACCAATATCAACCCGATAAAACATATTCTGAAGACGAATATTTTTTATCCGATTATAAGCTTGTTTGCGCGCCTCATCAACCGTAGTGCCCGAGCCAGTTACCACCAAAGCATAACCTGATTCTCCGGCTAATTTCAAATCGCCTTCAACCATCTTCACATCGCAAATATGAATACCTTCCAAATTATTAGGATTTTTGAAAAGAATTGAAAGATCTTTATAAATAGAAGCAATCTCTTTACTTATAAAAGGGAATGGCGGGACAGCCACCACCACACCTATCTGAAAACCTTTTTTTGTTTTTAGCTCAAAATCTTCTCCCTTGGCTAGTTTGTATAAAAATTCCCCCATCGGCTCATTAATTCCTTCCATTTGTACGCTGATTGTCGGATAACCAAAACGAGCGGTAATTTCCAAAGGATAAATTCCTCGACCATTAACAATACAATTTATATCATAGTAACCAACATAACCACACTCAGCTAAAAACGGCTCCATTTTTGCTAAAGTATTCTGAAACAAAACACTAGAATGATTCCAATACATTAAAGTTCCCATTTCACCAGTTGAGGGCCCACGCTCTCCAGGAAATAATTTTTTATGTTCAAAATTAGTATTTATAGGATAAATAAATTTATGACCATTAAAGAATCCTCCGGCTGCCACCTCAACTCCAGCTACAAATTTTTGCAGCTGAAAACCCCCCTTAATTTTTTTCAACCAATCCTTTTTATTATGCTCAATAATCTCAATCAAATCCTTACCGTCTTCTTCCTCGCCAACAAACAAAAGGTTTTTCTCATTGCCAGCCGAACCATTGGGTTTAAAAACATAACGACCAGGATTATTTTTTAAAAAATCTAATGCAGCATCAAAATTATCAAAATTAAAATTCGGCAAAATATTCATTCCTGCTCGCTTCATCTCTCCTTGCCCGAATTCTCGATCCTCCTCGGTCCGATCAGTGTAAACCGACCCGCCAACTACTAATTTTCCCTTTTTTCTCAATTTATCTGCCCACGCGCCAAAACCAACATCATCAAAAACAATAATATCCGCCCAATCAATATAATCCTCCCATTTCTCTACTTTATCCAAAATTCCATCATAAACATCAGCATCGGTTTTGCTATCAATAAAAACTTTTACTTCATGACCTTCTTTTTTAATCTTTAAAGCTAAGTTACCGCTTAAACTTATCCAAGAAACAAAAAGAAATTTTTTTACATTATTGGCTACATGATTTGTTTGATTTATGTCATTCATAATTTTAAGATTTCTGCCACAATAATTGTATCTGCGTCGAAATCCCAACTAATATTTAATATTTTTCCCTTATCTAAGGATTCGCAAAATCTAATAAGATATTTTTTATAATCATTGAACTTTCTTTCACTTATATGCTTTAAAGCAGAACAATAATTTGAATCATAATAAACTAAATTAACCGCACTGCCATTTTCATTTTTCATGAAAACGAAAGGCCAAAGAAGACAATCGAGTGGCTTTATTTTTTCTATCAAACAATGATAATTTTCTTCGTTGAAAAAAGGACAAATTAATTTTTTTTTATCTTTGGCGTCAACCAATCTTACCCTGTAAGAATCCCCAATCCTTCTCCAATTTACCGAAATTTTTGTTCTTTTAATTTTCTCGACTTCTTCTTTTGTAAAAAAAGGGCTTAAATTCTTTTCTCTTGGAGTAAAATAACAACAATATTCGCTACAATCTGAACATTGTTTAATTTTTACTAATTTTTTCAGCTTCTTCTGCATACCACAGAAAAGGTATCGGTTTTGTATAAAAAATCCGGATGAAATTTAATTTTAAACTGAATAAGGTTTTTTTCGCTACCACCCAAATCTACTTTTTCAAATCCCCTTTTTTTCGCTTCTAATAATTCGTCAATATAAGACACTTCACCAATATTTTTCACATAATAATCGTGAAGACCAAAAAAAGAATAATAATTCTTGCTGTTGGGGATTGACCAACCGCCGGAAATACAAGAAATTCTACCATTTGTTTCCGTAACTCTAATTAAATCCAAACCCTTAAAAGAACAGTCAATAAATTTTAAATATTGAGATAAATGCTCCCTATCCAACCCTTTTCTTTGTTTTTTCCAAGCTGTCACTAAATTTTTAAGATCTTCTTTATCGGTTTCTTTAACTTCTCTAATAATTACCTGATTTTCTTTTAAAAACTTATTTCTAATATTCCTCAACCTCTTCCATTTTCTTCCCGACAAATCATTTCCCAAATTATTTAAATCTATTACTGGCCAAAAAAGAGAGTAAGTCGGCGGCAACGCCCGCCAAAATTTATTTTTTGAAACTACCTTAATCTTTTTACTTAGCTCTTCTGTAATATCCTCCAAGATTATTTTTTTAGGCTGGTAATTTTTAAAAATAAAATCTATCGCCTGACTAATAATTTTTAAATTTTCGCCTAAAGGGGAAATTGGATCAGTTAGGATTCTCCAATTTTTAGTCTTTAGATTTAAATAAGCAAAGACACCTCTTTTCCCGCCAGCATCCAAAAAAACGCAACTTTCACTTTCTCTCCCGTAGTTTAAAAACAATTCAAAGTGATGCTGAGGCAAATAACCATATTTAATAATTGATTCTTTAATTTCTGATTCTGCTTTTTCTATACAATTTATAATTTTCATTAAAATAAAAAGTCAAAGCCAATTACTGCCTTCGTCTTCTGCCTATAAATTATCGGGCATAATAAATACGGCTGCGGCAATTACAGTTGTCCACAAACCATCTTTATTGCCGATAGCTGACTGAGTAATGTTTGTTGTCTTAATAATTTTCCCACTCATTTTATAAATTTGTTCTCTTTCATCCCAAGCGGTATTAGAATCAAATTCTATGCCCAAAGTTGTCGCTAGCATCGAAGCGGCTAAATCTTCTGCATAATCGCCTGCTTTCTGATCAGTTTCGCCGCAAGAATGATGCTCCGAAAGATAACCGTATTGATTCGAATCAGCTGGTAAAGCACAACCAATAGAAGCGGCGATTAAACGATTCGGCTCATTAGTTTCATTTCGTGCCATCACTGCATAAACTATCTGCCCTGGTTTCAAAAATTTTAAACCTTCTTCCCGGCTAATTTTTTTACAACCCGGCGGGAAAATACTCGAAACCATAACTAAATTGAAAGGAGCGATGCCAGCATCTCGCAAAGCAGCTTCAAAAGAAGCTAATCTTTCTTTATGAATACCAACACCCTTCGTAAAAAAAATTTTCTGTCCAATCATCTTATTTTTTTTATTTTTATTTTTATTCTATTTTAAAAATTACACTATATTTTATTATTTTAGTCTTTTTTCTTTTTTTTATAAATGTGGATAACCTATTTTTTATTTTTTCTAAAACGCGAGAAAGGTGATAAAGAGAATCTTTTTTTCAAACTCCGCGCGCCCCGTAAAAAAATAGTGCCACGTTTGGTTTTAAATTTTTTTATTTCCTCTTCTAACTCATCTCTGACTTCATCAATAGCTGCATAAATATCATCTTTTTCTTCTGCCGCTCTAAAAAATTTCCCATCCGCGCTTAAATTTATTTCTGCCCGGAAAATAAATCCATGTTTATGATGACGAGTTGTCTTTCCTACTTCAACTTCAGCTTTTATTGTTTCTTCATTGAAGTTTTTTAGAAATTTTTCTAAACTTTTTATCTTTTTTTGTAAATAGTCCTCAAGCTGCGGCGTTAAAGGTAAATTATTGCTTTTTAGAATGATTTTCATAAAAAATATAATTCTAACTTAATTTTTATAAAATTTTTATTTCTTCTTCTAATTTTATACCATATTTTTCTTTTATTGTCGCTTTAACTAATTTTATCAATTCTAAAACATCTGCCGCTTTAGCGCCGCCAGTATTAATAATATAGTTGGCGTGGCCCTCCCAAATTCTTGCGCCACCAATTTGTTGGCCGGCTAAACCGCTTTGATCAATTAAATAACCAACACTGATTTTTCCGGAACGCAACACAGCTTTAAGTTCAGGATGATTTTTTAAAAGTATATCGTTTTTACTCTTAATTTGATAATTCTTAAAAACACAGCCAGCTGAAGGGAAAGGCGGAGCTTTTTTTATAATTTCTTTTGCCTGGCTTAAAGTTTCTTCTAATTCTTTTTCCTGTTTTCTTTTGAAAACTAAATCGGCTTTTAAAATAATTTCTTTTGTTTTTTTAAATCGGCTCCCTCGATAAACAAAGTTGCAATTTTTAGCTGCTATTTTTTTTATTTTCAAATTTTTATCTAAAACAGTAATTGTCTCAACAATTTCTGAAAAACTATGATTTAGCCGGCCAGCATTACCATAAATTGCTCCACCCACTGTGCCGGGAATGCCTAAACCCCAAGCTGCGTCAACATATCCTTTCTTTGTAGTTCGAGTAATTAAAGTATTAAAAGCCACACCGGCATCGCATTCAACTTTTAAAATATTATTTTCTTCTGCTATTTTTATTTCTTTATTCGCTATTTTTATTACAAGTCCCTCAAAACCCTCATCTTTAATTAAAACATTGCTGCCGCCTCCTAAAATAAAAATTGGCAATTTATTTTTTTTGGCCCAAAATAAAGCTTCTTTCAATTCTTTTTCATTTTGAACCACTATAAAATATTTAGCTGGTCCACCAAGACAAAAAGTGGTGTGCTCGGCTAAAATTACATTTTTTCGCAAATGCGCTAGTTCTTTCATAAATAAATTATAGAGACTTGCGCTCTTTAATAATTAATACTCAATTTTTAATTTTTAAACAAAAAAATTATTTTATAACATCTGCCCCAATTTTATACCAATCTCTCTCCGCTTTATTAACTAAATAAACCATTTCCCATTTTCGACCCGATTGAGAAAATTGTTCGGCGCTCATATTAAGCCAATGTTTCGTACCGTCGCCATTAATTTCATAAACTTTGAAATCTCCTTCAGCTCTAATTAACCATGATTCTGGATATGCGTCTAACTCTTCCTGACTGACTTCAATAACATCCTCCCAGCAAAGGTGCTGATAAGCATTGAAAATTTGCGGCGACTGAATCCATCTTTTATAACCATTAGTAATAATATAAACTTTATTTTGTCCTCTGGCGCGCAACAAAGAACCATCAGAATATTTCTTTTGAATAAGAGTCGTCTTTTCCTGATAATCGGTGGTGGAAGCATTATTGAAATTAGAATTGATTATAGAATCAATTTCTGGCAAAACTGGTAAAGACGAAGAAGAAGTTATGGTGGCCGCATAAGAAAAAAAACGATTTTCTTCATTAGCAGAAAAATCACTTTGTTTTAAACGGCTAACTACCATTAAAGCAACTTTAACTACTTCGTCCCCAAAATCCAAAATCAAATCTTGTCCGGCTTGCTGACTGTTTAACTTCAACAAACGAAATTGTCTATTATTATTTTTATAAAAAACAATAATTGGTACCTGAAAATTGCCACTTTCTAATCCTCTGAATGTCAATTTTAAATTTCCACCTTGGCCCAAAGGAAGAATCTCATACCATCTCCCGCTCCAATCTTTAATTGTATCTGCAAATAAAAATTCCTCACCTTCTCTGACAGCTAAAAATTTCTGAGCTAAAGGATTAACACGAAAATGACTGGCATCCAGTAACGGATTCAAATAACAAAATTTCTGGCCGGGCCCTAATTGACAATCATTAATATAATTAGCCACCACCCAATTTACAAAAATATCTTCGAATCGGTCATTTGAACCTAAACTTGCCAAAGACTCGTTAAGACTAGCGATTCCAACTTTTGCAGATTGCATAGAACGAGTTAGAGTTAATTCGCCATAACGCGCCACAAAATACTGTATAAAAAGATTAACAACGCCATAATCAGGAGTCTGGTTAGTCCATTCAGTCAAAGAATCAGTGGGCGCACGCAAAAAATCATAAACTCTCCGCTCAAGATGGCTACCAGAAAAAACTTTATCATAACCACAAAGAGTAGCAGCATATTCTGCTCGTGCTTCATTTAACCAAATATCTTCCACAACATTGCGCAACTTCTCTTTCTGATAAAAATTTATCATGTGAGTAAATTCATGCGCCAAAAAAACTTTAGCAGAAGAATTTGTTAAATAAGCTGAATTCAGATAAATTATTTCACCTTCATTAGACCTGGATATTTGAGTCTTTGGATATTCATCAATGGAATTAAAATAACCGCCTGTTGTTTTAACCATTGGCGTAATTACAATTTTTAAACGTTGATCATTATCAATCCCCGGGTTCCATTCTGAACCATAAACCTGAGTTAACCGAGGATAAATTATTCTGTCAAATTCTACTAATAAAGTCGAAATGGCCGCTTTCTGAATAGGCAGCTCAATTAAATTTAAAGACTTCCACCATTCGTCTTCAACATAAAAAATTGCGTGGTCGCCCACATAACGAAGCGTCGCTGAAATTTGATCTCTCCCCACAGAATCATACATCGGATCAACATTAAAAACTTTCGTTTCATTAATTGAAAAAGCCTGCACCGGGGTGACCATCAGCCAACTAAAAAGAATCAGTGCCGCTAAAACATAATTAATTCTGCTGATATTTTTTTTAATAGAACCTTTTATCATAACAATTATGACAATCTTTCTAGATTTTTATAGAACCAAAAAATTATAAATTATAAATTATATTATTTTTTAATAATATATTTCTCTTTAGTTCTTTTATCTTACTAAAATATTTATCAAAACTCAATCAACCGCCAAACTTTAAAAATTTTCTTTCCTCGATCTTGCTCATTTCTCCAATTTTTTATATTATTTTCTTTCTTAAAATTAATTTCGCCTTATTTTACAAAAAAAGGAAAACAAAATCTGTCAAAAATTTATAAAAAGATTGAAAAAAAACCATAAAAAGGAAAAAATCAAATAGATGCTGCAAATGCTTTGGGGGCTTGAAAAAAATCGTTAAAATTTGTAAAATTTTATCAATCAAATATTCTAAATTTATGGTCAGAATAAAAAGATATCTGCTTATTTTGGGCGATATCGCTCTACTCTATTTAGCTTTATGGCTAACGCTTTATTTGCGCTATAACCAAAAATGGCTCTCTGCTTGGCAACAGCATTTTTACCCTTTCACTATTGTCTTTGGATTAATGATTGCAACTTTTTTCATTATTGGCTTATACGAACTTAATATTGCCAGAAATAATCTTATTTTTTTTAACACTCTAATTCGCGGTTTAGCCAGCGGAACTATAATCGCTATTTCTATTTTTTATCTTATACCTTTCTTTAATATTACTCCTAAAACTAATCTCTTTTTAACTTTATTAATCGCCGCTCTCTTACTTATTCTTTGGCGACAAATTTATAATTTTTTTATAAAATCTCCTGCTCTACTTTCTAACGTACTTTTTTTAGGCAAGACAAAAGAAGCAGAAGAATTAATTTCTTTCATTAAAAATAATCCTCAGCTTGGTTATCGAATACGCAAAATAGCCGAGGTAGAAGAATTAAAAATTCTGCAAAATTTAATAGAAACTTTGGTCCAAGAAAAAATTCACATCGTTGTTACAGCTATTGATCCGCATAAAAATAGTCTTCTGGTAAAAAATCTTTACCAATGTTTGCCTTTACAAATTCTAGTCATTGATTTACCCGCCTTTTACGAAAAACTAACAGCTAAAATTCCAGTTTCGGCGATTGAAGAAGTTTGGTTTTTAGAAAATCTTATGTCTGGCAAAAAATTTCTTTTCGAAACTTTAAAAAAATTTATTGATTTTTCTGTAGCAATTATCGGCGGCTTAATAACCATTGCCCTTACTCCTTTGATAGCTTTATTGATAAAACTTGACTCACCCGGACCGATTTTTTACCGCCAAAAAAGAGTAGGCAAAGATAATCGCCTCTTTGAAATAATAAAATTTCGCACAATGATAAAGGACGCTGAAAAAACTGGGGCTCAGTGGGCAAAAGAAAATGATAGTCGCATTACGCGAGTTGGTAAATTTTTACGAAAATCCTGGATTGATGAACTGCCAATGTTTATAAATCTG
>CAYMCB010000009.1:0-17274 GCA_964388895.1 uncultured Candidatus Saccharibacteria bacterium
ATCCAAAATTGGTTTAAGTAATTTTGGATAATCTGAAGGGTCATATTCTAAATCAGCATCTTGGATTAAAATAATATCACCCGTTGCCTCCAAAAATCCTCTTTTAACAGCCGAACCCTTACCCATATTTCTTGAGTTCAAAATAATTTTGTATTTCTCCTTAGACAAAGTAGCCAAAATTTCCTGTGTGCCATCAAAAGAGCCATCGTCAACTAAAATAATTTCTTTTGCCAAAGGTAAATCGACTGCTTCAACTCTCTTTAAAAGTTCTAAAATTGTATTTTTCTCATTATAAATTGGAATAACTATAGAAAGTTTTTCCATTGAAATTTTTATTTTATGATTCTATTAAATATTTTCTCCATACCGGCCGCTATTATCTGCCAATCATATTTCTCTTCAATTAAACGCCGGCTGTTTTCAATCAAATTTTTGTACAAAACATCATCAGCTAAAATTATTTTTATCTTCTCAGCAAGGCTTTGCGGGTTTTTAACTTCACAAAATAAGCCCGTCTTGCCCTCAATTAAAAAATCAGGAATTCCGCCCACCGGCGTGCCAATAACCGGCACCCCAGCAGCCATTGCTTCCAAAAAAGCATTGCCCAAGCCTTCAGACAAGGACGGCCGGGCAAAAACATCAGCCGCCGCTAAATAATTGGCTATTTCTCCTGTGTGAACAGACCCCAGCATCAAAACACGATCAGTCAATTTTAATTTTTGAATCTTTGATTTAAAATCAGTCATTAAAGGACCATCGCCCGCCACCAATAGTTTTATATTTTCCGGCAAATATACCATGGCCTCAATTAAATATTCAACGCCGTTTTTGGGTACCAGCCGCGAGACGGTAATGACAATTTTTTCTTCTGGTTTGATGCTTAGCTGTTCTCTTATTTTCTGCCTCTTATTTTTTGCCTCTTGAAAGCTATTAAAATCAACGCCGTTAGGTATAACTTCTATCGGGCAAGCAGCGCCCAAGTTCTTTGCCCAATCAGCCAAAAAATTGCTAATTGTTTGAATATAATCGGCGCGCCTGAAAATCTCTCTAAACCAGCCATAAAAAAGGCCAACACGTTTTTTGATATAATCTAAAGAATCGCCTTCTTGTAAAGTTAACAAAAAAGGCACTGCTGGATTTTTCTTTTTAAAAAACATGGCGGCAAAGCCGCCAAAACTTGCCATAATCGCCCAAACGGCGCTGTAGCTTTCTTTCTTATGAAGTTTTGTCCCCAAATAATGGCCAAAAAAAGCTAAATAATATTTATCAAAAAAACAGCCCCAACCCAAACGATAAACATTAACCTTGCCAATTTTTTCATGCTTGGGTAATTCTTTTTTTATCCGCGCGCAAATTAAATCAAATTCAAAATTTTCAAGGCGTTCAGTTATTTCCTTAACCGCTATTTCCGCGCCGCCAATTAGCGGCAGATAGGCGGTTGAAAAAATTAAAATTTTTTTCATCTTTTATGCCTAATATCCCTAAGAAATTGACTATTTTTAAAATTAAGCTTTTCTGGGTCAGCTATCTTCTGAGATTCCATTAAACGATTATTTATTTTTTCAGCTGTTTTCAGTAACTCAAGTTTGACTCCTTTTTTATTGCCAAGAGAAATTAAAGCCCTGATATCTTTAGGGAAACAAGAACCGCCATAACCGCGATAATTATGATGCCAGATATTTAAATACATATCGGTCAAAATATGCTTGCTAGCAGCAGCGCATTTTTTGACAACTTCGTAATCAATTCCCATCGCTTGACATAAATCATACATTTGATTGGCAAAAATAACTTTAATCGCGCCATGGACATTATGAAAATATTTAACCATTTCCGCTTCTTTAGCTCGCACAATTTTTTCAAAAAGAGCTCGTGGTAAAATTTTTAATATTTTTTTCGCTAAAGGCTTGCTTTTTTCTGTATAACCGACAATCTGGACATCTGGATTTTTCATATCAAAATCAGCTGTCTTTTCGCTTAAAAATTCCGGATTAAACAAAAGTTTAAGGTCGGGGTATTTTTCCTGCAGCTCTTCGGTTGAACCAGGCAAAATAGTAGATTTAATAACTGCTATTTTATTATTCTTCAAAATTTTTAAAGATTCTTCTACCGCCGCTCTCTTAAAGCCTTTATTTTTTTTAAAAGGAGTAGGGACACAAATAAAAACTACTTCTGCCTCGTTAACTTCTTCGGGCGAGCCAAGTTTCTTAAATTTATCAAAGACAGAAACTTTAAATCCTGCTGACTTAAAATAACGGTAGACCGCGCCCCCCACCATGCCTACACCAATAATACCAATTTTAAGCTTTTGTTCTTTAATCATAAAATTATTAAACTTTAAAAATTATAAAAATTATAAACCTAATTCTTTTTTGTACTGTTTAAGCCAATCGGGGAAATTAACAGTGGGCTGCCAACCCAATAATTTTTTTGCCAAAGAGATATCCGCCAATGTTTCTTTTGGCTCAAGCCGCGGCGGAATATAAGTAATTGGCCCGCCAATCATTTTAGCCACTTCTTTAACGCTGTAATTTTGCCCCCGGCCAATATTAATAACCTCGCCACGCCCAACTTTTTTACTTTGCGCCGCCAAGATATTGGCCCGCACTACATCAATAACGTTAGTAAAATCGCGTCGATTGCTGCCATTACCGGTAATAGTCATCGGCTGATTATTTAAACGCTGGCGGAAAAAAATCCCAATTACTAAAGCATAGGCGCCTTCCAATGATTGACGGTAACCATAAACATTAAAATATCTTAAACAAACCGTGGGCAGATTATAAATTTCACTAAATAATTTACAATAAAGCTCGCCCACATACTTTTGTAATCCATAGGGGCTTAAAGGATGAGCCGGCATATCTTCACGCAAAGGCATCTTTTTCTGGTCTCCGTAGGCAGAAGAGGAAGCGCTATAAATCACTTTTTTCACTTTTGCGTCGCGCGCGGCTAATAAAACATTGAAAGTTCCGTCTAAATTAACGCTATGAGTTAATTCGGGTTTTTCAATAGAAACCGGCATCCGTGTCAAAGCGGCGCAATGAAAAACATAATCTACATTTTTAAAAACAGGCTTTATTTTTTCTAAATCGCGAATGTCTAAATTAAAGAATTCCGCCGCTGGATTTAAATTTTCTTTTTTGCCAGTAGATAAATTATCAATTATTTTTACTTTCCAGCCTTTTTCAATTAAAGCATCAACTAAATTAGAACCAATAAAACCGGCGCCCCCGGTTACCAAAGCTAAAACTTTCTTTTTTGATTTAAAAGCCATAGAAATTAAAATTGATTTACTTTTATTTATGTATTAAGATTACCTTAAACAAGACCAAAAGTAAAGTTTAAAATATGCCAAAAATTATCTATTTAATTACCCAATCAGAACTTGGCGGCGCGCAAAAAAACGTCTTGGATTTGGCAGTCTCTTTAAAAAATGATTATGAAATTTTAGTCGCTGCGGGGCCGGAAGGTCAAGGGCAGCTGCTAAAAGAGTTAGAAAAACAAAAAATAAAAACAAAAAAACTTTCTTGGTTGCGTCGTTCTGTCAATCCCCTCTTTGACTTTTTGGCTTTTTGGGAAATTAAAAATCTACTTAAAAAAGAAAAGCCAGATATCCTGCATCTTCATAGTTCTAAAGCCGGCATCCTGGGATCATTAGCAGCCTCACCTAAAACTAAAATCGTTTACACGGTCCACGGCGCAGTCTTTGAAGCAGCTTTTTCTTCTTTAGCTAAAAAAATATTTTTAATGCTGGAAAAATGGACTGCTCGTTTTAAAAATAAAATTATTTGCGTCTCACAAAATGATAAAAATCTTTGGTTAAAAAACAAAGTTGCTGATGAAAAAAAATTAGTTGTCATTCATAATGGTTTAAACATAGAAAAGCTCAATTTTCTGCCTCAAGAAACTGCCCGAAAAGAACTTGAAAATTTTATTAAGCATCCTTTGAAAAATGTTTTTCTCGTCGGAACAATCGCTAATTTATATCCAGAAAAAGGTCTCCTTTATTTAATTAAAGCTGCCAAAATTATCAAAAAACACGAGCTTTTATCAAACTTCATTTTTATAGTCATTGGCGAAGGCAGACAAAGAAAATTACTTGAAAAAATGATTAAAGAAAGAGAATTAGAAAATGTTTTCTTTCTAACTGGCGCCCTGCCTCAAGCAAGCCTTTATCTTAAAGCTTTTGATAGTTTTGTCCTGCCTTCAATTAAAGAAGGGTTCCCTTACACTATTCTTGAAGCTATGGCTGCTGGACTGCCAATTGTAACTTCAGCAGTTGGCGGCATACCAGAAATTATTCAAAACAAAAAAAACGGACTTCTAATTTTTTCAAAAAACCCTAAAGCTATAGCAGAAAGTTTAGTGGAAATCGCCAAAAATAAATCGCTCAAAGACAACTTATCTTTCGCGGCTAAAAAAAGAAGCCAAGATTTCACCCTTGATAAAATGATTTATGAAACAAAAAAAGTCTACCAAGAGCTTTAAAGTCTATTAAAATCTAATTAAAAAAAGATATTAAAAGCCAGTCTTAAAACTGGTTTTTAATTTTTATCTTTACTCTTTATCTTTTTATTTTTAAGTTTAATGTTTTTCAATCTTAATATCTAAATTGGGGGGTCCCTCGTGCTTTTTTGGAAAAAATAACTTATTTATATTTTCGCCTCAATCACTGAAAGCATAAAGTCGACTATTGCTAGCTACATAAAGATTTCTATCGCTGCCCAATGCTCCAAAAAAAAGATAAAAATAATCATCGGCTAACGAAAAAAAAGAAAAAATTACTTTGCCTTCTTCTGCGTCAATAATTTCTATCATTTTCTGATCTGCCAAATAAATTTTATTATCCGAAGTTAAAATCGGTGAAGATAAAGTGGTGCTGCCAAGTTCTAAGGTCCAATCAGGCGTACTAGTTGAATTATAAGAAGAAAGTTTAGCTATTCCGCCATAAAAAAATGAAATATTATAAACCTTGCCAGCTGAGTCAATAGCCGGAGACAAAGAGCTATGCGAATTAGCGCCTTTTTCATCAGACCAAACAATTGAACCATCCAATGAATCTAAAACATAAAAACCTCCTTCTGGCCAAACTTTTTCCAAATTTAAATAAAGCAAATTATCTGCTCCCAGCGCTAAAGAAGAATAAGAAAAACCTAATTTTTTTCCCAAAGCAAAACACCATCTGAAGAAATTTTATAAAGATAATCATCAACCGTAAAAAAAATATTATCTAATGAATCAATGACAAAGCCGCCGACAGAATTACAATTTTTTATTGGTCTAGCCGGATCAAAAATCCATTTTAGCGTTGCATCTTGATTAATTGCATAAATTTTTTCACTTGATTGAGTAATAATTGCCCCGTCTGACAAAATAGCTAAAGCGCTGCTGACGCCGGTTCCTCCACTTAAAGGAAATTTCCATAAAAAATTGCCTTCAGAATTTATAGCAAAAAGTCCCCAAGCACTCCGCAAAAATAAAGTTCCATTCTCTAAAATTAAAGGAGAAGGCACGAGTCCAAGAATTGAAACATCGCTATTGGTCCAAAGCAAATACCCTTCTGGGCTAATTTTATTTACGCCTTCAGAACTTAAAATATAAATATTATTTTCTTTATCTAAAACCGGCTGCGAAAGAACATCCATAGGCAAAGACCATTTAACATAAAAAGTTGAAGTAGCCAAAGAGCTAACATTTACCAAACCCGTTCTTCTTAAATTTCCTTGCCAGGTAGGCCAAGAAGAATCAACCATTAAATTAGGCAAATTATTTCTGGGCTCACTCAGCATTAAAGAATTCTGAGGATTAGGATTATCCTGAATTACAAAATCAAAGTTGTTTCTGTCGGTATCATAACTATTGCCCAGCCACTGATGTAAACCATTGACAAGCAACGAAGCAGTTGAAGTCGCGCTGGCTTTTCGTTCCAAAGATTCATTTGTGGTCGGCGCCATAGCTGCTTCGCCTTCTGGGAAAAGATTGCTTCCACCCCCATAGCTTAATTTATCAATAATTAAAGAACTCGTCGCGCTGGTTAAATAATCATGGCTTTTAACTAAAAAGATATTGCCGCCATCAGCTGACATTTTAAAAGCAGTATAATTCATATCTGGCACCACGCCGCCGCTATAAGAACTATTGGCTATCAAGAAAAAGCCTTTGGCCGGAATAGTGCTGGTTGAAGTAAAATTCTTTTTATAAAAAGATTCTCCTTCGCCGCCGCGGTACTGAATAGACCAACCAGATAAATCAACTGGCAAGTCAGTAGGATTGTATAACTCTATCCATTCATCGTCTGCGCCGCCGCTGCCTGCAGTTTTAATTTCAGAAATAACGACATTTTCTGCTTCAACTGAAGTTGAAAAAAGATTATCCGAAGTCTTAGTAGCATTTCCCAATAAATCAAAAGCTAAAATTCTAAAATGATAATCTGTCCCGGGCGATAAAGAAGTTAAAACAAAATTTGTCTCTGATGTCGTTGTTGAACTTAATCCGTAATCCGCTGTTAATCCATATTCAATCTGGAAAACACCTTCTTCAGAACTTTTCCAAGAAATTAAAGCAGAAGCGCGAGAAACAGAAGAGCTGATATTGCTTATTTGCGGCGGAGATAAATCTACTACCCATGAATATTCGGCAGGCGTTTGATCTTGGTCACCATCAGAAGTCTTAGCTGCCACTTTAAAAACGTGGCTGCCTTCTGATAAATTTTGGTATTCTTGAGGAGAAACACAATCAGTTGAAGTAGCGTCGTCCAACTGACACAAAAAACTTGCTCCTTCTTGCGAAGCAGAAAAAGTAAAAACAGCGCTTGAAGAAGCTGAGAAAGAAGAAGGCTGCGATAAAAGCGTTGTGTCAATTGATGAACCCGAGGAATTATTTGAGCCTGGAGAAGAATTATCAGAGCTACTGCTGCCTCCATAAAATGAGCTAAAAGATGTAGAAGTAGCTAAAGGTGAAAAAGATGGGCTAGGACTTAAAGAAGGAGCTGCAGGACTTGGGCTTGGTTTAGAAATAGATGGCGGCTCAAGATCTGAAGGAATTTTTTCAGTAATTTCTGGCATTTTTTCTTCTGGCAAAACTTCCTCAAAAATCTTTTCATTTTCTAATGGCTGAGTAATGTTAGAAGGAATTGAGTCTTCAGCTATCAAATAACCAGAAGGCAAAGGCGCATAGCTTGGTTTAATTTCCTTTGCTTCTTCTTTTCCTTCGTCAATGATGTTCAAAGATGAAACATTTTTCTCTATTAATGTTTTCGCCTCTTCCAAAGGGTTATCTTTTTCGGCAATATTTAGATTTAAACCCGTATACAAAGAGGAACTGGGCAAAGAATTAAAAACACTATCAAGAATTTTATTAGTTTTTTCTTTAACTTTCTGCCACCAGCTTTTCTGCTCTTGTTCTTTCTTCTTTTTCTCTGCCTCATCAAAAAATAATTTAATCACTCCTGCGCCATAAGCAACCGCCTTAGGCGCAAGCAGAGAAAAGTAATCGGAGTGATTTTTGTCTATTAAATAAAAATTTATTTTACTTGGATTTATAAAATTTTTATCGCCAGCAACCAAACAAAATTCCTTTCCTTCTTCGTCAACAGAAATATAACAATCTACTGCTTTTCCATCGACATAAATAGTATTTCTTCTCTTAGAGCTTATCCCTTCTCTATCAATTGTATCCTCACTCAAAAAATATCTATTTGAATAATTTGCCAAATCATCAAAAGCTATATCTAAATTACTGACTAAAACTGGCTTTACTTTAAAAATCTATAGACGAATTAATTTTTTCAACTACCCAGCTTTCATAAGGATCGCCGTTGGGATGAGCATCTAAGCGCGTATGCGCTGGCACAGTCATATCTTCCAAAAGATGCAAAATATGACCTAAAGCCACAAAAGCCGCCTGATTATTACCGTTGGCGTACTCTTCTATGGCTTTTTGCCAAGTTTGATTTCCTTGAGATAAAAAATAACTGCTTTGAGCAGTCTGATTTTGCGACCAGGCTTTAGCAGAATAAAAACTCCAAAGCCCTTTACCAGTTTGCGGATTATAAAAATGGTTTAACCAACGCGGCGCAGCATCTTCTTCAATGCTTCCCTGCCTTAACCAATTTATTTCCGGTTGAGTTAATTTCTTTTCAAAATTAGCATTATAGATATTGGCGATATTTTCGGTTAAAGAAAGGTGAGTTATGGTGTCGTTATAAGAAAAAACTGAAAAGTAAAACGCAGTTAGGCTAAAGATAACTATCCCTAAAATTATAAATAATTTCTTTCCTCTTTTAAAAAATATACTCGCCATTAAATATATTTTTTAAATTTCTGCTAATAAAATTTAAATCTTGATTTTTATGAATTTACAAACTATCCATCTTCCAATCGCCGTTAGCATCTTTAGAGAAGTTTAAAAAATGACGTCTTTCTTGCACTCCTTCTTTATAATCAAAACTATACTGAGCAAAGGATTCATATATACTTTCTTTTATTATTTTTTCTGGATAATTATTGTAAACTTCACTAAAGCTATTATTTTTATATGCTTCCATCAAATCGTTTTTATTCTCTTCATACCTCCCCGACTCCTTGCTTAACTGCTCCAGCGCCAGTTCTAAATTATTTGTTCGTAAAGCTTCACGGAATTTAGCGTAGGTTTCTTCTGGGGTGGCACGAGTTGGCACATCAGCATATTTAATTTGAGGATACATTTTTTTGAGCTCCTCCTGAGTATAATTTCGCCAAGGGAAATTAGGGCTGGCTAAACCTAATTGAATGCTTAATTGTTTCTTGGGCCACCAGATTTTAAAACCATACCAGCAAAATCCAAGCAAGAGGATTATAATAATAATTATGGCTATAATTTTTTTCATGGTTTTTAAAATTTATTTTTTAAAAAAATAACTCCTTCTCTTTTAAATAGAGTTGGAGTTAAAATTAAAACCTATTTTTATTATAAAAAATATAAACTTTGAGTCAAACGCCAAAATAGTGGATAACCCCAGAGATAATATATATGGCAGCTACTTAAGAAACAATCTTGAAAAAATTATGCTCTTTTTATTCTTCAAATCTTTAATCAAAAATCATCAAATTCCTAACTCTTTTATAAATTGTTCTAAAGCCGCTTTGTATTGCGAATCAACCTGAGCCGCTTTTTCTGCCCAAACTTTCGCCTGCTGTTTATCACCCAATTGTTTATAAACAGTTGCCAAACCAACATAAGGATGGATATTTTCGGGCTCTAAATCAATCCATTCTTGATAAAGAGAAGCGATTTTTTGCCAATCTTCTATCCGTCCATAGGCTTTAATTATCTGCTGGATATCTTCTCCTTTGTAACTATGACCCAAAGAAATCGCTTTTTTTAGTTCTTCTTCGCCTTTATCTTTCTGACCCAAAGAAATATTTAAAATACCAAAATTCCAGTGAGAAACCGCTACTTTATCATTTAAATCAATCGCTCTTTGAAAAAGCTCTAAAGATTCTTCGTTTCGGCCCTGATAGAGTCTTACCTGCCCTAAAGCAAAATAAATTTCTTGGCGCGTTGGGCTTAATTCTAAAGCTTTCTGCAACAATAAATCAGCCTCCAATAAATAAGATTGATTCTGCGACATAGCCGCTAAATAAACATTTCCCAACATCATCATTAAACGCACATTTTGAGGCTCAAGTTTCAATGCTTTTTTTAAACCCTCAACAGCTACTGAAACTAATTCTTTTTCTTCTGGCTTTAAATTCTCAGCACTGCCAGCGCGGTTCAAAACCTGAAGCGCGGCATCTTGCGCCCGCGCAGTAATTTCCGGCAAGCCAAAAGTGCCTAAATTATATGCATCTTTAAATTTTTGATTAGCTTCTTTAATCTCTCCTCGCTGCAAATATTCTAATGCCTGAATACCGGTCAAACTAGCTAAAGCTGGTTTTAAATTGAAAAAATAAAAAGATAAAAAAGTTAACAAAGATAACAAAAAAATAAAGAAAGCATTCGGTTTATTTATTTTATGCTTTTCTGGAAGCGACGAGCTAAAACTTAAGAAAACTATAAAAGAAATAATTAAAGAAATCATCAGCAAAGTAACCTGCGTATCAAACAGAAAAATATTTTGGACACCATAGCCCGCTAAAATAATCATAAAAATTGCCATCTCAAAATATTTTATTTTCTCCTGCCGCCAGGCTCGCCACAAAAACCAAAACATTAAAACAGCACAGAAAAGATAAGCGACAAAGCCTAAAAGACCGGTGTGAACCAAAACATCTAAATAAGCGTTGTGCGAACGGTCAAACCAAGACTCGGTGGGATAAAGACGGGGGTCATAATATTTATTAAAAACAATATTATAGTTTTCCATTCCCCAGCCCAAAATTGGCCTTTCTAAAAATCCTTTCAAGCTCATACGCCAAGCCAACAGCCTCGTCTGGGCTGTTGTTTCGGCAGTAGAAATATGAGTGACGCGGTTTAAAGTGGGGTTATTTTTAACAAAAGAAGAGTCGCGATTCAGCCAGATAAAAACGCCTGCCAAAAATAAAAAAACAAAAATAGCTAAAACATACTTTTTCAGCCGTTCAGGATTTTTAAAGGGCAATTGCGCTAAATCTTTTGGCCGACTGAAAATAAAAAATAAAAACATCGCTCCTAAACTTAAAACTAAAGCCAAAACCGCGCCGCGAGTCTGGGTTTTATACATCGTGATTAAATCCAAAACTATGACAAAAATATAAAAAATCCGCCAAGTTAAAGATTTTTTTTCCAGCATAAGCCACAAAGCAAAAAAAGCGTTAATCAACATATAGCCAGCTAAAAAAGCCGGATTGCCGATAGTGCCGTCTAGCCGCATGGTAGCTTCATTTGCGGCCCCAAACATTTTGCTCAAAGCGTAAAGCGCTTCCAAAAAACTGGCCATAACCGAAAAATTAAAAAACGAATGCCATTCTTCCTTGGTTTTAAAAATTTGCGCCGCCAAAAACAAAAAGGCAAGATAATGCAAAATTGAAATCACGCCAGCCATACGTTCATAATTTGACCAAAAGCTATGGTAGGTATTGACGCCAAAAATAGCTGACATAACCATCATCAAAAAATAAATCATCAAGCCCTTAAGCAACCAGGAAGAACGCGGCCGATAACGCGGCTCCACAAAAATAAGATAAAGATATAAAGCAAAAATTATTTCAACAACTGCCTGAAAAAAAGCCTGCTTGGGAAAAATATACGGGAAAATAAAACTGCCGTGGACAATTAAAGGCATAAAAAGACAGGCAAAAAGACCATATTTTATAACACTAACCAGCCAACCAGCTGATGAATTTCGTTTAATATTTTTTGACATATTTTTAACTCCTAATTTTTATTTTAAATTTAACCTTTATTTTAATCTCTCATAATACTTTTTAATTTCCTCCCCCATCTTATCATTAAGAGATATAGCCAAGTCAACTATTTGTTGAGCTTTTTCTGTTTCGCCAGATAAAACATAGCCAGCCACCAACAACAAATAACCATCTTTTCTGCCGGGAGCAAGTTTTAAAACTCTTTGGGCCAATTTAAGCGAATCAGCAAGGCGCGCTTTGTTCTGTCCAGAAAAATAAAGATTTAGCCAAGCCAAAGCCAGACTATTTTTTAATTCAAAAGAAGGGCGCTTTATACCTTTTTCCAGCTGTTCTTTTGCTAAATTATAAAATTCCTCATTTTGCGCCAATGCCGGATTTTGGTTTATTTTTTCCTGATAGTCCAAAACTACTTGATAAACAATTTCATCTAACCTAACAGGCTTTAAAGCCAACACCTCTTTAAAATAAGGCAAAATTTCATCAGCTTGCTCAGTCTCTAAAGATAAAATTTTATTGGCATAATGCGCGGCAAGCAGGGGCTTAAGATTAAAATTATAACTGACAAAAAACAAAAAGCCGCCAAAAAATAACAAAATAATTTTTTTATAAAAGGGCAAAGCCAAAGTTTTGGGCTTCTCTGAAAAATTAGAATTTTTCCAAGCCCTTGATTTTTCATCAAAAATCAAAGCTCCTTCTTCTTTTGCTTTTTTGCCTAAAGACAAAAGCGGCCCCAAAAGAAAATTACTACTGTCAATTACGGCTAAAACAAAAAACAGCATTAAATAAGAAACAAACGAATCAAAAATAAAAAAATTCTGGACCAAATAGGCAGTCAGCAGCGCTAGAAAACTTGCCGCCAGAAAAAAATCCGTTTTTATTTGCTTCAATAATTGATAAAAAGCTAACCCCATGATTAAAAGATAGCTAAAAAGTCCAAGATATCCTAAAGTCACGCCGTAATCAAAAATAAAGTTATGCGCCCGGTCATACCACGCTTCAAAAAATGTAAGCCGGGGATCAAAATATTTATTAATCGCCACTTCAAAATTTTCTCCGCCCCAGCCCAAAAACGGCTTTTCCTGCCAAGCCCGCCAAGCGCTCTGCCACAAAATTAACCGGTTTTGCGCCGTTGTTTCCTGCCAAGAAATAGCGCTTAAACGGGAAAAAACAAAATTATTTTTAACAACCGCGCTTTGCCGCGCCCAAAATAAAACGCCGCCTAAAACCATTATTATCCCCAAAAAAGCGACTGCTCCCCTTTGCCATTTTTTTTGAGGCGCCCGCCAAGCAACCATTACCAAAAAAACAAAAAAGCCCAAAAATAATCCCAAATAGGCGCCGCGCGTACCGGTTAAAAAAAGAGCCAAAATTATAACAAAAATACCTGCTGCCCAAAACCATTTTATTTTTTTTTCAGAAACCAAAAATAAATAAATGGCGAAAAAAACATTAAACAAAAGATAACTGCCCAAAAGACCGGCGTTGCCAATTAAAGAATAGCTTCTTGTGTTTTGGGGCAATAAATCTCCTAAACTAAAAAAGTGCTGGCCGATGGCCAAAAAAGAAATCGCCGCGCTGACAAAAACAGAAAAAATAATTAAACGGCGGCTAAAAGGCTGATTTTTAAAATCTTTCTTAAAAAATCCCTGCTGGCTAATTTTTAAAAATGATTTATCTTTTTTCCCGCTGGCAGAAGCAGAAGAGGAAAAAGCAAAATTTAAATTTTTTTCATCTATTTTAAAAACAGAAACAAGCATTAAAAACCAAATAAAAAAATGCGCCAAACCAAAAAAACCCAAACCCCGCTCCAGCGTCCCCCAAAAACTCAAATAAAAATCAACGCCCCTCAAAGACGCTAAAAAATAAACCGCTAAAAAAAATAAAACCGCTAAAAATAAAAAAGTTTTTTTAGGCCAAAATTTAAAATATTTTAAAGCCAAATAAAGATAAAAAACAAAAGCAATTTCAACTAATATATAAAAACCAAAAACTTTAGGCACCGTATAGGGAAAAATCACTCCGCTCCAGACAAAAAACGGCGCCGCCAAACAGGCAGCCAATAAAACTTTTAAAATTTTCCAAGGCAAAAGGTCTGCTTTTGAAAATGTCATCTACCAATTATAAATTATAAATTTTTTAATTTTAATTAGTTTTCAAAGCCTTCCCAAAATCTGCTATTAAGCCAATTAAAATTAAGCCAATTAAAATTTAAATTTAAAAATTTTTAAATTTAAAAATTATTTTTTTGCCTTCAATTCCGCTAAATCCTCTTTAGCTAATTGATTGTCCGGTGAAAGTTTAACTAATTTTTCATACCACTCAATCGCCTTTTCAACCTGATTGGTCTGGCGATAAAAAAGCGCCAAGGGGCCAATTAAATTAACATTATCGGGAAAAAGATTGTTGGCTTCCAGCATTGTCTTTTCATATTTTTGTTCGCCGTCGGGAAATTTATAGCGGTAAATATCCGCCAAAGCTAAATAGAGACTATAATCTTTGCTGTCATTAGCAATCGCTTTTTTGATGCTTTCCTCTGCTTTTTGGGGCTCATTAAGAAAATAAGCGTAAAGGTCAGCCAAATTGGCAAAAGGAGTTGAGCTTTGGGGACGAAGATCTGCCGCGTGCAAAAAAACATCGCGCGCGCCTTCATAATCGCCTACGCCTTTTTTTATAACTCCCAGAAAAAGCCAAGCGTTAAAATTATTGGGGTCTTTTTGCAGTGTTTCTTTGGCATTATTAAATCTTTCTTTAAAAGATTCGACCTGTTCGGGCGTCAAAGCGCTATTTTTTATTTCCAAAGTTAAAAGTTTTTCTGGCGTCAGCTTTTTTTCTTCGCTGGCAAAAAAACCAGACAAAAAACCTTTTTTGTAAGCGTAGAAACCAGCGCCGGCTAAACCCAATAATAAAATCACCGCCGCTGACAATATTAAAGTTTTCTTTGACATAAAAATATAAAAATTTTAAAAATTAAAGTTTAAATAAAAAATTTTGCCTAAAACTGAAAAATCTCTTATTTTTATTTTATCATTTTCTCTGCCAAATAGAAAACCCCAATCTCGCAAAGAGAAAGGGGTTTTCTATTTTTACCTTTAGGTTATGTCACAAGCATAACCAGAAGGTTCAGCTTAACTTAGTAAGCAGCTGACAAACCGCTCACCAGATAACCATTGTACCAGTCAGTGGTGCTGGCTCCGGTGGCGCTGGTTGAATGATCAGCATCTGACCAATCTGACCAGATGAAGTCATCGTTGCTGTCAGCATCAACATTAGCAGCAGTCAAGCCATAAGTGCCCGAGGCTTTAGCTGTCTCGGCGCTGTCGCCAGCTAAGTAAGCATCCACACCAAAGCTGCTAGCACTGCCGCTGTAACCGACATTTGCCCGCAATTCAAAGGTTCTTGTGGTGCCTGCGGAGACAGTGCGCGGAGTAATGGTGCCGCCTGAAATGGTGCCCGGCGAAGCTAACAAGACAATATCAGCATAGTGTTCATACGTGTCTATATAGTAAGCAGTGTTGCTGGCATACAAAGTGGTTTCCGTACCGCCAGTTACATCAACCAAGGTGAGGCTAGATAAGCTAACGCTGGCACTGGTTGCAAGATAGAAGGTGAATTTGTATAAATCAATATCACCTTTAGCATCAGCGGTTACTGTGAACTTGCTAATGGTCTTAACACCAGCGCTGGTGAAGGAATTTGAACTCTGGGTCACTGCCACAGTCGGAACTGACCGATAGATATAAGTAGCAGCTTGGTTGGTCGTTGAGCTGTAGTTGGCGATTTTTTGCCCAGATGACTGACCAACACCTTCATTCTCAGAAGTGGTGGTTGAGCCATAGTAATTAATAGCAATGGAATGACCAGCTGTAGCTACGGTATTAGTGGTGTAAATTGGCGCAATATCAGCTTTAATGGTGACCACTTTTTCCTGATTAGCCGGAATAGCTAATTGTTTTGTTAAAGCAAAAGTGGTAGAAGCATTAGCTGTGCCGCCCGTTGCGTTACCAATACCGATGACACCTTGACCTAGCAGATCTGAACCGTCATAGATATAAACTTGCGCAATATCATTGGCGGAAGAACTGGCTGAAGTCAAAGCCAAACGCATCTTGGTGATGTTAATTTGTTCAGCGGTGGCTTTAAAGCGCAACACAGTCATTATGTTGCCGGTTGTGTTCGCCGCTACTAATTTAGCACTTGGCGTTGAAGCATCCAAGGCTACGCTGTATTGGCCGCTAGCCGCTACTGTCATTTTTTGGCCAATTTGTGCGTTAGTTAAACCGCTAACAGAAATTGTCTGGGTAGTAGAAACACCAGTAGCTGAAATACTAGCTGAAGCTTTTAAGCCCCATTGATATTCTGCGCCAGTTGGTGTATTCGCAGAAATATTGCCCTTCAAAGCAATAGTTTTTTGCGTTCCCTTCGGGATAATCAAAGGATTATCCAAAGTAAAGGTAGACTGTCTCGTTCCGCTAGCTGCGCCAGTCGGATTAACAACATTAGAGCCAGTGTTTAAAGCGGTTGAGCCATCCCACAACTGCATAGTAGTGAGATAAGATTCACCAGCAGCAGCGCCAACAGTATCTTGAAGCTCAACTGAAGTGACTTTAACGTCTTCTCCAGAATTGGTAGCGTCAAAGATATAATTGGCAAAAGTGTAGCCAGTAACGCCACGGATAACAGTTTGAGCAACTGGTGTACCCGCAACAGAAACTGTCAAAGAACCAGCCTTAACTGTCATTGTGTTAGCTGAAACCTCAGAAGCTGGCGTGGCAGTAATAGTATTGCCTGTCACTGCGCCAGTAATGCCAGTAACTTTTGTCGCTGGAGTATTGAAGCTAACAACATAAGTAGAATCAGCGGCTGGGTCAGTGCTTAAATTACCCTTGACCAAAACCTGAGTAGTGCCAACCGGGAAGGTAACTGTGCCCGAAAATGTAGCAGTTCCGTTTGGATTAGATGTTGATGTATCAATACCATCAACCGGACCAGCAATTACCGTGCCATCAGCTTTGGTTAAAACAATCTGGGTTAAATCAGATGAAGAAGCGGTTGTACCTGTTACTGTAATGCTTAAGATCATTGAAGTAACATTGACCGGTTCTCCCTGAACCACAAAATCAAACGCGCCTAATACAACGCCAGTAGCGCCTTTGGTGATGTTGGCTGCTGGAGCGCCAGAAGCGCTTTTGTCAACTCTCAAAGAACCAGAACCAATAGTAATGGTGTTACCATTGAATACTGGGTTTGAAGAGGTGTTAAACGGCCAAGTGGTATTGGCGTCCATAGTTAGATAATAACCATAGACATTTCCTCTTGCCACAATATCTGTTGACCGATAAATGTCAAATTTGACAGTGCGAGCTGAACCGCTCACAATATCGCCTTTCACTGTGAACTCTTTGGAAAGACCTTTGGCAATTACGATACCGTTGGTACCAAAAGAGGCAGTGTAATATTTACCGTCAGAAGAAACAGTTGTGGCATAATTGGTTGAACCATCGGAAACGACGATATTGGCTAAATCAGAAGCTGAAGCTGAACCGGATTGGTTAAACCGAATAGAATAAACGGTAATGTCTTCGGCAGAACCAGCAGTCAATTTCACAGATGAGAAATTGTAACCGGTTGTGCCAACTTCTTTGGTAGAAGTCGCCGCGTTCAAAGAACCGGTGCTTCCAGCAAAAGAGCCAATCGCCAAAGTAGCGTTAATTGTCTGGCCATTACCAGTTATCGGTAAAACACCAGAAACAGTAGCTGTAGTCTCAATAGAGACCAAAGACAAAGCAGCTACCTGACCAGCATAAGCATCTAAATCAGATGGCATGTTGGCCGCCAAAGTAAAGTACTTGGTGGTGTTAGCCGGAATAACGATATTTTCCCGAACCGTGATTTGATGCGAAGCATTCAAAGTCTGGTTCAAGCCAATTTGTAAATTGGTATCGTTATC
>CAYMCB010000010.1:0-15369 GCA_964388895.1 uncultured Candidatus Saccharibacteria bacterium
TCGCTTTAAATTCCTTTGCCTGACACCAAATAGCCACAGCATCTTTTTCCTTAAAATCTATCTCTAAAAGATGCCAAAGTTTTTTCTTCACTGTAACCTTTTCAATAGCTGGAAATTCGGATTCTAACTTTTCCTCTAATTGCCTAGTAGAAAACAAAAATAAATTATCAGCAGGAATAATTCCCCACTTTTTCTTACTTAAAAAATTTATCGCTATTTTTTCAATATCCCCGCTATTAATGGAATCACCGCTTCTTTTTACTGCTATCTTTTCTATTTTGAAAAAAGGCGCATAAAAAATAAAATATCCTATAAGAGCCAAAACAAAAAAAAGACCAATAAATATAAAATACAGACGCCAATTTTTCTTGCGAGGGCGTCTAGTTTTTTTTATATCAGAAGCATAAGGCGAAGCAAAAAAAATAAAAGAATTCTTCTTTTTTTGAAAAAAACGCATAAAAAATAAAAAGATGGTTATTTCTTCTTTCCTATATATTTTAAACCGCAATAACGCGAAAGGGTTTTGGGCACTTTAATTGTTCCATCCGCCTGTTGATAATTTTCCAAAATAGCAATAATAGTTCGGCCAATAGCAAAAGCTGTGCCATTAAGAGTATGTAAAAATTCTACTTTACCAGTTGCTTTATTCCGATAACGAATATTTAAACGTCGAGCCTGATAGTCAGTACAATTAGAGCAAGAATGGGTCTCGCGATATTGCCCCTGCCCGCCATTTTGACCGGGCAACCACGCCTCAATATCAAAAGTAGCGCTAGAAGGTCTGGCAAAATCGACTGAGCAAAGTTGGACTACTCGATATGGCAACTCTAATTCCTGCATTAATTTTTCTTCCAATTTTAAAATTAACTGGTGTTCTTTAATTGAATATTCAGGCTGGCAAAAAGAAAACATTTCTACTTTATCAAATTGATGCACTCTTAAAATCCCTTTGGTATCCTTGCCGTAAGAACCAGCTTCACGCCTGAAACAAGATGAAAAACCAACGTAGCGCAAAGGTAAATTTTCTTCCTCTAAAATCTCGCCAGCGTGCATAGGACCTAATGATTGTTCTGAAGTACCCACTAGATAAAGATCGTCTTTCTCTAAATAATATCGCTCTTCTTTTTCTTCTTCAGTGTCTATATATCCCATCGCCTCCATAGCTTCAGGCTTGATTAGTACCGGCGGCACAACAGGGATAAATTTTTCTTTCTCCAAAATATCTATAGCCATTTGCACTAAGGCAAATTCTAATTTAGCCGCCGCGCCTTTTAGGTAACCAAAACGCGAACCAGAAACTTTGGCTGCCCGCTCTGTATCAATTAAGTCAAGTTCTTGAGCTAAAGATAAATAATCGCACGGCTGAAATTTAAATTTTGGCTTTTTACCAACTTCTCGCAAAACTTTATTATCAGCCTCACTTTGACCAATAGGTGTATCTGGCTGAATCATATTAGGGACCTGCCTCATTAATTTCTCAAATTCTTCTTCTGCGACTTTCAGCTCTTTTTCCTTTAAAACTATTTCTTCTTTTATTTTTTTCATGGAGCTAATTTTTTCTTCTCTAATGGCTGCTTCTTTTTCTTTAGCAATCTCCTCGCTAACTTTTTTTTGTTCTGCTCGCAAGGGTTCAATTTCGTTAATCAAACGACGTCTCTCTTCATCTACCGACAGAAGCCTTTCTAAATCAAAGCTCATCCCCCG
Source organism: uncultured Candidatus Saccharibacteria bacterium (assembly GCA_964388895.1). Lineage (GTDB taxonomy): Bacteria > Patescibacteriota > Minisyncoccia > Portnoybacterales > GWB1-42-6 > CAYMCB01. The sequence continues at coordinate 1,705 of CAYMCB010000010.1, forward strand.
ATTTTTAATATTTTGTTTTATTTTCTCTACATTATTTCTAATAAATTTTATATCTAACATATTTTTTATTTTTTATTTACTATAACAAAAAAAATTATTTATTAGAAGTTTTTCTAACCAGCTCCCAAATTTCTTCTGGAATTGGCGGGGGCTCATGCACCGGGCTGATTCCCGGATAACGCCAGGCAGAAATAATAATCATCTCTCTTTCTTTTAAATCTAAAACATTCTTTTCTTTGTTTTTCGCTCTTTGGTTTTTATTTTTTGTCTGCCACATAACCCAAATTTCCTGTGGGCGCTTTTTTGAACCAGCTGGCTGCATTCCCGCTACTGTTTTTGGGGCTATCCCTTTTTCTAATCTTTTAGGGAAACGAATGATTCGTTTAATGCGGCTTTCGCTCAGACGATATTGACGCATTTTTTCGCGAACATGATGAGTCCAATACAAATTACCTGATTTAATTAAATCCATAAATTAATTTTACCATAAAAAAAGAAGAAATGGGTTCTCCATTTCTTCTAACAAACTGATAAAAATATTTCAATCTAATAAAACTGGCTTGACTAAATTTTCAAAAAGAGATGGAAACTCGATAAAGCCATTTTCAGTTATCCCCTCCGGCAACCCCAAAGTATTGATATGAAAAACAACTTTATTGTTATGCCGCACAACTAACTCAGCCTCTTCGTTAAGTTTCAAATTACAGAAAAATACTAAATCACGTCTTAATTTATACTCTAATAATTCGAAAACATCGGCAAAGCTTCGGCCAAAAAGATAAAAAAAACTCAACCATTCATCGTTTAACCAACCAAGCCCTATCCATTTACCAACGCCAGATTTTTCATCAACTTCAGCGTAAGATAATAAAAGTTTAGCCAATTTGGGATAAAGGAATTCTAAATGTTCTTTCGGTCCTTCAATAGCAATACCATTCTTGTCTTCGTGAAGATGAATGCCGCTAGAAATAACTATGGGGCTGTTAGCAAAAGGCCGATAAACAATTACAGCTTCTGGATCTTCCTGACCTAAAAAAACACGGCTTTTCTTTTTTGTTTCCATAATCCCTCCTTTTTTATAGATTTTTAAGATTTTTAAAAAACTTTATTCTTTATTTCTCATAGCAGGAAATAAAATTACTTCTCTTAAACTCGAAGCATTAGTCAAAAGCATCACTAGTCTGTCAACACCCAAGCCCCAACCGGCTGCTGGCGGCATACCATACTCTAAAGCTTCTATGTAATCTTTATCAAAACGCTGAATTTCTTCATCGTCTCGAAATTTTTCCTGTTCTTCCATCCGACGAGCTTGCTCTTGAGGATCATTCAGTTCAGAATAAGCATTAATAATTTCTAAACCTGCCACTATCAACTGAAAACGCGCAGCTTGACAAGGGCTATCTTCGCTGGCTTTAGCTAAAGGCGACATAACTAACGGATGATTTATCACAAAAGTCGGCTGAGAGATTTTTGGTCTAATATTTTTGAATAATTCGTCTATCATTTTACCTAAACTCATATCTTGCACTTTTCTGGCGCTAATTTTTTCTAAAACATTTTTTATTTCTGCAACTTTTGCTTTTTCAATATCTATTAAATATTCTTTTAAAATTAAATCCTTAAGAGCCACTCGTTTAAAAGGTAAAGAAAAAACAATTTTCTGTCCCTGAAATTCGATTTCTTCTTCTGGCACCAAAAATTCAAATAATTCTTCAGTTAATTCCATTAATTGTTCATAATCTGCATAAGCCCAATAAAATTCAAGCATAGTGAAATCAGGATTATGAGATTTATCCATTCCTTCATTGCGGAAACATCTTCCCAGTTCATATACTTTTTCCAGTCCCCCGACTAAAAGACGTTTTAAATAAAGTTCGGGGGAAACACGCAAATATAAATCAAGATCTAAAGCATTAAGATGAGTTTTAAAAGGGCGAGCTAATGCTCCGCCGGGCAGGGGCTGTAAGATAGGCGTTTCAACTTCCATAAAGCCTTTATCCTCTAAAAACAAACGTATTTTTTTTATAATTTCACTCCGCTGTTTAAATCTTTCTCTAACTTCCTTATTCATTAAAAGATCAAGATAACGACGTCTAAACCTCTCTTCTATATCGTTTAAACCATGCCATTTATCCGGCAACTGATTTAAGGCTTTAGACAAGATTCTAAATTTCTTTACCAATAAAGTTTTTTCACCTTTTTGAGTAAGAAACAAAGAGCCAAAAACTTCAATAAAATCGCCAATATCTAAAGTTTCTAAAAAAATTCCATAGGATTCTTCGCCTAAAACATCTTTCTTAAAATAAATCTGAATTTGTCCTGAACCATCTTCCAAATTAGCAAAAGCCGAACCACCGTGTAGCCGCATCAATCTTAAACGGCCAGCCAAAAAAATATTAATTTCACTTTTTGCTAACTCCTCAAATTCATTCAAAACAGAAATAATAAGCCTCCTCTTCTTTTCTGCCTTTCCCGGATAAGGCGCGAGGCCTAACTCTTTTATTTTATCTAATTTTTTCTGCCGCTCGTTTTTTATCTTTTCAAGAGACATACAAAATTTTTTAAAAATAATTTTTGAAATTTTAAATAATCGCTGAAATTTTATATTTTACTTTTCCGCCCGGCGTCTCAATTTCTAAAACATCTCCAACTTTTTTTCCTAAAAAAGCTTTACCCAAAGGCGACTCATTAGAGATTTTTCCCACAGCAGGATTAGCCTCTTCTGAACCAACAATTGTAAATTGACGATGATGCCCGTTACCAAAAACTTCAATAGTAGAGCCTATCTGCACCGTTGAGCTTTTTCTCACATTATCAATAACCTTGGCATCTCTCAAAAGCTGTTCAAGCTCCATAATTTTCCCTTCATTAAATGCTTGAGCTTCTCGAGCTGAAACATACTCCTGATTTTCAGAAAGATCGCCTAAAGCTTTTGCTTCTTCTAAACGTTTAGCAATTTCTTGTCTTTTCTTTTTTAATTCTTCTAATTCTCTTTTATGTTGTTCGTATCCCTCTGGGCTAAGATATTGTGTCATATAAATTGTTAATTATTAATTAAATTGTTTAGAATTTTCATTGATTTAAAAATAAATAAAAGTTATTTTTTATTTTTAAAATATTCACTTAGGGCATTAAAAACTATGGGTACAGCTACTTGACTTCCTTCACCGGCATTTTCCACTAAAACAACTATTACTATTTCCGGATCGTTAAAGGGAGCAAATGCCGTCGCCCAAGCATTAGGATTTGCTTGCCCTGCAACCTGAGCAGTTCCAGTTTTAGCACCAACAGGAAACGGCAAATTATTAAGCAAACGCGCCGAGCCTGAAGTTACGGCTTGGCGCATCCCTTCTCTAACAAACGATAAATTTTCTTGGCTAATAAAATTTTCACGAAGAATTTTTGTTTCTGTTGTTTTAATAACATTTTTATCTGAATCAATAATTTTGTCAACTATAAAAGGGACTAAAACTCTCCCCCCATTAGCTATAGCCGCCGTGGCGACTGCCAGCTGCAGTGGCGTCACTAATAAATCACCTTGACCAATTGAAAGATGATAAGTATCTCCAATATACCAAGATTCTTTTTTAATTTTTTCTTTCCATTCTTTGTTAGGGACAAGACCCGCCTGCTCTTTTGGCAAGTCAATGCCGGTTTTTTCTCCGAAACCAAAAGATTTAAAATAGTTAAATATTCTTTCAATCCCTAAGCCAGGTTGATTTCCGTAGCCGCCACCGACCATATAAAAATAAATATCGCATGACTGAGCAATAGCTTCAAAAAGATTGACTAAGCCGTGCGCTTTCCAGTCGCGGAAATGATAAACAATATTAGCATCATATTGATTAACAATAGAAATTTCACCGGAATCAAAAATTTTAGCAAAAGGTGAAATAATTTTTTCCTGTAAAGCTGCTGCTGCCACTAATGGTTTAACTGTTGAACCGGGTGCATATTGTCCGGAAGTGGCTCGATTAATAAAAGGCTGAGCCGAATCATTAATTATTTTTTGATATTGGGAAATTGGCAACCCCTGACTAAAAATATTATTGTCAAAACTCGGCAAACTAACCATACTCAGAACTCCACCAGTTTTTGGATTCAAAACAACAGCCGCAGCACCATAACCTTTCTTTACAACTTTTGAAAGATTCTCAAAAAGATTTTTTTGCAAATCACTATCTAAAGATAAAATCAAATTTTTACCATCTTGAGGAGCGGACAAAATGCTTTCTTTTTTTACTTTACCTAAAGCGTCTACTTCTCTTACGCGTTGGCCAGGCTGCCCTCGCAAAATTTTCTCATAAAAAAACTCTAAACCAGTTTTGCCTATTCTCTCAGTCAAAAAATAATTAGGGTTCTCTTTTGCTTCTTCAGGACTTAATTTACCTAAATAGCCCAAAATATGAGAAAAAATCTCTCCTTCGACATACTGCCTTGTTGAATTTTCTTCTAAATAAAAACCTCTTAAATTATTTTGCTCAGTCTTAAAAGCTAAAACTTTATCATGCTCCAGATTGCTTTCTACTAAAATTTGCTGAGATTTTTTTATATCAAAATCTGCTAAAAGATCGTCTATCTCTTTTCTGTCTATTTCCAAAAGCTTTGCTACTTTTTCAATCACCCCGTCTTTCTCTTTGTTATTTTTGGGTAAATCTTGAGGCATCAATAATAAATTAAAACTGGGGGTATTGAAAACTAACTGCCGGCCATTTCTATCATAAATTATGCCGCGAGCCGCCGGTAAAAGCGAAATTCGCAAAAAATTACGTTCCGCCAAAGCTTTAAAAACCTCTCTTTGAAAAAACTGAAAATAAAAAGAGTAAACACAAAAAAATAAAAGCACAGTTAATATAATCAGCCTAAAAACTTTAAAAACATAGGCAGTTAAGGGCACTTCTATTTTTCTTTCAGCTAAAGTCTCAACTTTTGTAGCGTCTAACAAGATTTCCTCTGGTTCGATTGATTCCTTGAAAGAACGCGCTATCTTCCATTTTTTTGATTTTAAGCTAGAGAATCTTTTCATTCTTTTTTAAAAATTTTTAGACCCTCCCAAATTTTAACTAAAATAAAAAAGAGAAAACTATTTAAAACTAAAGCAAGGAGAAATTCTAACGGTCTAAAAAGCCAAATATTTTTTTGAAAAATAATCGACTGCCAAAAAAAACTGACTAATTTTTCTAATAAAAAATTTAATCCATTAAAAAAAATAAAACCTAACGATCCTAAAGTCACTAAAGAAAGAAATTCATTTTTTTTGAATAAAAAATGAGCCAACCATCTAATAAACCAAAAACTAAACCAAGCGCTCAAAGTTATAATGCCGAAGACTCGACTTATGAGCAAGTCAAATAAAAAAACTGGCAGCAAAGCTAACCAAGAAATTTTTACTTGACGCCAAGTTAAAGCAGCAGCTAAAACTAAAACTAAAGGAAAATCTAAAAAAATATTTTTCTGATCAAAATAACCAACTAAAGTTAATTGGCCAATAACTGCCAAAAAAGAAAAAAATAAAAAATACAAAAAATTAATCATTTCAGAATAAAAACTTCTTCTAGAGCCGACCAATCAATAGCCGGTTCAATTAAAGCACTTTTAAAAAGCTCATTTTCTTTTTCTATAATTTCTTTTACTTTACCAACTGCCAAATTTTTCCCGCCACTCGCTTCTTTGCCTAAAGCTAAAACTGTTTCCCCTAGCTGCAATTCTTTGTTTATTGGAATCATTTCTAAAGCTAAACCTAAACCATGCCTGCCTTTTATAATTCCACTAGCTCTTGAATCTTGGGTGACCGCGTTAATGGCTGAATCGCTGTTTGAAAGCAAAATCACTTTTGAAACTTGCTCTTCAACTTCATCTAAATAACCAATCAAAAAATTATCTGCTGAAACCACCCAATCTCCCTTGTTTAAACCGTTTATAAAACCTTTATCAACTAATAAATACTGACCAGCCTGTTGACTTGCGCCAATAACCTTAACCATTAATGTTTTCTTCCCATCATTTTCAAAGAGTAAACGCTGACGCAATAATTTATTTTCTCTCTCTGCTTCCTTTAAAGAAGCTACCTGCTGCCAAAGACTTAAATTTTCCTGTCTTAAATTATTATTCTCTTTTATCAAATCCTTTAAAGCAGTAAAAACATTTATAGCCTTAAATATTTTTTGCTCTAACCAAAAAAAAGCTTTTGCCAAAGGTTTAAATATCTGCCAAAGAATATTTTTCAAAGGAGAAAGCCAACCCTGAATGGCAAAAAAAATCAGCAACAAAATTATTATTGTTGCTACTATAAAAACAAAGAAAGAAGATTTCCTTAAACCGTAAGACATGAATCTCTTTTTTAAATATTTTTGGGAGGCTCCTCGTAGCGAGTAGAAACTAAAACATCGCTTAATTTTTCTAAGTCTTCTAAAATAATGCCGCAACCACGAACTACAGCCGTCAAAGGATCCTCAGCTACTCGCACTGGCATTTGCGTTTCTTGGGCAACTAAACTATCGAGCTTTCTCAAAAGACTACCACCCCCAGACAAAACAATCCCTTTTTCCATAATATCAGCAACTAATTCCGGAGGAGTTTGCTCAATTGTTGATTTTATAGCATTTACCAACATCTTAATTGAGCGAAATAAAGCTTCTCTAATCTGGCTATCATTGACTAAAATCTCTTTAGGCAAACCATTAATCAAATCGCGGCCTCTCATTATAATAGACAAAGGTTCCTCTAATTTATCAGCTGAACCAACAGCGATTTTTATTTCTTCGGCTGTTTTCTCTCCTAATAAAAGCTTAAACTCATCCCGAGCATATTTTATAATGTCTTCGTTTAATTTATCGCCGGCTAAACGCAAGCTTTTGCTAGCCACAATACCGCCTAAAGAGATTACCGCTACTTCGCAGGTTCCGCCACCGATATCAACTATCATGCTACCGCTCGCATCTTGCACAGGTAATCTTGAGCCAATTGCAGCTGCCATAGGCTCTTCAACCAAAAAAACATTACCTGCGCCAGCATTACGCGCTGCATCTTCTACTGCTCTTTTTTCAACTTCAGTAACACCACAAGGCACTCCAATAACTACCCGTGGCCGACACAACCAACCGAAACCTCTTTTCTGAACCTGAGAAATAAAATATTTTAGCATCTGTTCAGTCACTTCAAAATCCGAAATCACTCCATCAACTAAAGGCCTAGTTGCTACAATATGACCCGGAGTTCGACCAACCATCCTCTTAGCTTCATTGCCAACGGCTAAAATCTGGCCAGTTTTTTGGTTAACCGCTACTACTGATGGCTCATTAATTATAATCCCCCGGCCTCTAACATAAACTAAAGTATTAGCTGTCCCCAAATCAATGCCAATATCATTTGCAATTTTTCTAAAAAATTGTCTAATCATTTCATTTTCTGTTTTATTATACAGTTTCTTAACTTCAGGTCAAATAGAAAAAATGTTCAAAAAATCTTTAAAATATCGCGCAAAGTAATAAAAGCCATCAGAAGAAGTAGCAAAATAAAACCAATACTGTGAATAATTTTTTCTACCGCTTGTTTTATAGGTCGACCTTTTATTTTTTCAATCAAAAGGAAAAGCAAACGGCCACCGTCCAAAGCCGGAAAAGGCATAATATTAACAACTGCTAAATTTAACGATAAAAAAACAGTTAAATTTATAAGATAAACAAAGCCTAGCTGAGCTGCCTGACCAGTTAAATTAAAAATTCCTATCGGCCCCGTAACCTCCCCCACAACTTTTGTCTGAAAGATTAATTGCCATAAAAAATAGCCTAACCCCAAAAAGATAGCCAGCAAAAGGTCAAAAACCGTTGCTGCTCCTTCATAAATGGCTCTCTGCCAAGAATATTTTTTTATAAAAATCCGAGATAGCACTACACCTAACGGCCCTTGACCAGAAGGCGGCTCAGGCCGAGGCGTAACTTCCACAGCAAAATTCTGTTGTCCGCGCTTAATATAAATTAAAATTTTCTGATCTTTATGAGAAGCCACAAAGGACTGAAAATCACTAGCTTTTTTTATATCCTGAAAAATAGCTCCTTCACTCTCTAAAGCCATGATAATATCACCGGCTTTTATCCCAGCTAAAGAAGCCGGCGAATTTTTATCTACATGAATAATCTGCACCCAGGCATTCTCCACATTTTCATTATCATCAATAGGCGTCGGTGTGCCAAAAAAATAACTCAAGCTTGCTAATCCTATAGCTAATATAATATTCATCAAAACACCGGCAGATAAAATAATTGCTCTTTGCCAAATCTTTTTGTAAGCAAAAGAACGGGGGTTTCCCTTTTCTTCTCCATCTTCGCCTAAAATTTTAACAAAACCGCCCAAAGGAATTAAATTCAAAGAATAAATAGTATCTCCTTTTTTAATACCAAAAAGACGGGGCGGGAAACCAAAGCCGAATTCCTCCACTTTTACACCAAACTTTTTAGCTGCCAAAAAATGCCCGAGTTCATGTCCGAACACGAGCAAACCGAGAACGCTAATAAATGCTACGGCTGCTAACATTTTTTATAATTTACATTTAAATTTTCATTATTTCTTCTTCTTTCGCCGCTCTCATTTCTTCTATTTTTTTATTATAATCATCGATAACTTTCTGTAATGCATCTTTGCCTCGAAATTTATCGTCTTCACGAATTTTTCCTTCTTTCTCGCTCTCCTGTATCTCTTTCCAAGCTTGCTCACGACAGTAACGGACAGCCATCCTTGCTGCTTCCGCTTTCTGACTTAAAACTCTAACTAATTCTTTGCGACTTTCTTCATTAAGCGGCGGGATATTTACTCTTATCAATTCACCAGTTAAAGTTAAGCCTAACCCGGGACGAGCTTTTCGAAGCGCAGTCTCTATCTCTTTTAAAATATTAATATCCCAAGGCTGGATAACTAAAACCCTCGCCTCTGGCGCAGTAATAGCAGCTAACTGTTTTAATGGGTTTCTAACACCATAACATTCAACTTCAATGTTTTCAATTAAAGCTGGCGTCGCCCGACCAGTACGTAAAGCGGCTAGTTCTTCTTTAAAGTGAGCTATGGCTTTTTCTAAATTAGGTTTTATTTTGTCAATTATTAGCTTATACATTTTTTAAATTATTAATTATTATTTAAAAACAAATGTCTAAAAAATATTTTTGCATTTGTCTTTCTGGCCTCTATTTTAATCTCTATGATTTATCTTTTTTAAAATAGGAATTTTCGTCAAAGAGGATTTTCTCCCATTTTTTATAAGACCTATCAGAATTTCACACCTCAATAAAATCTAGATTCTAATTTAAAACGTCATTAATCGTGCAAACCAGCATATAAAGTATTGGGATTACTTAAATCAATAGTTATAACTTTTATTCCGCGTTTAGTATTTAAGGGATGAGAAGACCAAGTCTGGCCATTATCATCACTCCGATAAATAACATTAGCCGCTGCGTAATAAAGAGATGAAGAAAAAACCGGGTCTAAAGCTACTGCCTGAATAGTTACAGATTTGGGCGGCACTATGATCTCAACTCTTTGCCAAGTTTCTCCACCATCAAGGCTTTTTAGCAAACCGTTAGGAGAACCAATATAAAGAATGTTCGGATTCTTGTTATCCATAACTAATGTCTCAACTTTCTCGGCTTCGGGAAAATTTTTCAGACTATCCAGTTTTTGCCAGTTCTGACCTTTATCATTTGTTTTATAAATTCCATCATTAGCAACGCTAACAAAAACTGTCCGCGTATCATGAGGATTAATTTTAATATCTGTTATTACTCCGTTAAACCATTTAATCACTTTCCAATTTTTACCAAAATCTAAGCTTTTCAGGAAGCCGCCCTCCGCTGTTCCCATATAAACTACAGATGGGTCATAAGAATCAACTTCTACAGCAAAAATAGCATATTTTTCTCTTGACACCCGATAAACTTCTTCCCAACTTTGGCCGGCGTCACCAGAACGGAAAAGTCGCCCATAACGATCCTGATAGGTTCCAAGGTAAAGATTATTATTATTGCGCGGGTCAATAGCAATATCATAAATATTAGCGCGATTAGTCAATAAATTATTTTTATCTTTCACCTGGTACCAATTTTCTCCTCCATTAACTGTTTTATAAAGACCGTTGCCGCGAGTACCTAAATATAAAACCTGCTGGTTCTGAGGATCATTTGTTAAAGATAAAACATTAAAAGTTGCCAAAGAATAACTTTTGGAAATAAAATTTTTTGCTGTCCAATTTTCTCCCCGATCTAATGACTTCTGGACACCACCATCTCTGCCAGAAAAACAAGAAAAAGGGAAAACCGCTAAAAAACTTCCAACAAAAACAGGAAAAGCCAAAACTAATAAAAATCTCCTCATAATTTTAACATTAATACTTCTAAAGCCAATTTCGCGTTAAAACTAGGATTACTTAGGAAACGACGCGTTTGTTCGACAAAAGAGATACAATCGGCTACAACTTTCGGCATTAATCTTTTTCCAGTTAAAATTTTTTCATCAATCGCTAAATCACTCAACCCACTCGATAAAAGAAGCTGATCGCGCAACCATAAAGAAAATTGACCTAAAAATTCTTGCGCTAATAAATTATCCTTGGCTATATCTTCTACCAATTCAAAACGATAAGATAAATCCTGTTTTAAAATTTTTTCAAAGAGAGAAACATTGTGATTGTATGCTAACAATAAATCTTTATTTTCTAACATTTTAATAGCCCTACCTGGCCGACCAACAGCTAATTTAACAATTCGGCGCAAATTATCGTTTAGAACCGCTCTCTCTTTCAAGCCTGCAAAAATTTCTTTTTCCGGCACCGGCAAAAACTTAATCAACTGGCAGCGAGAAATAATTGTTGGTAAAAGCCCTTGCCAATCAGTCGCTATAAGAAAAATTAAACTTTGACGAGGAGGCTCTTCTAAAATTTTTAAAAAGGAATTCAAAGCCTGATCAGTTAAATATTCCAACCCATCAATTAAAGCAATTTTGTAATCAGCGCTATAAGGAGTTAAGCTTAACTGATGCTGCAATTTTTTTATTTCATCTATACCTATGCTTAAAGTCTTGATAATACCTTTATTTTCTTCGCGAGGCGGCTCCAACCAAAAAAAATCCGGATGCTGATTTTTTTCTAAACTTTGGCAAGCTGAACAACGGCTACAGAAAGTTTCATTCTGATTCTTTCTATTTTGGCAAAGAAGCCACTGGCTAAATCGCCAAGCCAAAGTTCTTTTGCCAACCTCGGCCGGTCCATAAAATAAATAAGCATGAGCCAATTTTCCTCTCTGCGCACTTTTTGTTAAAAATTCCCACGGACGTTTGTGGCCAATCAACATAAATAATGATTTTCTTATTTTTCATTATAACTCACTTTTTCTATAAATTCCATTATTTCTTTTTTAAAACGCTCTTTTGAAAATCTTTCCGCCCATTTACGAATAACCAAAGGATCATATTTTTCAAAATTTTCACGAAAACGTCTAACACCATCTGCTAAAACTTCAGAAGTTGCAGCGTTAAAAAATTCACCAGTTATTCCTGGTAAAATAGTTTCTTTTGCCCCACCAGCTCTCAAAGCTAATACAGGCCTGCCCCAAGCCATTGCCTCAACAGGCGCCAAACCAAAATCATCTTCACCAGGGAAAATTAAACCTAAACAATTTTTTAAGTAATTTTCTACTACTTCATCCGGCTGCCAGCCTAAAATCTCAACATTAGAATTAGCAATTTTTGATAAATATTTTTTCTGAGGACCATCGCCAATAATCTTTAACTGCCAGCCAAGCTTATTGAAAGCCTCTACGGCTACATTAATTTTTTTGTAAGGAACTAATTGAGAAACTATTAAAAAATAACCTTCTGGGCTATCATGGACTGAGCTTGATATTTGTTTTTGGTCTGGCATCATTATGCCTGGATAAATTACCTTAGCTTCACGCCGATAATATTTTTTTATCCTCTCAGCGGTAACATAAGAATTAGCTAAAAAATAATCTACGCGATTAGCAGCTGCCCTGTCCCAAAGTCTTAAATAACTTAAATAAATTTCTGAAAATGCCTTCTTGAAAAATCCTAATTTCTGCTCTTTCAAGTATGCCCAAGAATAATCCCAAATAAATCTAGCTGGATTATGGCAATAACAAATATGCAAAGTTTTTGGTCTCACGATAACTCCTTTAGCAAAAGCCGAAGAAGATGATAAAACTAAATCAAAATCCCTCAAATCAAAACTCTCAGCTGCCACAGGTAAAAGAGGCAAAAGCCAGCGATAGCGCCTCCTTAAAAATTTAGGAAATCTCTGCAAGAAAGAGGTTCTAATTCTTTCTTCGGGGAACCATTGTCCAACTTTTTGTTCATCATAAATTAAAGTAAAAATCGGCGCCTCCGGCCAAAGCTCACTCAAAGTCAAAAGCAGTCTTTCGGCTCCACCAAATCTTATTAAATAATCATGAATTATAGCTACTCTCATAAAATAAATTAAAATTATTTTCTATAAATTTTTCATAAGCTGCCAAGTTTGCCTAGCACATTTCCTCCAGCTAAATTTTTTCAAATTCTCAAATCCTAGTTTTTTTAGTTTATCACGCAAAGCAGGTTCGTCAATTATTCTTTTTACCGCTAAAGCAATCTCTTCCTGTTTTTCGGGATTAACCAATAAAGCCCCCTCGCCTGCTATTTCAGGCAAAGCCGAAACCGAAGAAGTTACAACGGGCAAACCTGCTCTTTGAGCTTCCAAAATAGGCAAACCAAAACCTTCATAAAAGCTAGGGAATAAAAAGGCATCAGCCCCTATAAGCAACTGCCATTTTTTTTCTTCATCAACATAACCCAATTCTTTAATCTCAAGATGCCTTTTTTCTGACAAATTGTTAATTAATAATTTTAAGTTTTTATAGCCATAACCTCTGGCGCCGGCTAAAACTAATTGATGAGGAATTTTGTATTCTTCTTTCAAAATTAGATAAGCGGTTAAAATCCCTTGGATATTTTTTTTATTCTCAATCCGCCCAAGATATAAAATATAAGGTTTTTTTATTGCGAAAAAATTTAGCCAATTTTTTTGCTTTTCATTTTCAGATAGCTGTCTTAAAAATTCTGCGCCATGATAAATAACTTCAATTTTATCAGCTTGCCCTTTATATAGTTTTATTAAATCTTTTTTTGTATTTTCAGAAATAGCAATTATTCGCTGAGCTTTTTTTAAAGCTCTTTTTGTGCTCCAACGCAAATATAAATACCGCCAAAAAGAATAATATTGAGGGTAATATTCATATTCTAAACCATGAATCACAACAATTGATTTCCGAGGATGAAAAAAAGGCAAAACATGGACCGGAATAAACAAGATTTCTGGCGGGCGACGCCACATTTCCCAAGCTAAACGAAGCTGTGTCCATAAAAATGGTAAAGGCCAACGTAAAAATTTTATCTCAAAATTTGAAGGCAAAGAAAAATCAAAAAGATTTTCTTTCCTATAATCTTTCCCTAAAATTTTAGCAGGAAGATATAACAAAAATCGATGTTCCCGGGTTTCCGGCAACATCGTTAAATTTTTTATTAATTGATAAACATATTCCTCGACGCCTGTTCGCGGCTGCTTTATTGCTGCTAGCGCATTTATCCCAATTTGCATAAATAAAAATTTTATTTTTTGCTCATAATGCT
>CAYMCB010000011.1:0-14362 GCA_964388895.1 uncultured Candidatus Saccharibacteria bacterium
CAAGCTTCACAAAGAAGATTGGTATACTCTTCAATGACTACTGGCGCCGAAGGATTTCCTAAAACCACTCCTGGTTCGGTTATTTCTGGATTATTTTTGCTTTTATTCTGTTTTTGATGATAAAAGCTATAATACCAGCCACTAAAAATCAAAAAGACAGAAAAAAAGATAGCAATAATAATAATTTTTTTATTTGACATAAAAATTAGATATCTTGAAAAGAAGTGTTTTTTTGTAAAATTTGACGATAATAATTTTCAGGATTAGAAACAAAATGATGATAAATTCTTAAAAGATAAAAAGTAAAAGCTATCTCTAAAATAATTACTGCTAAAAAGCCGAGTTTTAAATTAATCTTAAGCATAATTTATATATTTTTCCCAAAGAAGAAATAATTCAGCTGTGGCTTTTACATCATCAGCGCAATATCGGGCGATTTCCATAAATTTTTTTTGTTTAAAAAACTCTTCAACTTTTTCTCCGCTCATGCCTTCGGTTTTAGTATTTTTTAAACCAAACGAACGACAATAAAAATCAAGAGAAAATTTGCGGAAGGCGCCATAAAAAGTTAACTGATCCAAAAGGTCTATATGCGAGCGAGCATCGTAACGATTAGGCATTAAATTAATAGTTGGCTTAATTCTTAATATAGCTGAACGAAGCATAATATAGGGGCAATCAAAACCACGGCCGTTAAAAGTGATAAATTGTTGGTAGTTTTTTATTTCTTGCCAAAATTTTTCAATAAGCTCTTTTTCACTTGATGGCTCATACTGGATATTATTTTCTATGGTCGGCTTAATTTTAACATCTTGGGACTGGAAAAAAACCTTTCCTTTGTCGGTATCGGGATTTAAAAGACAAATAGCTACAATTTGTCCAGTAAGAGGCCAAAGACCAAGCTTGTTTTTTATTTCTTTGATTTTGCTCTCGTCTTCTGCGTTTTTTAAAATATATTTTTGAGCGTCAGTATCGAGTTCGTCAAAATTTGTGCCAATAGTTTCAATATCGAAAACAACTCTATTCATATAAAACATAAAAAACTAAGAAGCAGACAAACACAAAAAATTTTTGTTTACCGCTTCTTTGACAGTACTTATTAATTTTATCTTTTTTTAATCTCCAGCAAATTTTTGTCCCGGTTTTGCTTTCTTTTTGGCTTGGCGAGCAGCATCTTGCCTGATGCATCGAGGGATACTTTGAATATCAATAAATCTCCCTTTTTTGTCGCGCTTTGAATAAAAAGTTTTTCGATGGGGTTTTAGCTGGGTACGTTTAGCCATAATTAATAAATTATTTTGTTTTTTCTTTAAAATATATTTTTTCTATTTTATCACCTTGTTTAATTTGGCGGGCAACTTCTAATCCTTTTATCACTTTGCCGAAAACCGTATGTTTGCCATCAAGATGCGGTTGATCTTTATCAGTGACAATAAAAAATTGGCTGCCATTAGTGTTTGGCCCAGAATTAGCCATAGCCACTGCTCCGACTTCCATTTTATGTGAAATTAAATCCTGACGATAAGTATACCCTTGAGCTTGATAAGCGGCAATTGTTTTTTCGGATAGTCCTAAACTCCAAGGATTAATTTCATCTGCAAATGTATACCCCGGCCCACCCGTACCATCTCCTTTTGGGTCTCCTCCTTGGATTACGAATCCAGGCACAACGCGATGAAAAGTTAAGTTATTATAAAATCCATTATTAGTAAGTTTTACAAAGTTAGCTACAGTTTGGGGTGCAGCTGAAGGATAAAGCTCTATTTCTATTTCGCCGCGCGGTGTTTTTACGACTGCTATTTTTTTATTAAATTCTTCCAAATTTATTTCATTACTGGAAGGCGAAGGCAAAAACGAAAAAGAAGGAGTTGAGGAATTAGAAGGGCTAGGAGTAGCTTGAGTATTGGTATTATTATTTTGATTTATTATTTTTATCAGGCCGTAAATCAAAATTATTAAAACAGCCAATCCCCCTAAAATTGATAAAATAATTTTTTTATTTTTTTGTTTCTTTTCAAATCTTTTCTGTTCGGCTTCAATCTTTTTTAATTCTCTGATTTTTTTAATCTTCCCCATAGAAATTAAAAATAAAAATGTTTTTATTTTACAAACTTGTTATAAACCCAGGCGAAAAGCCAGCCAATAATTACTCCTAAAATAAAATATTCAACAGCAAGCAAAATAGCTCCGTTCCAAGAATAAGAAGCAAAATGTAAAGCGGCTGCCCTGGCAACAATATTGCTAGCACGACCGCTTAGCAAAGAAAAAGACATAATTAAAAATACCCCTATACTACTGAAAATAGCTAACGCCCAGGCAAAAGCTTTTTGATTCAATTTCATAAAATAGAAAAGTTATTTTTTGGCAATTATTTTATCTAGTTTTTATTTTTGGCAGATGGGACAAAAATGAGCTGAACGACCGCCGATTTTTATTCTTTTTATTTTTTGTTTACATTTTACACAATTTTTACCCTCTTGACCATAGACGGCCAGATATTTTAAATAAGCACCTTCTCGCCCAAAAGCATCAAGATAATCATTAGAAGAAGTGCCGCGATATTTAATTGCCTGAGAAAGAATCTTTTTGATATTCAAAAATATTTTTTCTATTTCTTTTTCTTTGAGTTGACTAATCGGCCGTAAAGGATTAACGCCAGCGGCAAATAAAATTTCATCAGAATAAATATTGCCAATACCAGCTAAATTTTTTTGGTCCATTAAAAATTGCTTAATTTTTGTTTTGGTTTTTTTAGCAATAATTTTTTTAAAGTTGTCAAAAGAAAAGAATCTTGATAAAGGCTCCGGCCCGATTTTTTCTTTTTTAAAAAAGTTATCTATTTCAGCCGTTTTTATAATTTTTATATAACCAAATTGACGCACATCATTAAATAAAAGTTTAGCTTTATCTGAAAGATAAAAAATTAAATGAGTGTGTTTATTAAAATGAGGTTTTTGAGGAGAATCTTTTTTTTGATAGATTAGTTGGCCAGTTAATTTTAGATGGAAAAGCATTGACCAGCCGCTGCTAAGTTCAAAAATTAAAATTTTAGCTCGACGTCTGATTTTTTTAATAATAGAGCCACCGACCGCTTTTTTAAATTGCGGTAATGGGGTTTTTACAATTTTCGGTAAAAAAACTTCTATCTTTTGAATTCTTCTACCTACTAGAACTCGATTTAATTGATTTTTAATAGTTTCAACTTCAGGAAGTTCCGGCATAAAAAGAAACCCTATCCTTTGAAAAGACAGGGTCATTTAATACTAAATTATTTGAAGCATTGTTCTTTTGACATCATTTTTAGTCAATCCTTTTTCTTTAAGCCATAAAGAATTAACTAAAGAAAAAGCTTCAATGGCTTGATAAAGAACCATGGGCCTTCCGTCCAGAGTCGGTAAACCAAATTTTTTAGCTAAAGCAATAGTTACCGGGTCGCCATCAGTCAGATTAACATCACTAATCAAGGTATCTTGTTTTAAAGAGCGAAGAATTTCTTCATTCATTTTTAAATTTTCTGATTCAGATGATGTCTCGCTTAAAGCGCCAAATTTTTCAAATTTACCGGTTGCGCCTTTTAAAGTGGTATTTAAAATAATATCCGACTGCTTGGCAACTTTAGAAATTTCATTTTCGCCTCCGAATTCAATAATAGTTCCGCAGGATTTAGGCAGTTTTTCAACATAAGAGCTTAATCTTTGGTAAAGCCCTTCTGCCTTATCTAAAGTTCGATTAAGAATGATAATTTTTTTAACCTTGCCTGCTAAAGTGAAAGCAATAGCGCTAGCTGTACCACCTGCACCTAAAATAAGAATATTTGCTTTAGCCAAATCCTTTTTAAGTTCCGCCATTTTTTCTTCTAAAGACAAAACATAGCCAAAGCCATCAGTGTTATATCCAATAAGCTCACCATCTTTTTTTACTACTACATTAGCCGCCCCAATAACTTCAGCCAAAGGTTCAAGTCTATCCAAAGCTTTTTGTTTTATAGCCTCGTCTTTAAAACCAACCCCTAATCCCCCGCCTTGAAATTTTTCATCTTTTTTCAGAAAGCTTAGAATCTCTTTTACTTGCGTAGTGTCGCCAACTAACATTACTGCTCTGGTAGGACAATTAAATTTTTTATAAACCGAATTCCACAATCTTGGAGTTAAGGCCGGATAATCGTGCTCAATAGGAAAACCACAATAATTTTCAGTTATCTTTTCTTGTCCTAAGGGTCGTTCAGCTACTTTTAACAAACCCTGAAAACGTTTGTTGAATTCAAGAAAATCATTATTTTCCATAAAACCTCCTTTTTCTTTGTTTCTTTTTAATATTTCCATCTGATAATTGTCACTAAATCTTTATTAGAAAAAATTTTATTATAAATTAACCCCAAATGATATTTAGCGTCTTCTAAGGATTGACAATCCGGAGACATACCAAGGAAATCTTTTTTCGTCAATTGCCCCAGCGGTTTAACAGTTAGAGCAGTTATCTGAGCATTTTTTTTAAATTTATTGTCAAGAATTGCTGACTGGCGAGTTTCATCGTCCCCGGGTTTTAGAACGATGCGCAAAGTAACTTTTTCGCCTACTTTAGTGCCTTTAGGATGAGGGGAGATTCTGTTTCCTGGTCTTAAAGCGGCAGTTAATTTTTTGTTTTTAATGAGCTGTTTATAAACTACTCTAAACCAAAGCTCAAAAAATTTTTTCTTTTTTTCTTTTTTCGGCATTTTTTAGATTTTATTAAAATAACAAATAAGGTAAATTTGTCAATTTTTTTAATTCTAATTTATAAATAAAATTTTATAGATAAAATATTAAAGATTTAAATTTATTGAGTGTATGTCCAAAATATATCCGCGATAATCACCACTATTTACAAATTTATAGGTTGGCAAACCAATAAGTTCACCTTTTGAATTTAAAGCTGCGCCGCCAGAGTTGCCTCGATCAATTTGGGCATCTGTGCCAAAATAAAGACCATCAGAAGAAAAGTTACTGATAATACCTTTAGTAACAGAAAAAGAAAAATTAGCTGATTCAGGAAATCCGGCTATATAAACCGCATCACCAATTTGTGGCCGATTTTCTGTAACATGAAAATAGCGAAAATTATTTATTAAAGGAGCATTTTGAATTTGATTATTTTTATCAAGATAAACAACATCTTGAATTTTTAATAAAGCCGCATCTCTTCCTTCAAAAAAACCAGTAATAGTTGCTCGGTATTCTCTCTTATAATTTTTAGTTACTGAATCAAAATCTTTGTCAAAAAGAGCTAAACAATAATCAGGCAGCCAAATACCGATTGTTGGCTTAACTACATGTTGATTAGTCAAGATTTTGCCGTCTTCGCTAATTAAAACGCCTGAACCTAATTGCCAATTCCCGGTAATTTTATCTTGACAAGCAATCTGAACAACTTTTTCATTCATTTGCCATGAGCTTATATCAGCGTCAATAGCTGAAGATGAAGTTGAAGTTGATTGATTAGTCTGTATTTCTTTTAACTGTTGCTGAAGCGAACTAATTTGTTTTTTGGCTTCCTCAAGTTCTTTTTGAGTTTTAAGATTTAAATCCGGCAAAGGTGAAGGTGAAGTAGGCTTTAAAGAAGCTTTTAATTTTAATTCTTCGATTTCTTTTTTTAATTTTTCAATTTCTTCTAAAGAATTCTGTTGTGTTGGCAGAGATGTCATTAAAGAAGCCTCATTTTCTGTTTTAAACATCTCAGCAAGTTGTTTAGCACTATTTAGTTGTTTTTTTGCCAAATAAAAAAGCCCGCCTCCCAATAAAACAATCGTTAAAATCGCCAATCCTATTTTTAATAGCAGAGACCCATTAATTTTTATGTGAAAATCAAACTTCATAGCAAGTAATAGAAAAATAATAAATTGCCACAAAGCAATAAAGCAACAGTGAGCCAGCCGCAAAGGAGCTCTGGCCAGCGGCTACAATAATTGCCCATAATTTTTCTGTTACTGGCCAAACGCAAAATGAAATAAAGAATAATTGGTGTTATAATTCCTGCTATTATTTGAGAAAAAAACATAGCCTTAATAGGGTTTAAATCAAAAATAAGAGCTGCGAGACAGAAGACAAAACCAAAAGTTATAAGGCCATAAAAACCTTTAGCGCGTTTAGGTTTTAAACGAAGTCCCTCAGGCCAAGAAAAAAATTCTGCTGTTGCATAGGCCGAAGAAATTGCTAGAGCGGGGATGGCTAAAACGCCTGATCCAATCAATCCTATACCGAAAAGTTTTGTTGCCCATTTACCAGCGATTGGCTCTAACGCTTGGGCGATATCTTTCGTAGTCAACCACTCAATTTGTCCATTTTTTAACGCCATAGCGCTGGCTACAATAATAAAGAAAGCAACCAGACTGCTATAAATAAAACCTAAAGTTATAGAACGATTAGTTTTTTTAATATCATTTTGATTATGACCTTCTTCTATTTCTTCTTCCGCCTGCCAAACAAAAGTAAAAGGAGAAAAAACAGTTCCCAGCAGCCCTAAGGCAGCGGCAAAATGAATAGTATCAAATTTAAAAGGAGGAAAAATAATTGATTTTAAAATTAAATGCCAGTCTGGCTTAGCCAAAAAGCCAGCAATTATATAGGCAGTTAATAATCCCGATATCCAAAAAAAATAGCGGATGATGTGATTATAAGTGTCAAAAACTATAATATACCAAACTAAAATTATTAACGGTATTATGAAATAAAGATAATTTTCGCCGGTTAAAAGCTGGAAACCGGCCGCCATTCCTATAATATCGGCTACTAAAGTCAAAAGATTAACAAGCAAAAGAATAACTGTGCAAAAAAAAGCAACTCGCCGATTAAACGCTTCTTTTATAAGAGTTATAAAACCTTTTCTGGTGACATCTCCTATTTTCCCCATTATGCGGTGAATAACGACTAAAAGCGGCGTAGAAATTAAAAGCAGCCAAAGCTGGGAAAAGCCAGTCGTTGCGCCAATAACCGAAAAAGTAGAAATAGTCGAAGGATCATCATCAGCGCTGGCAGTTACAATACCAGCTATATAAGTTTTAGAAATTTTTCTAAAAGGCTTCAATAAACGATTAAACATATATTTATTTTACGCTAACCGTTTAAAAAAATAAAGAAATTTTATTCATATCTTAAAGCCTCTATTGGCGATTTTTTAGCTGCTTGGCGGGCTGGGAAAAAACCAAAAGTTAAACCTACAAAAGCAGAAATACCTAAACCTAACAAAACAGCGTTTAAGGGGAAAGAAAAAGACCAATTAAGACTTAAATAGTGACTTAGAATTAATGAAGCTAAAAAAGACCAAAGAGTGCCCAAAAATATTCCGATAATTCCACCAATTCCTGTTAAAATAACAGCTTCCAATAGGAATTGAGAAAGTACGTTTTTGCTGGTTGCTCCCAAGGCTTTACGCAAGCCGATTTCTCGCGTTCGTTCGGTTACTGAAACTAACATAATATTCATAATGCCCACTCCTCCCACTAAAAGAGAGATAGCAGCAACAGCGGCTAAAAATAAAGTCAAAACATTCATTACTGTCCCCACCGTTTCCATTGCATCAGCTTGAGTTTCAACAAAAAAATCATCTTTATCAGGATCAGTAATGCCGTGATTATTTCTTAAAGTAGCTTTAATATCCTCAACGGTCTGTTTAATATTTTTTTCATCATCGGCTTCAATTACCAAACGATTAAAATGCTTGATACCAAAAATATATTGTTGGGCTGTGGTATAAGGCGTAATCATTGCATCATCAAAACTGATAAAAGAAAATTGACCCTTCTCTGGCAGAATTCCAATAACTCGCAGATTAATATTTTTTATCTTTATTTTTTGTCCTAATACTTCTTCGTCTGGATCAAAAAGCTTTTCTTTAATTTTTGAACCAATGATAATAACGCTTGCTTTAGAGGCAATTTCTTCATCAGTAAAAAGTCGTCCTGCGGCTGGCTGAATATCATAAATTTCAGCAAAAAAATTATTAGCCCCAAAAATAGTCGTCTGATGGATTTTATTGTCTCGTGTAGCGGCTTCTGAACCAAAAACTATAGGCATAATTCTAGCTAAATGAGGCACATTGCTTTTTTTCTGCAAATCTTCTATATCTTTATTTTTCAATGAGTCAGAAAAAGTAGACAAGCTGTCAGTAATGCTGGTTGGATGACGCCCCGGGGCTACCGCGATAGTTTTTGACCCCATGCTTTGAATTTGCCCTAAAATCAAATTCTGCGCTCCCTGGCCCAACGACATAACAAGCATAATAGCGGTGATACCAATTACAATTCCTAAAATTGTTAATGCTGAGCGGGATTTGTTAGCGTAGAGAGCGCGAAGAGCTGATTTTAATGTGTAAATTATAGTCATATTTTAAAACCTAAAGAATATATCCTCAGCTATTTTATAAATCCATTTTTAGCGTCCAGCCGATTTTCTACTAATCTATCAGAATCAATGAGGCCATCTTTTATGTGAATAATACGCTGGGCATGTTCAGCAGTATAAGTTTCGTGAGTAATTAAAATTATGGTATGACCCTTTTTTTCATTTAGTTCTTGAAGAATTTCCATTACAATTTTTCCAGATTTAGAATCTAAATTGCCGGTCGGCTCGTCAGCAAAAATGATTTTTGGATTATTAACTAAAGCCCTGGCAATAGCCACGCGTTGTTTTTCGCCGCCGGAAAGCTGAGCCGGCTCATGATTTAAACGATGAGACAAACCCACAGAAGCCAAAGCATCTTTAGCTTTCTGATCCCACTCTTTTTCTGGCAGGCCAGAATAAAGTAAAGGTAATTTTACATTTTCTAAAACTGAAACTCGTGGCAGAAGATTAAAATTTTGAAAAACAAAACCCATTTTTTTGTTGCGAATGTGAGCTAATTCTTCATCAGAATAATCGTCAATTGTTTTACCTTCAAACAAATAAACGCCAGAAGTCTGTCGGTCAAGAAAACCTAAAATATGAAGCAAAGTAGATTTTCCAGAACCGGACGGGCCCATAATAGCCACAAATTCCCCTTCTTCTATTTTGAAAGAAACACCACGAACAGCCGGTGTCTCCACGCCGTCATCTTTGTAAATTTTGCTGATGTCTTTTACTTCTATAATGCTCATTTTATTCTTGCCAGACGCTAACAATTCTATCCCCTTCTTTTAAGCCAGAAACAATTTCTATTTCACCGTTTGAGCCCTTAAGGCCAACTTCAATAATTTTTTCTTGAGGGGTTTTCTCCCCAGCATCAAAAAGAACTAAATGTTGGCCATCGCGATTGGAAATAGCCCGCAAGGGAATAATTAAAACACTCTCTTTTTTAGCGGTTAGAATATCAATGTTAGCTGTCATACCAGGCATTATTCGATTATCTTCTTGCAAAAATTGTAAAGTTGTCTTGTAGGTAGCTACGCCTTCAATAACTGTTTCTGCTGGTTCAATTTCTACTACTTTTGCTTCAAAAATTTCTTTTTCGCCGTAAGCGTCTAATGTTACTTTAGCGGTATGACCGACTTTTACTTTGGCAATATCAGCTTCAGGAATATTGGTTTGAATTTCAAATTGCGCATCACTCATAACCGAAATTAAAGGAGTATTCTGTGATACGATTTCTCCAACTTTCATATTTTGTTTTGTAATTACCCCATTTATCGGTGAAGTGATAATAGTTTTTCTTAATTGCGCTTTAGCATTTTCTAAATTAGCTTGAGCTACTTGAACCTGAGCTGTTTGGGCGGCTATCTGTTCAGCAGTAGGCCCGGCTTTTTTAAGTTTTAGTTGATCCTGGGCAGTGGCTAAAGAATTTTTCGCCGCATTAACCGCATTTTCCGCCGTTGTGATATTATTTTGATTAGTTAATTTTTGATTAGCGATGGCCTGTTCTTTTGAATTGATATTGGTGATAGCGGTAGTAACATTAGCGCGAGCTGTATTAACATAATATTTATAATTGGCAACTGCGGTTGAACTTAAACCAACGGATTCATTAACTGCTGCGCTTAAAACATTTAAAAAATCCTGAATACTAGTTAAATGATTTTCGGCGCTGGCTAAAGCTTTATCTAATCCTGCGCGATCACTTGGTATAGAATCTAATTCTTGTTTAAACTGACTTAATTCCAAGCCTGCGGTATAACGCTTCCATTCAGCTGCGGTCTCGGATTGACTACTGGTATAAAAAGTCAGCTGTGGATTTATCGAAAAATCATTAGTAAAAAGATCATCAATTTGTTTGTTTATCGCATCGTCTGCTTTAATATAAGCATCAGTTAAGACATCTTTGATGCCAGAATAAATATAATTTAAATCTCCCTCTGCTTTTTCTTTAGTATTAGATAAGCTAATTTCATAATCTGCTAATGATTTTTCAGCGTTTTTTACTGCTGTTTCCGCTATCTGAATTTCTTCTGGTCTGGTGCCTTGCAGCAAAGCATCTAAATTAGCTTTTTGCATGGCCAAGCTAGCTTCCGCTTGAGAAACTTGAGCCATTAAATCACTGTTATCTAAAGATGCCAACACTTGGCCAGCTGATACCCGACTGCCAACATTAACATTAATCCGCGCTACTTTTCCGCTTTTTTCAAAACTTAAATCAACTGCTTCGGCAGCTTTGACTTTGCCAGTTACGCTGACAACTTGTTCAATATCACCACGTTTAACTTGAGTAAATTCGTATAGGGGTTGTTTATTCTTAAAATAGTAAAAAATGCCAGCGGCAGCAAAAATAATTACCGCTATTACGGCAATACCTATAGGTTTAGTAAAAAAATAAAAGAATTTTTTCATAAGATTTTATAGAAGTTTTTAACTCATTTTAGATTTAATAATCTGCTAAAGAACGACTTGTTTAAAATAACAAAAAAAAGAATTTTTGTCAATAATATTTTTAACCTATGCTCTTGACAAGAGTATACATTATTGATATAATTTAATTGTTCTTAAAAATTTAATATTAAAAAGGAGGGAAAAATGAGAGAAGAAATGAAAGAAGAAGAAAAAAGGATTTTTTGGCTGGGAATCGGAGGTTCAGCTGTTATCTATATGATAGTTTATATCATCGCATCTCTTTTGGTAATCCCATACCTTTTTGCCTCAAAAGAACTGGGGTTTATCCCAGTAGCAGATATTGCGGCTAAATGGGCTAACCTACTAACAATCCCCTACGCAAGTTACTGGGGGATTAGATTTCTAAAATTTAAAAAAACAAATAACAAGGCGACTTAAAAGTCGCCTTTTGTTTTTTTATTTTTTACTTATACAAAATCAGCAACCAAAAAACTAAAGCCAAGATTAAACGATAAACGCCAAAAGGAATGAAATTATAACGTTTAATAAAATTAAGAAAAGATTTTATGGCAGCCAAAGCTACAACAAAAGATGTAAAAAATCCAACAATTAAAAAATCCCACTGGCTGGCAGAAAAATTTTGCCAGCTTTTCATTAGATCCAATCCCGTAGCCGCCAGCATCGTCGGGACTGCCAGAATAAAAGAAAATTCCACAATCGTTTTTCTTTTGAGGCCTAAAACCAATCCCCCAATAATTGTGGCCGCTGAACGGGAAACGCCCGGAATCATGGCAATTGCTTGAAATAAACCAATAATAAAAGCATTCTTGTAGCTAATTGTTGATAATTCTTCGTGGGCGTCTTTTTTTTCCCGATAATAAACTTCAAAAATAATTAAAGCGATTCCTCCTAAAAACAACGACCATAAAACTATTTTTTCATTTCCTAATAAATATTGTTTAATAATTTTATAAAAAATAATACCCAAAATGCTTGTTGGCAAAAAAGCGATGACTATACGTTTTAAAACTTCCATATTCTTGAGCAGTACTCGCCAATATAAAACTATTACTGCCAAAATTGACCCGCACTGAATAATAATATCAAAACTTTTTAAAAACTCGCTTTGCTCCATTTTTAAAAGCCATTGCGTTAAAATTAAATGGCCAGTTGACGAAATTGGCAAGAATTCTGAAATTCCTTGGACAAAGCTTAATATTATTGAATCAAGAATATCCATTTATTGTTATATTTATTCATTTATTATTTATCTTTTATATTTTAACCTTTTTTATTAATAAAAAAAAGCGGACGTTTGAATTAGTCCGCTTTGTAATTTTTTTTAAATGTTTTTAGCAAACCCGATTAAGCAGGCTTGCTAACTCAACTAAGGGTATCGGTTTTTTTATAAAACCCCTTGCCCCCATTTCTTTTGCTTCCTTTTCTAGATCAGGCTCCCAGTATCCCGAACAAAGAAAAATAGGCGCCTGTGGCTCCTTTTTTAGTATTTCTTTTATTAGGTTGAGCCCCGATTCCTGCGTTGCTTTTAGATACAAGTCGACAAGGAATAAATCAAAGTTGTTTTTTTCAATGATATTTAGAGCTTCCTCTAAACTAGTCGCCCCAGTGACACTATGGCCAAAGATGCCCAAAAATTCTTCAACCAAGCTCACTAATTTTTTTTCGTCGTCAACATACAAAACCCTTTTTCCCATTTGTTTACCTCCGTTTGTATTTTTTAAAAGAGCTTTAAAAGAACAGAAAGCTAAAAAGCTAATTAAAGCTTTCTATTTTTTATTTAGAAAAAGAATTGTTTTTTTTGTCAAGAGTTCTTGATCATTAAATAATTATCTACATATTTAAAAAACATAACTATCTCCTATTTCGTTTAATTTCATTGGACAACGCCTAAAATTATTGATTGCCAAAAATTCATTTAAAAATTTTTAATGCTTGTTTTTTATTATAATCTCCTACGCGAATTCTTTCCAATTTTACCAAATATCCTCCAGTTTTTAATTTTTTACCTAAATCCCGCGCCAAAGCTCGAATATAAACTCCGGGTCCAGTAACTACTTTCAGTTTTAATTTTGGCCAATTATATCTTAAAATTCTTATTTTTTTAATTTCAACTTTCCGGGCCTTAAGCTTTAAATTTTTCCCTTGGCGGGCTAAAGCGTATGCCCGCTGCCCATTAATTTTTAAAGCGCTAAATTTTGGCGGCTTTTGCCAAATTAATCCTTCTAATTCTTTAACTTCTTTTCGAATCTCTTCAAGAGATGGTTTTTTGAAAACTTTTACTTTTTTTATTGGCCCTTCTCTGTCATCAGTCGCACTTATTTTTCCTAACTCTATTTTGGCCAAATACTCTTTTTCTTTTTTTAATAATTCTGATAATTTTTTTGTGGCATCTCTGCCTACTCCGACAACTAAAACTCCTTCTGCCAAAGGGTCCAAAGTGCCCGCGTGACCAATTTTTTTCTCTTTTAAAAGATATTTTAGTTTTCGAATAACATCATACGAACTTATCCCTTCTGGTTTTAAAACAGCGAATATTCCTTTAGCTGGCAGCTCTTTTGTCATAAAAATTAAATAATTTCTAAAATTTTAGTTTTAGAATTTGAACCTAAAAGAATTTTAATTCGAGAAGGAGCAATTTTTAAATATTCTGATAACGCTAAAATAACTGCTTTGTTTGCTTTCCCTTTCTCTGGCGGCGCTGTAACAGCTATAAAAAAATTCGTCTCACTTATCTTTTTTATTTCCTGACGGCGGGAATTAGGTTTTACTTTTACAAAAATTTTCATCTCTCTATTTTATTTTTCTAATCAACTAAAAATTATAACCCAACGCCAGCGACCAAATTGGTCTTTTTTAAACAGCCAATTTCTAAAATTATTTTTCTTTAGCAATTTTTCTATTTTGGCTTTCTGCGGAGCGTCGAATTCTAACCAAGCTTGACCATTTTGATTTAAATATTTTTTTAAGCTAAAGAGAAATTTTTTAATATAAATCATTCCCTCTTTTCCTCCAAATAATGCTGCAGACGGTTCATATTTTTTAACGTTTAAAGGAAGTTTGGGTTTCTTTTTGACGGCAATGTATGGAGGATTGGCTAAGATAAAATCATATTTGTTTTCTACTCTCTGCCAGACATCAGATTTTATTAGCTTCCAGCGATTATTGGTAATTTTATTTAAAATTAAATTTTTTTCTATTTGCTTTAAAAATTTATCGTTTTTTTCTGCAAAATCAACTAAGGTATTTTTTGTATTTTTTAAAACAGCAATTCCTACGCAACCTGAGCCGGCAAAAATGTCTAAAACTCTCTGCCTTCTTTTTTCTGGATTTTTTTTTATTTCTTCTATTGCTTTTTCTGCCCAATATTCAGTTTCTGGTCGGGGAATTAATGGTTTAAAGCTTAAATCGATTTGACAATTTAAAAATGGCTTCCAACCAATCAAATAATCTAAAGGGTAGCCTCTGGCTAAAAGCTTTTGGTCTTTAAGAGGCAATCGGGTTTTTTTATGCTTATATTTGTCACGCAAAATCCAAAGCGATGGCCAATCATTTATCTCCGCCATGAATTAAAA
>CAYMCB010000012.1:0-13752 GCA_964388895.1 uncultured Candidatus Saccharibacteria bacterium
TTGGCAAATTAATTTTTATTTCTTTTGGTTTTTGATATTTTATTTTTAAAACCTTACTTAAAGCCTCTAAAATTCTATCAGTATTCAATTCGCCCACTGGCTCCAATAAATCCTTGCCTAAAATTTCTATTCTTTTATTTTTTTTATTAAGAGAAAAAACTTCTGCCTTAATTTTTTCTTCAATTAAGCCAACAATTTCTTCTAAAACCAAAATTTTTTCTTTATCTTTAACAAAATTTTTAATCTTAGAAACAGGCAAAGGATAGAAACTATCAATTTTTAAAATAGGTAAAGAAACCTTTAAATATTTTAAAGCTTCTTTGGCATAAAGAAAGCTTACCCCCGAAGCAATAATACCTGTTTTTTTATTTGCCCCATCAAAAATAGGATTCAAAGCAGTTGTTGAAAGATATTTTTCAATCTCTTTTTTCAGTCCCAGAAGCTTTCTTTTTTGTGACAAAACTAAGTCGACGGTCACGTTAAATCTTTCTATATCTTTAATAAATTCCACCTTGACTTTTTTTCTTAAACTTAAAATTTTAGGTATCTGAATGGGAAATGTTTGATAAGCGACTCTTGTGGTTAGCCTCAAAACAACTGGCTTCTCAAATCTTTCCGACAAAATAAAAGCTAATTTAGTAAAATTTCTAGCTTCACAAGGGTCGGCTGGCTCTAAAGTAATCAGATTTAAATTTTCAATAAAAACCCTCGAATCTTGCTCAGACTGTGCCGAAGAATGACACTGAGGGTCATCAGCAATGACGATAACTAAACCAGCCCTAGGCCTTGTATAAGCTAAAGGAATTAAAGCATCCATAGCTACATTTGCGCCAAAATTTTTCATAGCTACCAGTGATCGCATTCCGGAAAAAGCCGCTCCCGCCGCTGCTTCGAGGGCGATTTTTTCATTAATAGAATACTCCACATATACCTGATAATCATCTTTGATTTTGTAAAAAAGATCTCCAATCTCCGAAGCAGGTGTACCAGGATAAGTGGCCACAAATCCAACATTTGCCTCTAAAGCCCCTAAAACAATCGCTTCATCGCCCAGAAGAGGCATAATTGATTTTTCTTGAAAAAATTTTTCCATTAAATTTTCTTTAATATCGCTTAAAAATAAAAATAAATAGTTTTATAATTTCCTGCCTTAACTTAATATTAATATATTTTAAAAAGAAAAACCCGCAAAAAAGGGTTCCGGCAAAAACTGGATATCGCCTTATTAAGTAATAACAAAACAAGAATTTTTGTCAATTCTATTTTTTAAAATTCTGCCGGTAAAATTCTCTAAAAGATGATTTAAATTTTGTGATTTTCTTACTTAAAATCAGGATTTATCTTTTTGAACTATCTGCCATTGTTTAAAAGCGTAAACAAACAAAATAACTACCGCTAAAAATAATCCGCCAAGCATTAAATAAAAAGACCATCGCTCAGCTAACCAAGCAATCGCTATTAAAAAAATAGCTAAAAATTTAAAAAGCTTGCCCCCAAATAAATGAGTTTTTTGCCAAACAACTTCCGAATGCAGAGTCCAAGGCAGACGAATGCCAATGGTATAATTTTTTTTAATTTTTGGCAAAAAAATGCCAATGGTAAAAAAGAGTATCGCTATGCCACTTAGCACCAACCGCCTTATATCTAACTGGTGGCCCAAAGCGGTATAAAGCGTCAAAAAATATAATCCACTTAAAAATAAAATAAAAATTAATTTAAACCAAAAATAAATGCCAGCAAAATCTTCAATATTATCTCTTAAAGGATCTATTAAAGGAATAAAACTTAAAAGTAAATAAAAAACAATAATCAAAGCAGGAAAGAACCAAATAGCTAAAGCTTTAGACATCCAACCATCAACCTCTCCTTCAATATTCCAATGAGTTGGGACACGCTCAGGCAAATAAGGGAAAAAATAAATCCCTAAGGCTGCTACTAAAATAATTAAAACTATCAACCAGATTTCTTTTTTGGAGTAAATTTTCATTTTAAAAATTTTTATTCTTTTTGATTTTCACGCAAGCTTTTAATTATATCTTTAATTGAATTTACCAAATAAACAATAAAAGTAATTATTGCTATCGCTAAAAATAAAAAACTTAAATAAAACAAAACAGTGGCCAACCAAAAATTTTTACCAAAAACAATTAAAACAGCTCGCTCGCCTAAAAAAACCAATAGAGCCAAAGCTAAACAGACTACAAAAGTTTTTAAAAATTTATTCATAAAGAATAATCTTTTTATTAATCTATAATCTATTATACTCCTGCTAATAAAAAACAAAAACCTCTTAATGAGGTTTTTGTTTAGCCAAATAGAAAAGAGGACTATTTTTTGCCCAGAATTTTAAACATTTTAGTGCCACAATCTGGACAGACACCCGTCATGGCACGTCTCTCTACGCCCCCCTTGCCCTTCATGGTAATCTCCTGAGCATTTTTCATCTCTTTTTTGGCTTTGCATTTTACGCAATAAGCTTCTGCCATAGAAAAATTTTAATTTTTAAAACTAATTTTAGTATATAATTTTTAAGCTAAAAAGCCAAATTTTTTAATTAAAATTCTACTGGCACAGAAATTTGTTCAGAATTCTCGGGTAAATTAGACGGGTTAGCTCTTTCTAAAATTAAAAAACCACGATCGTTACTTTTCCCCTTTGAATCAAAAATTAACTCTGCTTCAAAAGGAACAAAATTTTCTGTCATCCATTCACCTTGAGCTCGAGCTGAAGCTGAAGCCAATAAATTTCCTTCTGTATCTAAAAGCCTAACAGGAAACCCTGCCTCAAAAAACCACCCGCCCTTAGCAATTCCAGAAACTTTTAAAGGACTACTAATTTTTTGATCAGGCTCCGGAGAAGAAACAATAATTGAAATTTCTTTTTTAAGCTGAAGACTTGGAGAAGGATAATTTTCTAATGGCTGAGTTAATTGATAAAACCAAATAGATTTATAATCCAAAATTTTCCAAAAAATAAATGACAAAATAAAAAAGGCAAAAACTGCAAAAATTATAAAAAGTTTTTTGTTTTTTTCCATAAAATTTTATTTTTCCTCCTTTAAAAAACGTGCAGCATAAACCATAACTACCGCCATCAAAAGCGTAACAGCTAAAGCGTAAATAAATTTTATCAAAAGAGTTCCTTTGCCTAAAGGGAAAATATACTCTATTAAACTTTTTATGGCGTCATTCCATGCCAGCCCGACAACAAAACCGAAAGCGGCGCCAACAAAAGTTAAAATTCTTTCTCTTATTTCTTTCTTGATAACTTCAGTCTCTTTTTTTATTTTATCTAACATTTTAGTCTTTAAATTATAAAATTAATTTATTTTTATAATAATTTTTAAAAAATAATTCTTTTTTAAATCCTAATAATTTCAATTCATAAATTTAAACCATTCAAAAAATTTTTCTAGCGGCGTAAGCTGTTGATTTTTATAATAACCAGTCTTCTCTCTTATAGTTTTTAGATTATTTTCGGCTTCTAAGCGGCCGCTCTCTATAAGAGCGAGTGCCTCATCAAAATCAGCCCAAGAATAAATCAAAACTGGCGGTTTCAAAACTATGTCTGCATTTTCCGCTAAAACATGCTTGGCTATTTGATACTCTACCGCTGAAAATAATTTCGGGACCAAAGAATAAAGATCCTTTATCTTTCTTAAATTTTCCGCGTCATCAGTTGGCAAGGTTATCCAACGGCTAGAAACATCTACAGCGATAACGATATCAGCTCCCATTTGTTTAACTACATCAGCTGGTACTGGATTACAAAAACCTCCATCCATCAAAAGCTCTCCGTCTTTTTTTACTGGCTGGAAAATAACAGGCAAAGCAATACTAGCTTCAATCGCCTGCCTTAACAAACCTTCTTTTAAAACAACTTCGTCGCCATTTGCTACTTTAGTAGCCACAGCCGCGAAAGGAATTTTACAATCATTAAAAGTTTTATCACGAAAGCCTATTTGTAGAAGCTCTTCAACTACGCTATTTTGCGGCACAATCTGTTTTTTAGTTCTTTTTAAAACTTCGTTAGAAAAAAAACCATGATTCCTAAACCATTCTGCCAATTTTTTTAAAAAATGAATATTGCCGGTTAAAGCATACCAACCACCTACAATAGCTCCCATACTGGTGCCAGCTATAAAGTCAATAGGAATTTCGGCTTTTTCTAAAACCTGAATAACGCCAATATGAGCTAACCCTTTAGCGCCACCCCCACCTAAAGCCAAGCCGACTTTTTTGCGCGGTTTCTCATTCTTAATTAGATCTTTTTCATCTTTCATAGTTTTTTAAAATAATAACACGTCTCATAAAAAAATAAAACCCCGAGTTTTGAAACTCGGGGATTATCTTTTTACATTAATTTTGTTGCTAAATCAGCTACCAAAGATCTTTCATTCTCGACTAAACAAATATGGCCAAAGATCTCCTGACCCTTCCAGGTTTCAATTGCGTGGGTTAACCCATTAGAAATTTCATCCACATAAGGATTGCCAAGTTGCGAGATATCTCCGGTCAAAATAATTTTTGTCCCTTCGCCTACGCGTGATAAAATCATTTTAGCAGCATAAGGAGTAAAATTCTGCATTTCATCTACAATTATCCAAGAATTATGAATTGTTCGACCTTGAATATAATTTATCGGCTCAATAACAAGTAAACCCTGCTCAATCATTTGCTGAATAGCACTTAAATTTGGATAATTGCGGCTTTTGGGATTATCAAATTTATGACCCTTATCGCCGTCTTTTATAAAAAGCTTTAAATTATCTAAAATCGGTTTTTTCCACGGCTCAAATTTTTGTTCTAAACTTCCCTTCAAAAAACCAAGAGGCTGGCCTAGTTCATAATTAGGACGATAAACCAATAATTGGCTAAATTTTTCTTCTAACTGATTATAACCAGCAAGAAGAGCTAATAACGTTTTACCTGTGCCGGCAACACCAGCTAAAGTTATAACTAAAATATTAGGATCAAACAAAAGCTTCCAAGCAAGCAACTGACGCATATTACGTGGCCCGATGCCTTTCCCCTTACGATACTCAAAAATCTTTTTAATTTCTGAACGAGAAATTAATTCAAAATAATCACCGCGAAAAAAACCCCAAATGCAATCTTCGTCTTTTACAGCAAAAGATTTTTCAAACCAAGGCAAAAACTGACATCCCTGATTTATAAAAAATCTTTCAATTTCAAAATTATCTGCTACTTCTTCGGCTTCTAAAATCCTGTTTTCTGTCATAGCTTTTTCTAGTTTTACCCAAGTTTTTTCATTAACGGGTAATTTAACCAAGCCTGAATAAAGGTCATCTATCCTTGAAATCTTTTTATCGTTTTTGTAATCTTCTGCCGTTACCTCTAACATTCTAGCTTTAACACGCAAATTTACATCTTTAGTGACTAAAGCTACTTTCTGAGAAGGATTTTTTTGCTGCCATCTCTGAGCTGTTAAAATTAAACGATTATCATTTTTATTTTCTAATCCTTTTTTAACTAATTTTTTCATTCCTTGCGCATCACCATCGCTATCAAAATAAATAAGACCACCGCTGCTTGTTTTAATACCATTTTTTAAAAGATCTTTCTTGCCAGTTACTGAATCTAACCAACGCGTAGCTAAACGCGCATTTAAACCTGTATCGCCGGGCCGATCTTTCAAATGGTCTAATTCCTCTATCACGCTCAACGGCAAAACAACAATATTGTCCTGAAAATTCTTAGGCGACTCTGGGTCATGAACCAAAACATTAGTATCCAAAATATAAATCTTTGGCAAAGCTTCCATAAAAACCTCCTTTTTTTGATTTTTTTGATATTTATTAAATTTAAAAAGGACTGGCCTTAACCGTCCCTCCTTACCGCTATTTCTTTTTTAATCTTACAACAAAAAATTAAATCAGCAAAGAGTCCGCTGAAGAATTTACATAAAATACTAATCTTTTTAGCAAAAAGATTTTGCTAATTTAACTATTACAGACTAAATATACAGCTGTTACTGCCGCTGTTTCAGCCCGCAAAATTAATTGGCTTAAATTAACAATTAAAAAATTTCTTTGTTCGGCTAAATCTAACTCAAAATCGCTCCAGCCGCCTTCCGGCCCAATAAAAATTCCCACTCTTTCTCCTTCTTTTATTTTATTCAATACTGACTCTATTTTTAACGATGCTACCGGATCAAAAAAAAGATTATGTTTATTTTGTTTAGCAAAATTTACCGCTTCAATAAAGCTCACTACCGAACAAATTTCAGGCACCTTACCCCGTCCAGATTGCTCAGCGGCTTCTTGGGCAATTTTTCGAAGACGTTCCTGATTTAAATTTAGTTTTACTGTGCGTTCGGTAATTATCGGAAAAATAGCGGCAACTCCAACTTCTGTTGCCTTCTGCACCACCCACTCAAAATTTTCTTTTTTAAGCAAAGCGCAATATAAAATTGCTTCAACTTCTGGCTCTTTATTATTAACTTGACGAGACAAAACTTGCGCCTCAAAAAAGTCTTTGTCAAAACCTGTAATTTTTACTATCGCTTCATTATTTTGCCCATCAGCTAAAATCAGCTGGTCGCCCACTTTCATTCTTAAAACCTTTTTTATTTGATTTAAAATTATTTTATCATTCACGCGCAATTTGTTATCCGCTAAATTAAACCTTCCGATAAAACGATGCCATCTCATATTTTTATCTTTTAGTTTTAACTTATATTATTTATAATTTATAACAATTTTAATAAAAAAGCGCCAGCTGGCGCTTTTTTAAATCATAAAATTAAAACTTTCCCCCATTAGTGAATTTCGTAATTTAAAGTTACATAAACCACTATTTCGTTTTGCCCGGTCTGAATTTCCGGCGCCGCACCGCCGCCGCCAACACCCAAAGCTTCTTTGTCTGCGTACATCGGCACAGGATTTGTCCCGTCTGAATAACTTTCGCTGAAATTAACAACCTTGCCTAGCGAAACTCCCAACGAAGAGGCTAAATCCTGAGCTTTTTGTTTTGCTTGAGCAATAGCTTTCTGCCGCGCCTCGCTTTTGATTTTTTCTGAATCATCAAAAGTAAAATCGAGCGAACCAACTTGATTAGCGCCAGCAGAAGTTGCTTTTTCTAAAATCTGGCTGACTTTTTCTAAGTCTCTAATTTTTATCTCCAAGCTTTGGGTTATTTCATAACCAATAATATCATTGCGGCCGCTTGCGTATTGATAGCGAGGATAAATAGTATAGCTTATAGTTTTTAAATCCTCTTCTTTTACCCCCAAATCTTTTATTGCTTTAATCACATTATTGGATTTTTCTGTATTGTCTTTCTGCGCAGCGGCGACAGTTGCTGCCCGAGAAATTACTGATAAATTAATTTTACCAATATCCGGCTTGGCCACTACCCTGCCCTCACCCAAAACTGAAATTGTATTTTTATACTGCATACTCTGGCCAATATATTGACCTTCTTTTAAGGCATTAATTGTCTGCACCAGCAAAAATGCCGCTAAAAATATTGCTACCCCTATAGCCACAAAGGGCAAGTATTGCGAAGGTGGAATAATTTTTAAATTTAAATTTTTTTCCTCCATATTTTTTAATTAATAATTAACTTATTAAATTATATCGCAAAATCATAAAAAAATCATCTCAAATTAAAAAACCTTGCCAAGCAAGGTTTTTTAATTAAGTTATTAGCCGCCGCAGTTTCCACCGCTACTGGTTGAATTTCCTTCGCCAAATCCGGCTGATGGCGTCTCTGTTGACAAAGAAGTTGAGCATTCCGCCGGCGGTTGCAAAAAGGATTTGCAAATTAACTGTTTTAATGCTTCGGGATTTCTGGCTGCTGCCACTTTAGTCTCATTAATAACTAATGTTGGCGAACCGGAAACTCCATATTTTTGATTATCAGCGCTAAAAATATCAAATGGCGGGTAATTAGAACCTCCTTCTTGAAATTTCTCTGAGAGACTAAAATCCTTATCAGTTATTTTCTCGCAAGCGGATAGTTCAGCAGCGTTTATTTTAGCAGACGACAAACAATTTTGATATTTTCCTTCTTTAACAAAACAAGCTAAATAATCTTCTAATTTCTGTATTCCTTGCTGGCCAATACAATATTGCCTTAAATTCTCATCTAATTCTTGTTTGCCATGCATCAAGTAATCAACAAATTTTAGCTGAAAATCAATTTTCTCTTTCAAAAGCGCCAAAACCGGCAAAATAGCTTTTTCCATTTGCAAACCATAAGGGCAATAACTCATCACAAAAAGCTCAACTTTGGGCTTTTCGCTCTGAGGCGCCTCAGAAACTTCTGGTTGACCAGAATCTTGCTGCTTTTCAACTTCATCCATATCAATGGCATCAATAAAAAATTTTTTGCCGTCCTGAGTCATAAAAGAAGTAAAATTTTGGCCGTTAACATTTAAACTGATTTTATAAAGCCCGCTTTCTTTAACTATCTGTCCGACTGAAGCCGTCGCCCTGCCTTGCAGCAAATTTTTATTTATAAATTCTTCCGCCTTAACTTTTGCCTGCTCTAAACTTAAAACTGGTTTTTGATTATAAAAATAATAAAATCCAGCCCCTGCCAAGACTAAAAATAAAGCAACCCAAGGACAAATTTTTTCAATTAGCACTTTTTTATCTAAAAACTTTTTTACCTCATCTTGCTTTTTGTCTTCATTGGCCTGAACATTTTCCTGTTTTTGACCATTAGTTGTTTGTATCATTTTTTTAAAATTAATTAAAAATTATTCTTTTTCAATTTAACACAGAAAATTTGTTCTGTCTAATCTTGTTGAAAAATTTAAACTAAAAATCTGCAAAAAAAATTAAGCTAATGAAATAATAATTCGCTCTTTCCTACTCTATAATTCGCTAGCGCTCTAGTCCAATTAAAAATAAAAACTCTACATATGTTTTTACGCAAATGTTTTCGACACTACACATCATTTTTAATCTTTTGTGTGACTTTAATTTTAAAAAATGCAAACCAAAAATACCACAAGCTAATAGTCTTGCTCAAGCTAAAAAACAAACAGAGACCTTAAAAATATGCCTTTACTTATTTTAAAAATTCAAAGGTAGATAAAATAGTAGCAAAAATCGATTGCTGCTCTTTAATATCATTCAAATAATCATTCACATTTGCTTCTTTCTCCCGATTATAACTATCACAATATTCCAAATATATTTTTGCATCTTTTAAATTACGGTCTATAAAATAACAAAAGGTTTTGAAAGTTGTGCCTGTTTCGCCATCAAAATAATTATTCCTGCTGCTAGTTACTAAGAAACTTTCTTTGCCGGCAACATTAATTCTTTCTATTTTATCTATTGCCCAATCTCCATTTCTTAAAGACTCATTAACATGAATAGTTAACGGTCCGATATAATTATTAGGTAATAATAAAGAGTAGACAAGTCCCTTATCGCCATAAATGGAGACTTGCCAAACATCAGACCATTCTGAAGGATATCTAAATCTAAAACCTAAATTTGTATTGTTATAAGTTTTCCAGCTACTAATATTAATCTTTGACATAGATAATAAATCACTCATAGGCAATTGACTTAGAATTTCCTTTGGTAATTCTTCTAAAAAATACTTATTGACACACTCCCATTTATAACCTTTTTTCTCCCATTCAGCAGAAGTGATTCTTTCCAGAGAGCTGCCTTTTTGGCTTATAAAAACTTGATTCGCTCCATCATTACTCTTGAAACTTAAGCGTATTAAAGTTGGCTGATCTTTGCAAATATCCAATTCACGAGTGTTACTCATAATAGATGGACTCGGGCTAATACTTGAAGATGGACTCGGGCTAATACTTGAAGATGGGCTAATACTTGGAGACGGACTCAAACTAGAAAGGGTTGGGAGTGTCGCTAATTCGTCATTTTGGTTAAATTTAGATTCTTGAAAACGAGATTCAAATCGCTTAAGACTAAAATAATAAGACCCATAAGCAACGCTGCTAATAATTAAAATGCCTAATAAAATGAACATCAAGATTCTCCATGTTTTCCCTGAAGGATTTTGAGGCTCATTTTCTGTTTGAATATTTTGAGTTGGTTGTTCGTACATATTTTTTAATTGATAATTAATTTGATAATTAATAAAAGATAAACTCTGTACTCCTATATTTATTATATATTTATTTATTATAAAAATCCAAAAAGAAAGAGATGGATTTTCAAAATACTTAGAAAAAATGATTCTCTTTCTTTTTACTTTTATAATATCACAATAATACAAAATTGTCAATAATAAAGCAGGTGGGAAATGCGTTGCTCGCGCATGAAAGGGCTGAAACGAAAGAGATACTTTTTCTTACAATGTTTTTCAAAAATCTAAAAACAAAATACAGCAGCAGGAAAAAGGACGAGGCGGGGATTCCTTCTTTCCCAATCCCCTTTCCTTTTTAGCTACTTTAGCTACCTCGCTTTTCCGCCACCGCAATTTCGCACCAGCGTTAGCTGACGCGCCGCAATTATAAATATTTTTCTACGCCCAATAATTTTAGATAAGCATTAACTTTTTCTATTATGGTACGACGACGATGCATAAGAAAATCCTCGTAATTTTCGACTCGCCATAAATTCTTATCAAGCGGCACAAATTGTTTTTCCAATTTGGCGCGATCTATTTCTGATAGATATTTTTCTGGTGGAGTATTAGAAATTCTACGGTTGGCTTTTTCGGTTAAAAAGGCGATATTTGCCGCATCATCAATGAGAGCATATTCATATTCTGCTTTCTTGAGAAGCGAACGAGGAATTATATGATGCTCTTCGTAATCGGTAGTAGTAATTTTATGCCCCTTCCACCAATCTTCTGCTCCCTCTTTTCTCGCAACAACATAAAGTAAGAGCTTAGAATTTCTGCTTTTGCCTGTGAATCTTTCTTCGTCAATTAAGAGACGCCCAACCTGACCTTTTAACAAATGGAAGAGTTTACCCAAATTTTTATTCTCGCTAATTGATTTTATATCTTCGTCTAATCTTGTTTCCGGTGAACCAGCATAACGTCCCCAAAACGAAGCAAGTAGAAACCACAAAATAAGTTCTTTTGTATCATTTTCAGAAAATGCGCTTTTCTTCTGCGAGATATAAAAAGCCAACGGAATTAGAACATATTGCGACGGTAAAATATTTGAATTTTTAATACCTAAATTTTCTTCAAGTATTTTATAGCATTCATCTAACGATTTTTTGGTTACTTCCCAATTATTTCTTAAATCTTCGTCGGAAATACTTCTTGCGATGCCCCTAAAATAAGCAAGCCGTCCTTGTTTTACAGAAATCGCCACAAGGGTTCTTATAATCACCCCTGCGTCAATAATCCACCCATTATCTTCTAATTTTTCGACATAATCACGAAAATCTTTACGGAATTCGCCAGGAATTTTTAAAGCAAGCAAAGCCAAAAGAAGCTCGGTTATTCTAATCCTTGTTCCTTTTGAATTGATTTTAACAAAAATATCAGCAACTTCTTCATAATCCATATCTGAAGAAATTGTAAAAACCGGAACGCTGTTTCTTGCACCCATAAAAATATCTCTGACGCTGCTCAATCTTTCAAGCGCAGTGTCAATTTTGTTTTCATCCCACCCGATTTTTTTAAGCTCATCTCTGTTTACAACCGAAAATGCCCCTTTTTGAATTACTTTTGTAACATTAAACCATTCTGGTTTATTTCTTAAAGGAGGAATTTCTATCTCAAATTTTTCCTCAAAGGGGTTAAAAAGTAACTTAATATCCCTTTCTTTGCCACCCTTAAAAATCACTCCTCTTTTTATAAGTAATAATGAGGTAAGCCTTTGCTGTCCGTCTATAACCAATTCATTGTAGTTAGAGATTTCTTTGGTAGTATCGTCAATTGCAGTTATTGGAACATTATCATCTGGATTAGTTTGCCACAGCAAAACCATTCCGATTGGGTGATTTTTATAAAGTGAATCTGCAAGGTCGCGGATTTGGGTATTCTCCCAGATAAATTCGCGTTGCATATCTGGAAGCGCGATTCTTCCTCGTTCTATATCTGTAAGCAATTCGTTGATTGTTTTATTAAGTAATGCCATATTTTTTAAATTATTCAATCATCATTATTTAATAAACGCGCCCGTTAGTGAATTTATTAAAACATCATCGATTTCCTTTTGCTCGATTGTGGGTTTTACACAACATTTGGCAATTTTCTGCAATCGTTTTTCCGCCTTTACTCCAAGCGGCCACATGATCGGCGTCCATTTCTGCAAAACTCCAAATTTTACTTTTATTTGCGTCGTGCCCAAGTGCGCAAAGCGGACAATTTGATATGCTTTTCTTTTTTGCTTTTGTGGTTTGCTCTTCATACACTGCTCTTTTTGTCGCCTCATCAAAAACACGCACATCAAGAAGTTTTGTATCTTTACAGCCCCCTAAAATATATTCAAAAATTCCTCTACGATTTTTTACATATGGGTCAGCGTATAGCTTATGCACTTGCTCTGATACTTTGGCTGGATCGTAGGAATTTTTGTGATATTGCTCATACATTCGCCCCCATTCAAGCCCACGCATTTCTTTCTCTACATCAATAAATACACCGGAAACCCAATCAATCACGGTATTAAAATATCGTTTGAGCTCATCAATATTGGTGTCATAGCGATGCCGACTCATATAATCACCGACATTACCGTGGCTAACCCAATCCAGCGCTGTTGCCAAAAAATCTTGCCGGTGTACACTGCCTGCAATATAGGCACTCCATTTATGAATATTGGCGTTTTGACTGTTACTAAATTCTGCGCGCGCCAATGTTACGAACGGCCCAGAATATACAGCATTTAAGAGTTCTTGCTCGTTGAGCGGTACTCCAGCAATGTTAATGGTTTTAAACCATTCTTTAATTTCGCTTTCCGTGCCTTCGCATTCGTAAATCAAAAGTTCTGTATCTAAAATTTTGTTCTGTTTGTCTTTTGCCATGCCGCTAAAGTACTGCTCCAATCCATATTCGTCTTTGACGGCAAACTTGTCGGTAACAAAACGCCCCAAACTGGTAATCCGTTGTTGGCCGTCTAACACCTCAAATTTATCCTCGGCAACTTTGTTGAAATAAATTAATCCGATGGGGTAGCCCTTGAGAACAGAGTCAATAACCGCCATCTCTCGCTTGCCGCCGTCAGCGGCATAGATATAGTTTCGCTGGTATTCCGGCTGAATGGTGAGTTTGCCAGAAAGGCCAAAGAGGCCTTTGCCTTCGTATTCGTTATAAACAAACCCATCGCAAATGGCTCGAACTGTGATGCCTGTTTTGAGAGTAGTCTTCATAATTTATTTTTTCTTATGTTTTATAAATATTCGTGTGTATTGTCTTTTGCCATTTATGTAACCTCGATCTATTTTTCCGGTCCATCTTGGGTTTATTAATTTAGGCAATAATCCTTCTTTAACATTGTAATCACTGCCAATTATCTCAAACTGATCTGGGTTGTATTTATCCAAAAAACTAATCGGTACACCCATCACGCCATCATAATCGCTAGGAATAGCTTCGGTATAAGGCACTTCTATAGCGTTGTAGTTATCGTATTTTTTGTAGGCATTCGGGTTATTTTGAACTTTTTTATTGAAACGTTTATTATCCTCCATTGTCATGAGTGCTAAAGGCTGATGACGGCGGCCGTGGTCAAGGTTGGTAAACCAATGCACGTTGCGAAATTTTACAAGTCCTGTCTTTTCATCATACACACCCGAGGCAAACTCACGCACATTGGGGGTATAAAAAT
>CAYMCB010000013.1:0-13504 GCA_964388895.1 uncultured Candidatus Saccharibacteria bacterium
AACTAATTTATAAATTCTTTTTAAAGACTAAATTGTCACTTTTTAAAAATGAAGTTATAATAAAAAATATAAAAATGATAATTATTGAAGAAAAAGAAAAAAAGAGGGAAAAGAAAATTTGGCCTTTGTTTTGGCGGGTATTTTTTGTTTTTTTAACCTTTGTTTTTTTAGCTGTTTTTTTCTTGCATGGAGCCAATGCTTTGAATCAAGATTTAGGTCGGCATTTAAAGCTGGGGCAAATTATTTGGCAGACAAAAAGTGTGCCAAACACTAATTTTTTCTCTTGGACCGAACCCGATTATCCTTTTATAAATCATCATTGGCTTTCAGAAGTTATTTTTTATGGACTTTATAATTTAGGCGGAATAAAAATTTTAATTGTTTTGACGACGCTCTTGGCTCTTTTAAGTTTTTTTCTGATTTTTTTATCTCTTGGTCACAATCAGAAAAGATATTTTCTTTTGTTAGGCGTTGTTTCTATTTTAAGTATAGGTTTATTAAGCGAAAGAACCGATATCAGGCCGGAAGTTTTTGGTTTTCTGGGAGTGGCTTTTTTTTGGTGGATTTTAATCAAAAACAAAGAAAGACTCCGTTGGTCTTTTTGGCTTCTTTTACCGGCGCAATTACTTTGGGTGAATTTACACATTACTTTTTGTTTTGGTTTAATAATATATTTCTTTTTCTTCTTGGATCGTCTTTGGGCGCGTCGTCGTCAAGTGTATCTTTTGGCTCGGCGAGAAAAGAAAATAGATCTTTTTATAGCTTTGGCAGCTTTGCAGGGCTTTTTTCTTTTGGCAATTTCTTTTTTGAATCCTAATACTTGGCGTGGCGTTCTTTATCCTTTGACTATTTTTAGAAATTATGGCTATACGATTGTTGAAAATCAGTCTCCGTTTTTTTTAGAGAAATTGATGGTTAATCCGAGCATTACTATTTTTAAAATAACTATTGCTCTTTTAATTTTAAGTTTTATTTTGAATTTTAGGAAAATTAGTTTTTTTAATTTAGCTAACGCAGTTTTTTTTGGGGTTCTATCCTGGAAGGCTATTCGTCATTTTCCTTTTTTAGGCCTCATTTCTTTGCCTGTTTTAGTTGATAATTTTTATCAATTTTGTGAATCAAAAAATATTATTTGGCGAATTTGGGAACGTTTAAAAATCAGAAAATTTTTTAATTTCTTGACGGGAATAGCTATTTTTGTTATTTTAATTGGCGGTATTTACGGCGTTGTTTCCAATCAATATTTTTTGCGTTACCAAAAAGGAGATTATTTTGGTTTAGGCATCCCGGCTGGTTTTTCTAAAGCCACTGATTTTTTAATAGAGCAGAAAATAACCGGTCGAATGTTTAATAATTTTGATATAGGTGGCTATCTTATTTGGCGTCTTTTCCCTGAATGGCGGGTTTTTGTTGATAATCGACCAGAAGCTTATTCCAAAGATTTCTTTCAGTCTTTTTACATTCCAATGCAAAATGATCCGGTTGTCTGGCGGCAGTTGGCAGACGAGGTTTATAAAATTGATTTTATTTTTTTTGCCCACACAGACGCTACTCCTTGGGCTGAAAATTTTTTGCGATATTTAGCGACAGATAAAAATTGGCAGCTTGTTTATGTTGACAGTTCAGCGGCTATTTGGGTAAAAAATAATGAAAGATTTAGTTCTTTGATTGAAAATTTTAGACTAGACCGAGAAAAGATAGAAGCTAATTTAGAAAATTATTTAACTGATCAGGACCAGCGGCAATTAATGAGTTTGGCTCTTTTTTGGGAAAAAATGGGGTGGCTGGATTTAGCAATTAAAACGCAGGAACGCGCCTGGGAAAAGTGGCCTCATTCAGCTAAAGCTGCTTTGTTTTTAGGAAATCTTTATAGCCAGAAGGAAAATTGGTCCGAGGCGCAGAAATATTTTTTGACAGCTATTAAGTTAGATAAAAAGTGGATTCTCCCTTATGAACTTCTGGGTCAGACTTATTATCTTCAAGGAAATTTTTCAGAAGCAAGGCGTATTTGGGAGAATGCTTTAAAAATTAATCCAGATAACGAAAAAGTTAAGTCATATCTGGATAGTATGGGATTAATACCTTTTGTAAAATAAAATAATTTATTTTTAGAAAAATCAATTCCTGTATTTTCGATTATTATTTTAGTTTTAGTAAAGTAAATTAAATTAAGAATTAAAATTTTATTTTATGCCAGTACCAAGACAAAGACATACTAAGTCAAGAAAAAACAAAAGACGGGCGACTTTAGCCTTGCACTCCTTAAAGTTGGCAAAATGTGTCAAATGCGGTCAACCTGTTTTGCCTCACCAAGTTTGTAAAAATTGCGGAACTTTTAAAGGGAGACAGGTGATTGATGTCTTAAAAAAATTAACTAAGCGAGAACAAAAAAAGCGTCAAAGAGAATTAGCCGCTCAGGAAGCCGAAGCAAAAAAAGCAAAAGCCTTGGACGCCAAAGAATTAAGTAAATAATTTAATATTTTTTATTTTTATGGCTAGCCGACATCTCGCCAGATCTATTGCAATGCAGACTCTTTACGAGTGGGATTTTTGGGGCAAACCGAAAGACAGATTGGGTGAATTTACTGAAAAAAATATAAAGGAATTTGGAGCAGATATTGAGACAGTTGATTTTATTAAAAGATTAGTTTATGGAGTGGTGGAAAATTTAGAAAAAGTTGACAAGATAATTTCTCGAGCTGCTCCAGAATGGCCAATTGATCAGATTACTTTAATTGATAGAAATATTTTAAGATTAGGTCTTTATGAATTGCTTTTTGGTAATCGTGAAGAAGTGCCGCCAAAAGTAGCTATCAACGAAGCCATTGAGTTAGCTAAAAGTTTTTCCGGTGAATCTTCTGGGAAATTTGTTAATGGTGTATTGGGGACAGTCTATCGGGAAATCGGTGAGCCGCAGAAAGATGAGTAATTTTTGTTAAAAATAAATTTTTAATATCTAATGTCTAATTTTTAATAAAGT
The DNA here is from genome assembly GCA_964388895.1 of uncultured Candidatus Saccharibacteria bacterium. Classification (GTDB taxonomy): domain Bacteria; phylum Patescibacteriota; class Minisyncoccia; order Portnoybacterales; family GWB1-42-6; genus CAYMCB01. Next base: position 2,981 of record CAYMCB010000013.1, read on the forward strand.
TCGGTTGATTAAGATATAAGATTGTTAGTTGCTGAGATTAAGTATTTTATTAAGAATCAGAGATTAGGAATTGGCTATTTTATCATGAAAGAACTATTTGAGCTTGAAAAAAAGCTTGGCGTTGTTTTTAAAAATAAAGATTTATTAAGACAGGCCTTAGTTCATCGTTCTTTTATTAACGAAAACCCAGAGAGTGGTTTTGAAAATAATGAACGATTGGAATTTCTAGGGGATGCGGTTTTAGAACTTATTGTAACCGAGTATCTTTATTTGAATTATAAAAATCCTGAAGGCGAGCTAACTGCTTGGCGGGCTGCTTTGGTTAATGCAAAAAAATTGGCGGAAATTGCCGACTCTTTAGATTTGAATGATTTTTTAATGCTATCGCGCGGAGAAGCAAAAGATAATGGTCGGGCAAGGCAATATATTCTAGCTAATGCTTTAGAAGCTGTTATTGGAGCCATTTATCTTGATAGCGGATTTGAAAAAAGTAAAGAGTTTATTGAAAAAAATATTATAAATCATTTGCCGACAATTTTAGCTACAGGAGCTTATCGTGATTCTAAAAGTATTTTTCAGGAAGAAGCGCAGGAAAGAGTCGGTATAACTCCAAGTTATGATGTTTTAGATGAATGGGGGCCGGATCACGCCAAGCATTTTAAAGTAGGAGTTTTTTTAGATAAAGAGTTAGTAGCCGAAGGAGAAGGGGTCTCAAAGCAAGAAGCCCAGCAAAAAGCTGCAGCCGAAGCTTTAAAGATAAAAGGTTGGGATAAAAAAATTGGAATATAAAAAAAGAGCTAAAAGAATAATTAAGTATAAAAAAGCTAATTTTTACTTTACAATTTTTATTTTTTAGTATATTGTTTAAAAGTAAAACATATTTTATTTTTTATTTAATTTTTTAACTTAATTAATTTAATTAATTATTATTGATTATGTTGGTTATTAGATTAACTAGAGTCGGAAAGAAAAATCAGCCAGCCTTTAGGGTAATTCTTACCGAAAAAGGGAACCCAGCAAGGGGTAAGTTTATTGAAATTTTAGGTAGCTATAACCCTCGATTAAAACAGAAATCTTTAAACGCTGATCGGATAAAATATTGGTTATCGCAAGGCGCGCAAACTTCACCAACTGTTCATAATCTTTTGGTTTCGGAAAAAATAATTGACGCCAAAAAAGTCAAAGCCTGGCGGCCGAAGAAGAAAAACCAAAAATCAGAGGCTAAAACAGAAACTGGAAAAAAAGAAGAGAATGAATCCGTAAAGCAAGAAGAAGCGCAAGGGTAATTTTTATTTGAAGGAAATTATTCCCGAGACAATCTTTTAGGAATGTTGATTTAATTAAAAACGCAAGAGATTCGCTATATTCTAGTATAAAGTTTTAAAGAAAATAAAAGTTAAAAACCTCCATAAAATTTTTTTATGGAGGTTTTTATTTATTTTTATTTAAGATTTCGTCTTTCTAGAGTAATCTTCAGTTAATTTATAATATTTAAAAATTTAAATAAAATAAAGATTATATAGACATAAAAATTGTTTAGCAGCTTTTACACTTAATTTTAAATTTAAAGGAAGATTAATCTTTTGGCAGAAAGATAATATAAAAGAAAAGAGAAAAAGATTTGTGTATTTTTCATTTAAGTAATGATGGAAAATTCTTTATGACCGATTAAAGAAAGCCTTAATAGTCGCCGAAAGGATAATTAGTGAAGAAATTAAAAATATTAAACCGAAATAAAAAATTATCCAAAGATTAAAGGTTTAAAATTGAAGAATAGAAAATATTTGTTAAAGACGGTTTAGGATATTTTTTATTTTGGGAGTTCAGTTTGATTATTTTTAGAGATTTGACAATTAACAGAGGGAGATGATAACCTATTAGTAGGGTAGTAGTAGTTTTCAATTGGTCGACTACTATCGGAAGTTTATAAAAATTTTAAGACTTTAAAAAGAAAGATATGGCTAAAAATCCCGATCAGGAGTTTGTCGAATTTGTCGTCAAGAGTCTTGTCGATCATCCTGATGACGTAAAAACCGACCGCAGAGTTGATGAAATGGGAGTACTTTTAACTCTCAGTGTCAATCCGGCGGATATGGGTCAAGTTATCGGTCGGCAGGGCGGTACGGCCAGAGCAATTAGAACTCTTTTAAGAGTGATCGGTGCTAAACATAATGCCCGCATCAACTTTAAGATAGAGGAACCTGCCGGTGGTCGTGCCTCGCGAGGCGGCAATTCTGCTACCTCTGCTGCCAAAGATGTTGATCAGGTAGTAGACGAACTAAAACTATAATTTTATTTGATTTTTAAAAACAAAAGCCACAGTAATGTGGCTTTTGTTTTTTTATGTTAAAATAAATCATTAAGGTAAATAAAAATTTTTCAGAAAGTAATTCTATGATAATTTTTGATATTATTACTATTTTTCCGGAAATTTTCAGTTCATATTTTAACGAAAGTATTATTAAGCGAGCTCAACAAAAAAAATTAATAAAAATAAAAATACATAATTTACGTCAATGGTCTAAAGATAAGCATAAATCAGTAGATGATGCCCCTTATGGAGGAGGTCCCGGAATGGTCATGATGGTTGAACCAATTTTTAAGGCTGTTTCAGCTTTAAAAAAGAGGCAGGGAAAAGATAATGTTCAAGGTCGCAAGAACTCAAAAAAAAGAAAAACTCGAGTGATTCTTTTCTCTGCCAAAGGGAAACAATTTACCCAAGCTGATGCGCGGCGACTGGCTAAATATGATCAAATAATAATGATTTGCGGCCGGTATGAAGGAGTAGATGAAAGAGTGGCTGAATATATTGCTGATGAAGAAATATCTGTGGGAAGCTTTGTGCTGACGGGAGGGGAAATTCCTGCTATGATATTAGTAGATGCGGTGAGCCGAATGATTCCCGGAGTTTTAGGCAAAAAAGAAAGTTTGATTCAGGAGAGTTTTTCAGAAAAAGGTTATTTAGAATACCCTCAATATACCCGACCCGAAGAATTTCATGGCTGGAAAGTGCCTTCAGTTTTATTGTCAGGAAATCATAAAGCTATCAAGGATTGGAGGGAAAAGCAAAGCAAAGAACATAAATTTTAAAGACTAAATTTTAAGTGGATTTTAAATTTATAAATTTTTATTATTTTATTTAACCATTGATTTAAAATTAAAAATTTATAATTAAAATTAGAAATTATGCTTTATATTGCCGCTGACCATGCGGGTTATCCTTTAAAAGAAAATTTAAAACCTTTTTTAGAAAAAGAGGGTTATGAAGTGATAGATTTAGGAGCGGAAGAATTAAATCTTTCTGATGATTATCCGGATTTTGCGTTTGCTTTGGCTCAAAGTGTGTCTGAAGAAGAGGATGCGGGAGGGATTTTAATTTGCGGCACGGGTCAGGGTATGTGTATTGCTGCAAATAAATACCCGGGAGTTAGAGCTGCTTTGGCTTATGACGAGTTCACTGCTCGGGCCGCTGCCGAACATGTCAATGCTAATGTTTTATGTTTAGGCGGAAGAATAACTGATTTAGAAACAGCCAAGAAAATAGTAAAAATATGGCTGGAAACTGAATTTGAAGAAGACGAAAGGCATATCAGGAGATTAAAAAAAATAGAAGAGGTTGAAAGAAGATAAGAATAATTTTTAAAAAAGTAAAAATTAAAAGGTTTTTTTATTTGTATTTATGGAGATTATTCCGGCAATTATTGCTAAAAATTTTAATGAGCTGAAAGAAAAAATTCAACAAGTTGAATCTTTGGTTAAAACCGTCCAGTTGGATATAATGGACGGCATTTTTGTTTCTAATACCACTTGGCCCTACACAGAAAAATTCTCTAGTTATACATCAGAGAGTAAAATATCAGTAAACGATTTAGACGAGTTAAAAACAAAAGTTTCTTTAGAGGCTCATTTAATGATAGAAAACCCCCATCGGATTTTGAATGAATGGCTTAATTCAAAAATTGAGAGACTGATTTTGCATTGGGAGGCTATTGAAAAAATTCACAATCACGAACTGTTGCCGTATAAAACGCAAATTGATGATAAATTTCCTTTTTCTAATTTATCCAGAGAAATTCATCGTTGCGGCAAACAATTTGGCGTTGCCCTAAATCCAGCAACACCGATTTCAGTTCTAGATAATTTTATTAGCGAGATAGATATGGTGCTTTTAATGAGTGTTAATCCTGGCTTTGCCGGCCAGAATTTTAAAGAAGAAGTTATCCCCAAAATTATGGCGTTGCGGCAACGTTATCCTGATGTTAAAATAGAAGTAGATGGTGGTATAAACTTGGAAAATATACCAAAGCTGGTAAAAGCCGGCGCTGATTTTTTGGTTATGGGGTCGGCAATTTTTGCGCAATCTGACCCAGCTCAAGCGCTAAAAAAAGCGCAAGAATTACTTTATGATGAGAAAAAACCAAAAAATTGAAAGTCAGGGTTTTACCTTGATTGAACTTTTAGTGGTGATTGCGATTATCGGACTTTTAGCCACTATTGTTATGGTAAGTTTAAATTCAGCGCGGGTGAAAGCCAGAGATGCAAAAAGAAAAGCAGATATAAAACAGATATCAATAGCCTTATCTTTACATTACGATAAATACGGATCTTATACTCAACCAGAAAATATGTGTACAGATACTAGTTACGGTGGATTTAATCAATGTGGTGCGGCTGGTGGAGTGGGAGACTGGGATGCAAATAGTGATCTAAGGGATTTGATATCAGGCGGATTTTTAAATTCTTTGCCAAAAGATCCAATTAATAACACGACTTATTATTATAGCTATGAGCCATGGAATGCTGGAGAAGGTGGTTATTCAGCAGCTGGCCAAGCCTATGACCTATGTGCCGTGCTTGAATCCGGGGGAAATTTTTGTGTTAATCAAAGATAATTTTTAAAATTTAAAAAACAAAATTAATAACTAATAAAATATTAATTAATAAAAAAATGTACAACATTCTTGAAGAAAAAGATTTTAATGAATTAAAAGAAAAAGAACCACAGCGTTTTGTTTTAACAGCTGAAAATGGTTTTTATTTTAATCTAAAAGGACTAGATTTAGCGCCAATGGTAGGGATTGATTTAGACAGATTAAATCGTTTGGCAAAAATTGTTCGTGGTTTGGCTTTTGCGGCTATTAATGGAATTAAGTCTGGCCATCCGGGCGGTTCATCTTCAAAAGTTGAACAACTATTAGCTTTGCTTTTCAGCGGTGTTTTAGCTTTTGACCCAATGGAGCCAAAGCATCCGGGCCGAGATCGTATTGTTTGGAGCGCCGGCCATTGTACTCCGCTTTTTCATTCTTTGTTAGCTTTGATTTATTATGCTTTGCAACAAAAGGGAGAGATAATAGATAAAGAAGCCTTAGGCGCGGTTCTGCCGGAATGTTTGGCAAGATTTCGTCACTGTGACGGGCCTTCCGGCCACGTAGAATCAAGGTACGCTTTATCTGATGCTTCAACTGGCGCTTCTGGCCATGGTTTTTCTATTGCCCTTGGTTTGGCGCTGCTACAGAAAAGTAATGGTTTAAATTCTAAAGTTTTTGTAATTGCCGGAGATGCGGAAACAGAAGAAGGAATGAGTTATGAAGCTCGAAATAGTATTGTTTCTATGGGAGCGGATAATATTATTGTAACTTTGGATAATAATAATTTTGGTATTGATGGACCGATAAAGGAAGTTATTGCCACACCTTATATTAATCATTGGGCAGCGTTAGGCTGGAATGTGATTGAAGCAGATGGTCATAATATTTTGGAATTAGCTTATGCTTATAAAAAAGCTATTCAGGGTTTTGGCAACAACCGGCCAACCGTTGTTATTTGTCAGACAATTAAAGGAAAAGATTATGGCAAAAATGAGGGGTCAGCTGATTCCCACGGTACGCCCGCTTCCCAAGAAGAATATATTGAAATAATGAAAAAATTGGGTTTTGATATCCCCGGCAGAGAGGGCGAGATTTTGGAAGATATTAAAGTAATTATATCTCAGCTGACAGAAGATGATATAGTTTATATAACAGAGAGGCTATCGGAAGACAAAAATAATTTGAAAAACGAAAAAGAACTTTTAGAAAAAATGAGTATAGCTTTAAAGGGCCGGCCATTAGTCGATTATAAAAAAATTCGTCGGCCGGAAGTTTTGCCGCCCGAATTAGTTTTTACCGAAGGAGAGCTAGTGCCGATTAGAAAAGCAACCGAAGCTTTTTTTAAGTGGTTAATGGGACAAACGGCGTTTTTTTATATCGGTTCCGGAGATTTGGCTAAATCTATTTTAACAACTTCAGCTGAAAATGTTTATGGAATAATTAACGAAAAAAATCCTTTGGGCCGGGGTTTCCGTTTTGGTATTGCTGAACAGAATATGGCCATGATGTCTTGCGCTTTGACTCAAGATATTTTACCCGGAGGATTTCAAGCCATGAGCGTTTTTTCTACTTATGGCGTTTTTACTGCAATTATGGCTAATCCGGTGCGTATGGCGTTAATTAATAATGTGATAAATCCAAAAGCTAAAGGATTTTTCATTATGTTAGCGGCTCATGATGGGCCGGAAACAGGGGAAGACGGACCGACTCACCAAGGACTTTTTTGGATGTCTCTTTTCGATGCTTACCCCGGAATTAAAGTTTTTAAACCAACTGATGCCAACGAAGCAATAGAAATGCTTTTTTATGCCTTAGAAAAAGGCGAGCCAGTAGCTTTATCGGTAATGCGGCCGGGAACGCCGGTTTTTAGACGAGGTTTGTCTGCTGATGGGAGATATGTGGTGCCGCCAGCTCAAGAAGCAGTAAACGGTGCTTATGTTTTTAAGCCTTTTGCCAGAAATGGCAAGAAAGAAAAAGTTTTAGTGATTTGCGGAGGTCAGGTTTTGGCTAATACTTTAGAAATTTTACCGGAGCTAGAAAAAGAAATTGATGTTAAAATTGTAGTTGTGACTTCGCCGGAACTTTTTGAGGAATTAAGGAAGATAAATCCGGCTAAAGCGCGCCAAATTTTATCGGAAGAAGAAAGGCAGAAGGTTATTACTTTGCATAATGGCTGGTCAGGCTTTTTGTATAGATTCTTAATGCCCGAGGATTATGAGAAAAGAACTTTAGAAATTGATAAATTTTTGAAATCTGGTCCGCCATCTGAGGTGTATAAATTAGCCAAGTTTGATACCGAAGGAATTAAAAAACAAATTTTAGAAGCGCTTTAAATTTTTAGATAAAAAATATGTTTGACGTAATAACCTTTGGTTCAGCTACCCGTGATATTTTTGTTAGAAGCCAGGGTTTTAAAATTATTGATTGCGATGAATTTATAAGTGGCAAGGCTATGGCTGTGGGAGCTGGAGCAAAAATCTATATAGATGATTTGGTTTTTGCTACTGGCGGTGGCGGTACTAACACAGCAGCAACTTTTGCTTTGCAGGGCTTAAAAACAGCTTATGTAGGATTGGTAGGGAATGATGAAAGTGGGCATGAAATAAAGAAAGAATTAAAAGATTTAGGCGTTGAAACAAAATTTGTTAAAGAAATTGAGCTGGCTAAAACTCCTTGTTCTATTATTTTATCGAGTGAAAAAGAAAGGAGTATTTTGGTTTACGAAGGGGCTTCGCATCTTTTGTCAGAGGAAGATATAAATTGGCAGGAAATAAAGAAAACTCAATGGTTTTATGTTGCTGGCTTGTCGGGGAAGTCTTCAGAAGTTTTTAAAAAAATTATCGATTTTGCATTCGATAACAGAATTAGAATTGCTGTTAATCCTGGCAAAGAACAACTAGGTGAGAGATTAGAAGAGCTAAAGGGATTATTAAACAAAATTGATATTCTGTTAGTTAATCAAGAGGAAGCTAGTCAAATTACTGGTATTGATTTTAAGGAAGAAGAAAAACTTTTTAGTAAATTTGATGAATTGGTTTCCGGAATTGCTGTAATGAGTAAAGGGCCTGAAGGGGTGGCCGTTTCTGACGGTCAAACTATTTATCGAGCCGGTATTCCAGATTCTTTGTATGTTGATAGGACCGGCTCTGGCGATGCTTTCGGCTCAGGTTTTGTTGCTAAAATTATAAAAGGGGGAACTATTCAAGAGGCGATTCAATTTGGTACAGCTAACGCTACTTCGACTATTCAACAAGTGGGTGCTAAAAAAGGTCTTTTAAAGAAAGATGAGTGGGGACCTTGGCCAAAAGTTGAAGTCAGAGAAGAAAAACTAAGCAATAATTAAAATAAATTAAAATAAAAATATGGAACCCATAAAAAAAATTGCGCAACTTTTGCGAACGCCTTATCAAACTTTAGAAAAACTTTTTGTTGACATGGAAAAAATAAGCGGCAAAAAGAAAGTAGCCGAAAAAATTTTTGAGTTAAATCAAGAACTGGTTAGGCGTAAAATGGAAGAATTAGGCATAGAGCTGGATGAAGCTGATGTGCAAAGCGTAGAAGCAGAAATTTTAAAGAAAGTAGATAAAGCAGATAAGGCATTATTTGAATATTTAGAGAAGCCTAATTTTTATGATGCTGTAAGTTGTGATAAGATGATTTCTGTTGCTGAAAATATCAGTGGTGTTAAAAATGGATTTTTTTTGAAAGAAGAAAAGTTGAGGGATTTTTTATTTTTGAATCCACCAAAAAATATTTTGTCAGCTTTAGGTTATAGCGACATTCAGGCAATGCTGAATAAAGAAGATCTTTATGAAATTTTTGCAGCCTTGCGTTTTGTTGAAAACGAAAAATGGTTAAATTCTGTATTTTTTAGACCTTATAATGATTTAGCACCAAATTCTTTTGAAGAACGACCTTTGAAAATTAAAATGCTTTCTGAAAAATGGGCTTCCATTGGCGCTACTTTTGTAGGGAAAAAGTTACATCATATAAGCCATCTAAAAGAATTAGGTTTTATTTTTGTTATCCCTGATAAAAATAGCAACGGAGCCTATCGACCTGGTCAGACTTTGGAGACTTTTAGTCTGATTTTACATTACATTCATGAAATTGATTTTTTCAGCCGTCTGTTTAGACTTTATGCAGAGAAAAAAAATTTTGGTTCTCATTTAGTTAATCTTTTAGCTTGCAGTATTTCGCCGTGTGTGCCTTCAGGTTTAGTAAATTGGCGGATTATTCATCGCTATTTGGCAAAGATTGACCCACAGGATCCGCGTTTATTTGAACCTCATGTTAATTCTGAAACCCTTCATTGGCTTAAAGCGGAAAAAGAAATGGATAAATTAGCTCAGGAAAATAATTTAGAGATGGATTTTTGGCAAGGATTAGATGATTTTTGTGGAGAAATTTTTCCTGCCGGCAAAAAGGGAGAAGAGATAGTTAGTTTTGATTTATTAGATAATATTATTTCTTTAACTCATGGTGGATTAGAAAAATATCTTTATCATCAGCAGGAGGCGCTTTGGAATAAAATTTTTATTGAATATATGGGCGAGGAAAAATTAGAAGATTTATTAATAGAGAATATTGATAAAGGATATATTGAGTTAGGATGATTAAATTAATTAGAGTAAATTGCTTATCGGTGATTGAATTAAGTTTTTGAGAATAGATGTCAGTTTTTTATCATGTCAAAGCCAAGTGAAATTTTAAAATCAGCTCAGCAAAAAAAATACGCCATTGGTGCTTTTAATTTTTCAACGGCAGAAATTTTGAAAGCCATTATTCAAGTTGCCAAACAGTTGAATTCTCCTGCCATTTTAGCGACTTCAGAAAAAGAAGCCGATTTCATCGGTTATAAAGAAGCAGCTGTATTAGTTGAAGCTTGGCGAATAGCCACCAAGCTGCCTTTGATTTTGAATTTAGATCATGGTAAATCTTTAAATACTATTAAAATGGCTATCGAAGCTGGTTATAACGCAGTTCATTTTGATGGTTCAGAGTTCCCCTATGAAGAGAATATAAGACGGACTAGAGAGGTTGTTGATTATGTTAGACAGGCAGAAAAAAAGATGGGGCGAGAAATAATCGTTGAAGGCGAATTAGGATATCTGCGTGGCGCTTCGAAAATTCATGAGGAAGCAATAGAAATTAAAGAAAGTGATTTAACTGCTCCTTGGCAGGCTCAGGATTTTATAGAACAAACAGGCATAGATTCTTTAGCAGTAGTTATTGGAAATGCGCATGGTATTTTTGCTAAAGGCCAAGAGATTTTAAATTTAGAGAGATTAGCTCAAATTAACGAAACTATCGGCGAAAAAGCTTTTTTAGTTTTACATGGTGGTTCTGGCATAGTCGAAGAACAAATAAGGAAAGCTATTCAGCTAGGAATAGTAAAAATAAATATTAATACGGAATTACGAGTCGCTTATCAAGCAGGATTGAAAGAAGAGATAGCCGCTCATCCACAAGAGACAACACCTTATAAAATCCTGGAGCCAGCTTTTGAAGCAGTAAAAAAAGTTGTGTCAGACAAAATATGGCTTTTTGGTAGCGCGGGCAAGGCTAATTTTTAGGTGAAACTTTAGCCTAGAAAAAAGGAGACGAAAAATAACATAAAAAATAGATTAAATTTTTTAAAAAAATAAAAAATAAT
>CAYMCB010000014.1:0-12626 GCA_964388895.1 uncultured Candidatus Saccharibacteria bacterium
TTTTTTTATCAATTTTTTTAAACTCCTGCCATAAATAATTAAAATTTGCCAAAAGCAAAAAAAACAACAAAGAAAAATGGCTTAACATAAACCAGAATAGCCAACTATAAAATATTTTGTACATAACTCTCGAAATCTTTTATTTTTTTATCCTTTACTATTTTTAATTCTTCAAATCCATAAAGAGCAACATAATCTTTTCTTAAGCCAAAACAAATTTCATCATATCGACATTTTTTACAATTTTCATCCTTAGCGTCATGCTGATCTTTAGGCTCAATTGAAATAATAAAATCAGCATTATTAATAATGACTTTTTGCTGTACTTTAATCCAAGTATTATATTTATTTAATTGGCCCAATAAACAAAATGGGAAATGAGAAATCCGTATTGGGATATTAGCAATTGAAACGGCTTTTTTTAAATAAGGGAGAACCTCTGTCATTTTAGGAATTATTTTCTGTCTCTTTTTGCTTTACCTGAAACAATAATAAAACTGAAAGTGACAGAATCTACCTTCAATTTTTCTAATAAAATAATTATTTTCTGCAAATTTTTGTAATTTTTAGTATTTATTACAACATTTACACGAACTCTTTGATTTAATTTCTTCAGATTTATTATCCCTTGTTTTGTTCTCAAAAAAGATCCGGGAGACTGAGTTAATAAATCGTGTAATTTTTTATTGTAACCATGAAAAGATATAAAAAAATCATTAGCACCTGCCTCTATTGTTTTTTGGGCAAAAACAAAATTAGAAAAACTTTGGCCATTTGACTCAATGATAATCTTCTGGAAACCAATTTTTTTAGCAAATTTAACTATTTCTAAAAAATCTTTTCTTATAGTTGGCTCCCCACCAGTAATCTTAATACTATCAGAAAATAAACTTAATTCTTTTAAGATTTCTATAATATTTTTAAGTTTGTCCTCTTTTATATAACAAACCGAAGAATTTACATCAGCCGAACAAAATAAACAATTCTGATTACATCTATTAGTTATATATACCTCTGGGATAAATTTCACTTTTTTTAATTTATGAATTAAATTTAATTGGTTTTCCATCGGTTTTCTTATTTTAATAACTATCTTCTTAATATATTTTTATAAAATTAATTATACAAAATTCAATAAAAAAGACTTTATATTCTCTTTGTCTTCAAACTGATATAATAAAGTTTTATTTTTTAAAACCCTGAAACCTTTTTCTGCAAAAACAATCTGATCGCCATTTTTTATTTTTTCTACTAATAAAAATAGCTGAGAGTCTTTTTTCTCTCTATCTGCCTCATAATCTGGATATCGAGTCTCAAAATAAATTACTTTCGAATAGAATAACTGATTTTTTTTTACGTAACCATCAAAGATAAAACCCTTCCTTTTATCCCAAGATACATACATATTACTAGCTAGTGGATCTAAAAAAACTAAATATTGATTTGATAAATAATCTTTAAGTTTTTCAGCAAACAGAAGAGAATCCTTCTTTGTTTTATTAAAAATTTTCTTTAAATAAGCTAAGCTTTTTTCACATTCAAAAGAACAAGGGAGATGAAAAGAAAAATATAAATTGGAAATACCGTTTAAAATATTATTAAACAAAAAATTTATTTTTTTTGGTATCCTAGAAAAAATATCGGCTGAAGAAACTTTTGTGTGATTTAAAATATTATTTAAATAAGCTTTTATACAACAGTCGGGATAACTTAACAATTTACTAAATTGGTAAATATCATCAATAATTTCGCTAAATTGTTTTTGATGGTTAATTATCTTAAAAGAGGGGTCAATTTTTTTAGCTTGAAGCGCTAATTTTTTAGATTTTGAGATATATAAATTATGTCTACCAAAAAGCGCCTCATCGCTAGAAATACTATATAAAGAATGTTTTTCAAGCGCCTTTTTATAATTAGCCAGTTCTTCATCGCTACTATACTCAAATCTAGTTACTTTTTTTATTCCGTATTTTACTGCGATTAAATCAGCTGATGATAAAACAAAATCCCCATTGTTAAAATTCTCAATGTCCCCGGAGTTGAAAAAATCTTTTTTATTTTTTATCTCAGCCATTTTTTATATTTTTGTTTATTTTTTTACCGGCTTAAATTCTGACCAGCCAAAAATTTCAACATATTCTTTCCAAGGACCCTCGCATTCTTCGTTATAACGACACAAAAAGCATTCTTCGCGTTTAGCCTTTCCACTTTCTCTTCGATAAATACCATAATCCTCAACTGTAAAACCAGCATCATAAATCCTAGTCTTAGGAATTATTTTTTCAGCAACGCAATCTTCGTATCCTTTCATCAAACAATAAGGAATAGCCTCTGTAGTAACTTTCTTCCCTTCTTTCTTCCCTATCAACAAAGCTCTTTTTACATAAGGCATTATTTCGGTTTTCCGAGGAACAATCCAATCACTATTTTCTTTTGCCGTACCTAAGATATGAATAAAAGCAAATTGAAATTGGTCAACACCTAAATCAACTAAAAGCTTAGCCAGTTGAGGCAAGCTTTTGTAATTTTTCGAAGTGATTACAGAATTAGTTAAAACATACTGATTTAATTTTTTTAGATTCTTGATTCCCTGAATAGTCTGCTCAAAACTACCTTTTGCCCTGGTTAAAAAATCATGAATTTCTTTTTTAGCACCGTGAAGGGAAGGAGAAAATTGATTAGCACCAGCTTCTATTGTTTTTACACAAAAATCATAATAAGCAAACATTCTTCCATTCGATTGAATCTGAATAACTTCGTAACCAATTTTTTTTGCTATTTTAATTAATTCAAAAAAATGAGGGTGCAGAGCAGGCTCCCCGCCAGTAAAAACCACTTCTCTTTTACCACTATAAAAAGCTTCTTCTAAAGAATTTTTTATTTCTGAAAGATTTTTAGCTGGCAAATATTCTCTTTTTTTGCCCTGAACGCAAAAAAGACATCTATTGTTACAATAAAATCCTACTTTTAAATCTACTCTTTCCATAAAAATCTTTACCAATTAACACTATAGGGAAAGTTAATGTTTTTGAAATTTATTTATCTTTTAATCCCGTTAATTTGTCTAACGATCTCATTTTTTGTCCCCTCGATTTCTTCATAAGGAAAATTATTAACAAAAACAAATGTTTCTAATTCTTTACCTGGCTCTCCGCTCTTGCTGAAAAAAGTAATTGTGGCTAAAAAAGGCGTATCCTTTTTTAGCAAATTAATCTTATTTTTAAAATCCTTATAAATATTTTTTTGAATCATAAGCCTACTATTTAATATTTAATTATTAATATTTATTTAAAATTATTTATATAATTAATATTGAAACCTTCTATTATCCAGAATCCATAATAATATTTATTAATTTAATTTTCAAATTTTCAAAACAAAATATATTAAATTACCAATCTTTAATATTCTTAAAGTTAGCCAAAGGATCGGGGGCGAAATAATCTCCAAAAGCTAATTTTGCTTCATAACGGCTACCTCCCCCACATTTAAAAACAAAAGGGCATTTCTGGCAATTTACTGGAAGGAAGTCTAAGCTTCTAATTTTTTTTAAAAAACAATTCTGCCAAGCCGATAAAATATCAAATTGTTGGCCTAAATTTACTTCTAAAAAATAATGTGGTTTTATAAAACCCCTTGGGTCAATAACTAAACGATTACGACCATCGTCAAATAACGAACCACTGCTAATAAAACTAATCTTGCTTACCTCTTTGATTGAACAAAAAGGCAAAGAATTAGCTAAAGAAATATTCTTTCCTGTTTTATCTCTGATTCTATAAATTTTATCAACCAAAAGCTTGATGTCGCAACTTTTTATTTTTTCAGTATTTTTATTAATAGAAATTTGTCGATATATTTCCCATTCGTCTGCCGGAGAAGATAAAACTATTTCTGATATTTTTTCCAATTTTTCTATATTCTCCCGACTAGCTACCGTCCCGACTCTAACCAGAGGGATGCCGTATTTTTTTAACAAAACAATAGCTCTTATTTTCTTATTCAAAGAATTTTTAAAATTATTTAGGCATTCTTCTATCTCGTTGCTACAGCTGTCAATTGGTATCAAAACATTATCTACTAGCCCTTTTAATTTTTTAGCAACTTTCGGAGTTATTAATGAACCATTAGTATTTAGCCTTACTTCAAGATTTTTATTTTTAGCATAAAAAGCTAATTCAAAAAAATCTTTTCTCAGCAGCGGCTCGCCACCTGTAAATCTAAAAATTTTTACACCAGAAGTAAAAACTTTATCAATAATCTTTTTTACATCTTTTGTGGTAAAAGGCTTTATCTTTTTTTGTTCCTTAGCAAAAGAAACCTTGTTAAAGCAAAAAACACAATTAAAATTGCAGCGAGGTTCAACCTCTATCATTATTTCTTTCGGCAAATCTAATATTGGAATCACTTCTTCCTTGCCGTATTTTTTAAAATAACCCCTTGGAAAACCAGCGCACTTTTTAAAATAGCGACAAAGCTGACATTTTTCTGTCTTTTCACCCATTTTTTTCTCGCTATTTCGAACATGATCACGACAATTTTCCTCGACTGCACAATAAGGAAAATCTTTAAGCCAAATACCAAAAAAAGGCTCCAAGTCTAAAAAATCATAAATAGCAGGCATGATGTCTTTAAAGAAAGGCAATCCTCCTAAATCATTAATCTCTAAGTCAACTCTCTTTTGACTCTTTCTGGTTATTGATTTTAAAATCTTATTCAAAGAATTGATATTAAAATTATTCAAAATCAATTTCATAAACTAACTTACTCATCAAAAAAATCTCTTTTAATAATTTTAATAAAAAGCCATTAAATTCAAAGGATATTTCTATTTAATATACTTTGACAGATCTTTTCATAATCTATGACTTTTTTCTCCACTGAAAATTTATTTTCTGCCCACCTCCTTATTCTCCATCGATTCAATTTATTAACTTCATCTGTTTTTCTAGCCATAGCATCAACATCACCATCCGGCACAACAAAGCCGCTTAAATTATCTTCTACCATCTCTCTAGCTGCTGCCCTGTCAAAAATAATAGGTGGAACGCCACATGCCATTGATTCCATTATAGTCAACCCTGAGGGCTCATCCCATTGGATAGGAAAAAGAGTAGCAATGGCTTTTCCATAAAGATTTATTTTTGTCTTAAAATCTACTTCACCAACATATCTTATATATCTGTTTAAATGTGGCTTTACAAAACTATAATAATAAGATAAATGTGAGTCATCAATTCTTCCAGCAATAATCAACTTTTTTCTAGCTTTTTGGGCAACTTTTATAGCCAAGTGAGTACCTTTTTCAGGACAAATCCTGCCTAAGAAAAAAAGATATTCTTTTTTTGTTTTAGAAAAAAGAGGGAAGCAATTAAAATCTAAAGCCTGAGTAAAAACTGGTAAGTAAGGCAAATCAGGCATCATTGTTTTTATAAAATCAGACACCGGCAAATAAAAAACATTCTTTATTTTTCTGATTTCTTTTTTCAAATACTTATAAATTTCTTTATGCGGATAATTTATTTCAATAATAATTGGCCTTTTTGAGAATTTAGCAAAAGGTAAAATCTGATAAAAAAGATACCCATTATATTGAATCAAATCAAATTTCTCATCTTTTCTTGAAATAAAAAAATCACCCAGGAAACTATTATCAAAAAAACCAGAAATTCTTTCTTCTAAAAATCCTCTTTTAATTTTTGATAAAACAAAAAAAGGAGAATTTTTCTTAAATTTTACACAAGAAATTTTTGAACCAGGCGCAGCAAAAATAGTTATTTGATGACCTTTTTTAGCTAGCTCACGAGATAGATAATAAGTCGCCTCTTCTATGCCTCCTGTCTTTAAAGGAGGCACTAAATGTTTCGACGACATTAAAAAAGCAATTTTCATATAAAATCTCTATTTTAGCTAAGAAAAAAACGGAGAACAAATGGAGAACAATTAGTCTCAAAAGGGCATTTTATAAAATTTTTCTTTAATTCAAAATGATCTGTTATGATATTGCCAAGAAATAATTTTTTATTTTTATATCGCCTAGCTAATGAACAACCATAAACTTCGCCAAAGGGATTAATGGTAAGAAATAACGAGCCAGCGGAACATCTCTTCCCTTTAAATTTTAAATGATTATCATAATGACTATCATTAAGACCAAAAGTCCCATACAATAAAGCTAGTCTTTCACGATCTGGCAAATTAAATTTTAAAGCAAGATCTTTTAAAAATTTTTTCTGCGTTTCAGAGTATTCTGCAAATTTGAAATTTATTAATCTCTGCGGCCTAATTAAAAGCTGAATATCGTTATCGAAAAATTTTTTTTTTATTTTTTCTAAAAGATAAAAGTCTTCTGCCAATGTCGGCAAGCTAACTAATAGTTTTTTCTTGAATCCCGGGAATTGTTTCTCTATTAAAGAAGCCTTTTTAAGAAAATCTTCTGGACTTAAATATTCCAAGTGAAGACTAGCGAAAAAAAACGAAAGTTTATTTTTAGTTAAATTAAGAAACTCAACAATCTCTTTTACCTCAGATGAGAAATTAGTCTGAACTTCTAAAGAATCAAGCTGTTGGAAATTTATTATTTTTTTAATTAATGCTATAAAATTTGGCTGAATGAACGGCTCACCTCCAGAAATACAAAAATTCCACCTACCCTTAAGTTTGCCTCTTAAAGCTTCAGCTATCAAAAGGGGGCTAACAGGATAATCTCTTTTATTTTTTATAAAACAATAACTACAATTATAATTACAAGAATCTGAAATTATCCAATGAAGATTCCTGTTAAAACTATTATTTTTAAATTCGTTATTATGAATCATTGACTTCTTACTAACTCTTTAACTAAATATTAACTAAATAAAAAATCTAAAACTTTATTTGTCGCTCTACAGATTCTTTTTATTTCATTTTCAGATAAAGACGGAAGCGGGAAAAAATTAAATAAACGACTAGCTATTTCAGAAGCTACCGGGCAGAGGTTTTTTTCTTTTTTAAAAAGATCTACCTCAGGAAGAGATAAGGGATATAGTTTAAAAACTTCTGCTTTTTCCGCCCTAATAGCATCGACTAACCAATCTCTCTTATTTTTTATTTTTTTAGGCAAAATAATCGTTAAACAATAATAAACATTAAAATAATCTAGTGTTTCTTTTTGGAATATCAATTCTGGGCGATTTAAAAATTTTTTAAAAATTATAACATTTTTTCTTCTTTTTTCATTCATTTTTTCTAATTTTTTTAACTGCTCGATACCTAAAGCGGCTTGCATCTCTGTCAAATGATAGTTGAAGCCTAATTTATTAAAATTATACTCTGAAAAAATCTCCCTTCTTATTCCATAGTTAACAAACGAGCGACATCTTTCAAAAATTTTTCTGTTATTACAGACTATCATTCCTCCTTCCCCGCAGGTCATATTTTTTGTCTGTTCAAAACTGAAACAGCCGATATCGCCAAAAGTGCCTACATATTGATTACCTATTTTGGCTCCTGCAGCCTGACAACAATCTTCAATAATTTTCAAATTATATCTTTTAGCTGTTTCTTTAATTTGTCTCATTTTTGCCGGACAACCATATAGATGAACTACAATAATTGCTTTTGTTTTTTTTGTTATCTTTTTTTCTAAATCTTCAGGATCAATATTAAAATCATATGGATCTATATCAACAAAAACTGGCTTTGCTTTTTCTTGCAAAACTACTGAAGCTGAAGAAATAAAAGTTAAAGCTGGCACCAAAACTTCATCTCCAGCACCAATTCCCAAAGCGCGAACAGCTACATGAAGAGCGCTAGTGCCAGAATTTGTAGAAACAGCATATTTTACGCCAAAAAAATTAGAAAAAAGTTCTTCAAATTTTTTAACAAAAAAACCCTGACCGTATCGAGAAAGAATTCCCCTCTTTATTACTTTCTCAACCGCCGACCTTTCTTCTTGACCCAAAAAAGCAACTGTGCTTTTCATTTTATCTAAAAATGGCTTTCCGCCAAAAATCGCTAATTTCATAAAAATTATTAGTAAAAGTTTAATTCTGGCAAACCCCCTCCCTGAAAACAAACTGCTAATTTATGATTTTCGATATTAAAAATATTAAACTTCCATTTTTTTCTTCTTTTTTTTAAAAAAATACTCTTGCTTTTGATCACAAAACAAAAACTATTAAAAGGGAGAAGAGACCCTAACCCTAAGGCCTTCACATATGCCTCTTTTAAAACCCAAAGGGCAAGACTTATCTCTTTTCTTTTAAAGCTTTCCAGCTGTTTTAAATAATTCAATTCTTCTGGGTGAAATCCTATTGGGATTAACCTGGATAAATCTTTTTTCTGCCGCTTTTCAATATCTACACCAATTGGTTTATCGCTTAGTGCTAAAACAATATATTCTTTACAATAAGACAAACTAAAGTCAAAATTTTTAACAACAGGCTTTTTTAATCTTAATTTGCCAAAATTATCTTTTAAAAAAAATATTTCCTTAGAAGGAACCACCAAAAAATTAGCTATTATTTTTCTAATTAAAAACCTGCTGTAAAGATAAAGGAGCTTACTTTTTTTACTCTTTAATTCATCAAGACGTTCTATCTCTTCAAGCGAGAGGAATTGAAGCATCTTTTTTTCTTCTTTTAAAGAAATCTTCTTTTTTTTAATTTTGAAAACAAAAATCTTAACCACTTTTTAACGGATTCCTTAAATTTTTATTTCGGATATCTTTATCTTGGGGTTTTCCAAAATAATATCTAATAGTTTATCAAATTTCTCAATTAACTCTCTAATATCATCTTTCTGAAAAAAATTTTGCTTATAAAATATTTCAAAAAATCCATTTTGATTATCTTTGTAAATAGAAAAATAAAAAACCATACTAGGGAAAATTCTGGTCTCATCAAACCTCCTCGAATCTACTTTTAAATTTCCTATCTTATCTAACCTGTCTAACTCATCAAACTCAAAAGAGATATTTAATTTTTTATCTCTCTCCGAATCAGAAAAAGATTTAAAAATCGGCAATTGATAAAAATCTCTAAAATCGCTATTTTTTATAGTTCCTATGATATTTCTTTTCGTCGCAAACAAAAAATCAAAAAAAGTTCTCTCCCTATTCAAATGACTTACAAATGGTACTTTATTAAACATCGGACCAATAACATCCTGGAACGAACCTTTTTCCCTTTTCGTAATAAAGGAATCAATAATGATATTATCTTTTTTTGTTAGTTTGTGTAAAAGTAAACTGACTAAAGAAAAAGAAAAAATAAAAGGGGGAATTTTGTATTTATTACAAAAATTATTTAATAAATTTATTTTGTATTTATTGATGAATAAAGACTCTTTCAACGCCTTAAAATTATCAGTTTTATTTATTTCTTTTTTAGAAAGTTTTTTAAGGAAAGATGAACCTATAAACAAATTATTTTCTGATAATTTTTTATTCCAATATTTTTTTTGAATATTTATCTTATCTTTTTTTTCAACAAAAAATTTTTTTTGCCAATCAATATAATCGCTATACTGAGCCTTTAAAGGAGATAAATTATGAGGTTTTTTTTCTAACAAAGCCTCATAAATAATTTTCAGTTCTCTAAAAAATAAACGCACCGATTGGGCTTCAAAGGCAATTAGATGAAATAAGAAAACCAGACTAAATTTCTTTTCTCCTTTTTTCAAAAGAATAACTCTAAATGGAAAATCCTTATTTAAATTAAAACCCTTATTTATATTCTCTTTTATTATCTTATTCTCTGTTTTTTTATTTTCCCCAACTAAATTAAAAAATAGAATTCTAAACTTTTTATCTTGATTAGAAACCTGAATGGGCAAAATTTCATTATCTTCTCTTCTGCTTTTATTTTCAAAAAAATTTTTTCTTAAAATATGATGCCGTTTAATAATCTCTTGAAAAGTTTTATTTAATAATCTTAAGTTTAATTTCCCTTCTAAATCTAAAATAATTATGTGATTATTTATAACGCTTTCTTTACTTATTCTTTCTAAAGACAAAATACTTCTTTGTTCACTTGAAAGATCTTGTAATTTTTTGTTATCTTTATCTTTTTCTATTCCCCCTTGCTTCTCTTTTGCTTTTTTATGCCCTAGTGCTTTGCCTAAGGAGAATCTATCACCTTTGGCCTCCGGAGCTTGCTTGATAAAATTAGCTAATTCACTTATCGTGGGATATCTATAAATAGCTGTTAAAGGTAAATCGTAATTTAATGTTTTTTTAAGCTCGTAGCAAACTAAACCGGCTTTTAAAGAATGACCACCTAAATAAAAAAAGTTATCGTCTATAGTTATGTCTTTCCTGCCTAATACTTTCCGCCAAATATTTAACAATTTTTTTTCAATCTTATTTTTTATCTTTCTGGGTGATTTTTCTTTGAAGTATTTTTTTTCATCAATAGCCGCCAAAACTGATCTATCTATTTTATGATTAAAGTTCAAAGGTAGTTTAGCTAGTCTAACAAAATAACTAGGCAACATATAAGACGGCAAATAGTCCTTTAAAAAAGATACTAGATGCTTTTCATCAAAGCGTCTATCAGAAACATAATAAGCAACCAAATAATTATCATCTCTTTTTTCTTTTTTTGCCAAAACAACACATTGTTTAATATCAGGGTGCAATAAAATTTTTCTTTCAACTTCACTTAAATTAACACGCCAACCTCTTATTTTTATCTGATCATCTTTTCTACCTAAAAGTTCCAATGTTCCATCAGGCGACAATCTTCCTAGATCACCAGTGCGTAAAATAATATCTTTAGAATTTTTGCCAAACGGATTTTTTATAAAAGTCTTATTTGTTAATTCAGGATTATTATAATAGCCACAATCAGCGTTTATAGCTGGTGATTGAATACAAACCTCCCCCACCCCTCCTAGTGGTTGAATATTATTTTTTCCATCTAATATCATTATCTTGGAACCTAAAAGATCTTCAGACAATTTAGCGCTGGGGATAATTTCTCTATTAAGATCATCTTTCGAAACTTCATAAAAAAAAGTTAAATGAGCTTCTGTATTCCCATAAATATTGATCAATTTAATACGCGAGTCTGTTTTGTCAAAAAATTTTTTTAAATATTTATCATTTCTAAGTTGCCCGCCAGAAACCATTAAATACTCCAAATTTTTTAATTCATTTTTATCTTCTAAGCTTTCTACAAAATACCAAAAAAGTGAAACTGGCAAAAAACGCAAACATGTAATTCTCTTATTTTCAAGCCACTCAATGAATTTCGGCATATTTAGCAATAAATTATCATCTTCGGCAAGACAAAGAGTTGCTCCAACACAAAGAGTTGGTATAACTATATGAGGGAAAGCCGGGCTATAAAAAGAAAGAGGCAAACCAATAAGAAAATTTTCCTTTAATAAATAAAAATTTTTTTCAATTCTTAATTTTATAAAATAACTTAAAGCAAAAGCTGTTCCTAAAACTGCTTTAGGGCTGCCGACAGAGCCAGAAGTAAAATAAATATAGACATACTTATTATTTTTGTTCCTTAGATTTTCCTTTATTTTTTTTTCTTCTTTAAACTGAATAGTAATATCATAATCTAACGATTCTATCGTTAAAATATTAGAAATATTTATATCTTTATTTATTTTCTTTAAAAAATCAAAATATTTTTTTTGAGTAATAATAAAATCTGGTTTTATTTTTCTGAAATAATTTTTTATTATGCGAGGTGGAAGCTGAAGATTTATTGGAACAAAAATATTACCCGATTTTAAAATGCCTAAAAGTATAATCACACTATCTAGTTTTCTCTTTTTATCAAGCAAAACATAAATTTTTTGTTGAGTCTTATTTAAAGACCCAACTAAAATAGATGCTAGTTTGTTGGCCCTCTTATTAAGTTCTTCGTATGTTATTTTTTCCTCACCAAAGTCAACAGCTATTTTTTTAGGATTTTTCTTAACCTGTTCTTCAAAAATTAAAATAGCGCTTTTAAATTTTGGGCTTCTAAAACTCCTCATATTAAAATCTACCAATAATTTTTATTTCCTGCTTTCTATAATTATAATGAAAAATAAATAAAGTTTATATTTTATAACATTTCATTATTTAATTTATAATATTTATAATATAGAAAAAAAAATTTTAAAAGTCAAAATCCCGTGTACGAAATTTTCATACACGGGATTATTAATCCTTTTGACTTTTCGGGCCTAAATTGGCCCAAATTTCTTCTACTAAATTTAAGTGCTCTAAACTATTATGATTTCTTGGATAGCCACTCGGAATATTAACTGTAAATTTTACTTCTGCTGGCCTTGATGAAAGAACAACCACTTTTTTAGATAAAAGAACGGCTTCCTGAGGGTCATGAGTTACTAAAACTATAGTTGTCCCAAGCTCTTTCCAAATCCGAAATAATTCATTGTTTAAATATTTGCGATTTATAACATCTAATGATGCAAACGGTTCATCCATTAATAACAACTCGGGATTTGTTACTAATCCTCTGGCAATAGCTAATTTCTGCTGCATACCACCTGAAAGTTGACTAGGAAAATAATTCCTAAAATCCCATAAACCCAATAACTTCAATATGTTTTCTGCCATTTTTTTTCTTTGGCCAATATCTGGTACGTCACTTGAAGTTAAATCGAGAGGAAAAATA
>CAYMCB010000015.1:0-12479 GCA_964388895.1 uncultured Candidatus Saccharibacteria bacterium
GTAGATGCGGTGGTTTTTGTTAAAGACAAAATTATTCCCATTGATTCAAAATTCTCTTTGGAAAATTATAACCGAATATTGAACGAAAAAGATCCGATTCAAAGAGAAGAATTAGAGAAGCGTTTTAAGGCAGATTTAAAAAACCGGATAGATGAAACAGCTAAATATATTCGGCCCAGCGAAAATACAATGGATTTTGCTTTTATGTTTATTCCGGCGGAAGGCATTTATTATGATTTATTAATAAATCAAGTTGGCGCGGTCAAGGTAAATACTCGGGATTTGATTGAATACGCTTTTAAAGAAAAACATGTAATTATTGTTTCACCGACATCATTTTTTGCTTATTTGCAGACAGTTATGCAAGGTTTAAGAGCCTTACAGATAGAAGAGTCGGCTAAAGAAATCAGAAAATATGTAGAAATGCTTCAAAAACATCTTTTATCATATGAAGAGTATTTAAAAAAATTGGGTAACAGCCTTTCAACAACTGTTAATATGTATAACCGCGCTTATAAAGAATTTAGTAAAGTTGATAAAGATGTGATAAAAATTACTGGGGGGAAGGAGAAAATTGAGCCTCAACAGATTAGCTCTCCTTTTCAAGATAAGGGTAGCGAGATGTAAAAATAAAAAATTAAATTATTTAATTTTGGCGAGCTATTATAGATAAGAAAGCTAAAATTTCACTTTATTGGTTAGACAATTTATAATTTATTCAATAGCTTATTTATATTTGACAGAAAAAAGAATTTTTGTTAATCTGAAAACATCGCAGAAGCCCAGAGAGGCATTTTTTATTAATTTTTTATCTTTATGAAATTAGCAGTAATTAAAACCGGCGGGAAACAATATATTGTTTCGCCGAAACAAACAATACAAATAGAAAAATTGGATAAAGCAGAAGGCGAAGAAGTGATTTTTGATGAAATATTGCTTGTGGCTGATACTGACGCCAAAAAAGTAATTATTGGCCAGCCAAAAGTAGAAGATATAAAAATTAAAGGTATAATAAAAAAACAAGGCAAAGACAAAAAAATTATTGTTTTTAAGTATAAGGCTAAAAAACGTTATAAAGTTAAGCGTGGCCATCGACAAAGTTATAGTTTAGTAGAAATCAACGATTTTAATTTTAAAAAAACCTCGTAAAAGCGGGGTTTTTTTGTTTGTGGAAAAGTACCATTGTTTACTTTCTAGAATTTGTTATAATTAAAAAAGAAATCCGGACTTCTTAAATGAAGGGGCGGATTTTATTTATTATTAATTTTAAAAATAAAATTAATTTTTAAATAATTTTTAATCAAAAAGATAAAAATTTAGCTTTTTGATTAAAAATTAAGTTTCTATATATATGAGTATTAGCAGAGAAAACAGTTTAAAAATATCGGTTTTATGTGACCGTATTATCAAATGGGGGTTCTATTTTCTGGCTTTTATTACCCCTTTGTTCTTTATGCCTTTTAATACCAATGTTTTGGAGACAAATAAGCAGTTAATATTGGTTGTTTTTGCGCTCCTGATGGCTATTTCTTGGTTAGGCAAAATAATTATTGACGGTCGGCTTATTTTAAGAAAGAGTCTTTTAAACTTAGGGATAGTTGCTTTTTTGATTTTTTATTTAATTAGTGCTTTTGTTTCAAAAAATGCCTATAACGGATTTGTCGGAAGTGGCAGCGTAATAACTGAATCATTTTTTTCTATTTTTAGTTTAGTTTTGCTTTTTTTTGTTCTAATCAATAATTTCTATGAAAAGAAAGAGGTTTTAAATATTATTTTTGTGCTGATAGCTTCTGGACTGATAGCTGGTATTTTTGGGCTTTTGCAGCTTTCTGGCAAGTTTATTCTGCCTTGGGATTTTGCCAAAAATATTAGTTTTAATTCGATTGGGTCAGTGAATTCTTTGGAAATATTTTTGGCTAGTCTTTTGGTTTTAAGTTCGGTTCTTTTTGCCGAAACAGAAACAGTTGGCTGGCGGAGATTCTTTTATGGTTTAGCAGCCGGGTTCTTTTTATTTATGATGCTAGCTATTAATTATAGAAATGTTTGGTGGGGATTAGCGATAGCCACAGTTATTATTGTAGCTTTAGGGATGCTGAACAGACGTCAAGTCAGCCAGTATCGTCTGATTTTACCGATGGTTATTTTGGCTTTTTCTGTGCTTATGATTTTACCGGTTAGAATGAATCTTTTTAGCCAGTGGCTGCAAGTACCAATTGAAGTTTCTCCTTCTTTTAATGCTACTTTAGAAATAGATAAGCAAGTAGCTAAAGATAATTTATTTTTTGGCACAGGTCCAGGAAGCTTCTCTTATGGTTATGGCCTTTATCGTTCTTTGTCTTTGAATAATACTGATTTTTGGAGTGTTCGTTTTTCTCAGGGTTTTTCTAAAGCTTTTAGTTTGCCGGTAACCATCGGTCTTTTTGGGTGGTTGTCTTGGCTAGTTATAATAATTGGTTTTGCTTTTTATGGTTTTTGGACATTGATTGCCCGACAAGGCAAAAATTGGCCTTTAGCTTTAGGGTTTTTCTCGGCATGGTTTATGCTAGCCTGGCTGCAATTTTTTTATTCAACTAACTTAACTTTAGAATTTGCTTTTTGGGTGATGTTGGCTTTATCTTTCTTGGCTTTGAAAAGTTTAGTGCCTAAAGGTAAAGAAGAGACGACTGAAGATCTTGGTGGCGATGAATTAGTTAAAGCTGAATTTGACCGAACTTCGCCGCTAGCTTCTATTTTATCTTTTATTTTAGTTATAGTTTTAGTTATGGCCATTAGTGGATTGTATTTAGGTGGCACTTATTATTATGCTGATATTGTTTATCAGAAGGGCTTAAAAGCGGTCAATAACAATGATTTAGAAAAAGGAAGTTCTTTAATTTCAAGAGCTGTTACCCTTAATCCTTATAATGATCTTTATTTGCGGGATTTGTCCCAAATAGCTTTATTAAAAGTTAATCAGGAACTTGCTAAACCGCAAGATGCCAATCGGGACAGAAATGTTCAAAATTTAATAGCTACGGCGATAAATATCGCTAAGCGGGCAACAGATTTAGCTCCTTTAAATGTTGATAATTGGGTTCAGAGAGCTTCAATTTATCGAGCGGTTATGGCTTATATTCCTGGAGCTGATCAGTGGGCAATAGACTCTTATCAGGAAGCAACTAGGCTTGAACCAAATAATCCTTTATATGCTTTTGAGTTAGGCCGAAGTTATTTCTTGGCTGCCGATTTTTTGACTACTAGCGCTTCAAAAGATAAAGAAAAACAAGCGAAGCGAGAAGAATACTTAGCTAAAGCCGAAGAATTATTTAAAAAATCAGTGCAGCTAAAATCTGATTATGCGGTGGCGCGTTTTAATTTAGCTTCTCTTTATGATTATGAAAACAAATTAGATGAAGCAGTTAAAGAAATGACACAGGTAAAAGATGCTTATCCGCAAGACATGGGTGTCGCTTTCCAGCTAGGGCTCATTTATTATAAGCAAGCTAAGTGGGATTTAGCTAAACAGGAGTTTGAGAGAGCGATTTTGTTAGATGAAAATTACGCCAACGCTCGTTACTTTTTAAGTTTAGTTTATGATAAACTTGGCAATAAAACAGCAGCTATTGAACATATGGAAAAAGTGGCTAAGTTGAACCCGGATAATCAAGATGTAAAAACCGCTTTAGAGAATTTACGAGCTGGCAAACCAGCAGTCCCAGAAGCACCGCAGCAACCCAGTAATGTGCCAATTGAACAATAAATAAATTGAACAATAATTGAGCTGACTTGTTTTAACAAAATGCCCCGTTTTTTCGGGGCTTTTTGTTTGTGGCCAAATAAATTTAAATAATTTTAGTGACGAAATTTTAGGGCGTTTATTAAAGTATTTTCATCAGCGTATTCAAGATCAGCGCCCGTGGAAAGGCCGCGGTTAAGTTTGGTAATTTTAATTTTTAAAGGAGTAAGAATTTTCGCAAGATACAAAGAAGTAGTATCGCCTTCAGTTGTGGGATTTAGAGCTAAAATTATTTCTATTTTCTCTGGTGGTTGATTTTCAAGCATTTTTTTAAGCCGGTTGACTAATTCTTTTATTTTTAATTTATCGGGAGTTAAGCCTTCGAGGGGAGAAATTAATCCTCCAAGAATATGATAGACTCCATTGAATTGTTTTGTACGTTCAATGGAAACAACGTCTAAGATATCTTCTACAACGCAGATTAAATTTTGTTGACGTTTAGGATCAGCGCAAATAAGGCAGAGTTGATTATTACTAGTTAAATTGAAACAGCGTTGGCAAGTTTTGGTTTGTTTTTTTAAATTATTTATTGATTGCGCTAAAGTTAATAAATCTTTTTCTGGTTGATTTAAAAGATAGAAAGCCAAACGAGTAGCAGATCTTTGTCCGAGGCCAGGTAGCCGGCTTAATTGTTCTATTAAGTTTTTTAAAGCAGGAGGAAGCAAATTTTTAAATTTGGTATTAATTTTTAAACTAGCTTATGGACAGCGCTATAAAGAATTTAAATAAGATATTTGATGTTAATTTTTATTCAAAATGTTTTTCTAGGTTTTTGAAGCTAACTTGCGATTCATTGAAATAAAGCTCAACTCTGCCTAGGGGACCATTACGATGTTTGGCTATGACAATATCAGCGATATTAGGACGCGCTGAATCTTTTTTAACTTTATCTTCCCGGTAAATAAAGAGAACCACATCAGCGTCTTGCTCAATGGAACCAGATTCGCGCAGATCTGCTAGGCGTGGCATTTGGTCTGGCCGTCCTTCAACAGCTCGAGATAATTGCGAAAGAGCTAAAACTGGGCATTCTAATTCTCTGGCTAAGCCCTTTAATGATCGAGAAATTTCTGTTACCTGTTGGACCATGCTGTCAGAAGAAGTACGAGGTTGAATTAGCTGGAGATAGTCTATAATAATTAATCCTAAGCCATGCTCAGCTTGTAATCTTCTTCCCATGGTGCGCATTTGCAAAACAGAAGGGGAGGCAGCGTCGTCAATAAAAATAGGCGCTTCAGCTAAAGCTGCACCAGCTTCTTGTAGTCTAACAAAATCATTATCTTCACCATCGTATGATAGCCGGCCAGTTCGCAGTCGCCATAAGTCAATATTAGCCTCGGCAGCTAAAAGTCTATCAACAACATCATGTTTTGACATTTCTAAAGAGAAAATGCCAACAGGAATTTTTTCTTTTACGGCAATATGTCTAGCAATATCTAAGGCAAAAGCAGTTTTGCCTAGCGAAGGGCGAGCAGCTAAGATAATTAAATCAGATTTTTGCAGTCCTGAGAGAATATTATCAATTTCGTAAAAGCCAGTCGGGACTCCTCGCATAGCTCCTTCGCCTTTATGAAGCTTGTCAATTCTTTCAAAAGCTTCTTCTAAGGTTTTTTTAACGGGTAGAAATTCTTGGGAAAGTGATTTTTGAGAAATACGAAAAACTTTTTGTTCAGCTTCGTCTAAAATATTTTCTAGTTCTTCTTCTTCGTTAAAGCCAAGCCGGGCAATATGTTCGGCGGTTTCAATTAAGTCTCTTAAAACTTTTTTGTGATGGACGATTTTAGCGTAGTAAAGAACGTGAGCTGAGGTAGGTACAGTATTAACAAGTTCAGTCAGGTATGCTGGGCCACCGCAATCTTCGAGCAATCCCTTATCTTCTAGCCGGGCAGTCACGCTGAGCAAATCTATTGGTTCTCCTTTTTCGTAAAGTTCCAGCATTATTTCGTATATTTTATTATGGACGGGTCTATAAAAGTCGCCGGTTTGTAAAATATCCGCTACTTTTATCATGGCGTTTTTGTCCAGCATTAAACAACCTAAAACTGATTGTTCAGCTTCAATATTTTGAGGTGGCAGTTTCCCGGGTATTGGGGTATTCGGAGTCATAGGGTTATTTGATTATTATAGCTAAAAAAAATAAGGGTGCAAGACTAAACAGAGGATTATTAGTGGAAAAAGATACGAAGATCCTCCTTAATTTAAGATGACAGATTAAATAGAAAAATTTTATGAAATTTTTCAGAATTTTGGTTTCAGTTTTGGACCTTGGGGAGTGTCTTCTACCAGCCAGCCATTTTTTTCAATTTCTTTTCTGATACTATCTGCTTTTTCCCAATTTTTTTCCTGACGGAATTTCTCTCTTTGCTTGATCATAGTTTTAATTTCTTCAGGTATTTCAGGCGGAGTAATTTCTCCAAGTTTTAGACCAAAAATTCGATCAAAATTTGAAAGCAACTTTAGTTTGAGCGTTGCTGGTAAATTAGCATCTTCGGTCATTTGCCAAGTAAGGCCTAAGGCTTTAGGAATATTAAGGTCATCGTTAATGGCTTTTAAAAAATTCTCTTTATATTCTTGGTATTTTTTAAAGAGAGAGGTTAAAGATTTTCTTTTTTCTCCCAGAGTAAAAAAAGAAGCAAGTTTAATCTGCCAAAATTTTTTGTCGGAGGATGTTTTTAGAGAAAGAAATATTTCTTGAAGGTGTTTAAGAGCTGATTGTGAGCTTTCCATTGATTCCCACGTTAAATTTAAAGGTGAACGATAATGGGCGGTTAAGGTTAAATAACGAAAGGCAAGGGGATTAAATTTATAAGCTATTTTTTCTACCGTAATATTATCACCAGCTGATTTAGAAATTTTATTATTATCTAAAAGGAGAAATTCGCCATGAAGCCAAAAGCGCGCTGGTATTTGGCCATAAGCTGCTTGCGATTGAGCGATTTCATTGGTGTGATGGATAGGAATTAAATCGATGGCGCCGCAATGAATGTCAAATTGTCTGCCCAAATACTTTTGCGACATAGCTGAGCATTCAAGATGCCAGCCAGGAAATCCTTTACCCCAAGGGGATTCCCATTCCTGAAGCCTTTTTACGCCGGGAGGCGTAAATTTCCAGAGAGCGAAGTCATGGGGATTTTTTTTGCAAGAAGCAAGAGGAACGCGTGCTCCGCTTTTTTGACCTTCAAGATTCAAGCGAGCTAAATATCCGTAATCCGGCAATTTTGAGGTATCAAAATAGATGCCATCTTCAGTTTTATAGGTAAAGTTTTTTTGTTCTAAAATTTTTATGAGTTCGATTTGCTCTTTAATATGTTCGCTGGCGCGGCAATAAATGGTGGGCGGCATAATATTTAAAGCAGCAGCGTCTTGACAAAAAGCATCAATATAAAAATCGGCTATTTCTTTAGCGGTTTTTTTTTCTTTTTTGGCGGCAAGTTCAATTTTGTCTTCACCTGTATCAGCGTCGGAGGTTAAGTGCCCGACATCTGTAAAATTCATTACTGATTTTACTTGGTAACCGTTATATTCTAAAACTCTTTTTAGAATATCTTCAAAAATATAGGTGCGGAAGTTACCAAGATGGGCTCTCCAGTAAACAGTAGGACCGCAGGAATACATTTTAACTGAGCCTTTTTTAAGAGGTTTGAATTCTTCTTTGTTTCGAGTGAGAGTGTTGTAAAAATAAATAGGCGCCATTAGAAAAATTTAATTAAATTAGACATTACATATTTTGATTTAGTTATTACAACCATTTTTTCTTTTTAAAAACAAAAAGAATCGAAGTTATGGTCAGAATCATAATAGTAACCACTAAAACTAATCCCCAGGAAGAATCAATATTTTCCATCATTTTCATGCTAAAAAAACTGGAGATGAAGGTTAACGAGAAAAGAATAATAGAGAAAAACGTTAAGGTATGCATGACTCGATTAATTTGATAAGAAAGTAACCCTTCATTGGTTTTTTCTATGGCCTCTATCATTTCTTTATGATTTTCCAGGATATTCCAGACGCGAATTTCTGAACCAATAACTTCTTGGGCTAAAATATCTGGGGATTCATTTTTGAAAAAGCGATCAGTTTTTTTAGCAAGAAGTTCCAAGATTGATCTTTGGGGTTTGATTGTTTGGCGAAAATCAATAATATCGCGTTTCACTATAGCTATTTCTTTAAGCATGACTCTTTCTTTACCATCAAAAAGCTGTTGTTCGATATGGGTAATTTTTTCGTTAATATGATCCAGCATTGGCAGGCAAGAATCAATGAGTTTATCTAAGATGCAAAAAAGTAGCCAGCCTGGACTTTTAAAATATTCTGCTCGGCGGCGTTCATCTATTTGTAATTCAGCGTATAATTTTTCTAAAACCGGATTGGGATTTTGGTAGACAGTAATAACAGAATCCGCAGTAATTATAAAATCAAGTTCCGTGGGAATAGTTTGACGAGTTTTTTCATTAAATACAGGAAAATGGATTACCAGCATTAAATAGTTATCATATTCTTCGATTTTTGGGCGTTGGTTGAATGCAAGGAGATCTTTTAAAACCAAAGGAGAAATATTTTTTTCTTTTTCTAAAGAACTTAAATCATTATAGTTGGGATTAGCAAAATTTTGCCAAGAGATTTTATTATGAATAATTGCCATAAAAATAAAATGTAAATTATTAAAGAATAATATAAAAAGTAGGTAAGAGTATTATAACATTAAAACGACTTGACAACAAATAAAGAGTCGTCTATGCTTAATTTAGCAGTCTATTAGCTAGACTGCTAAATTGCATAAGATCAGATAAAGTTATGCAAGAGCGTAAGAAAAAAATTCTGAAAGCTATAATAAAAGAATATCAACGCATTGGGCAACCGGTTTCTTCGCAGCTTTTAACTGAAAGATTTCATTTAGATTTTAGCCCGGCTACTGTTCGGGCAGAAATGATGTCTTTGGATGAAGAGGGTTTTTTGGAACAGCCGCATGTTTCTGCCGGGCGGGTGCCTACTGATAAAGCTTGGCGTTTTTTTCTCGAAGAGGAAAAAGATGATTTGTCTTCGGAGGAAAAAAGATGTATTTTGAAAAGGGTAAATAAACTTGAGCGTGAATTGTTATCTATAAAAAAAGTGGCTCAATTTTTAGCCGATTGTTCCAGAAGTTTTGGTGTTTCAGGTATTTTTGGGCGTTTATCAGATTTTCATGAGGCAGGCTTTCATTGGTTGTTTAACGATTTTTCGTTCGATGATTCCTTAACTGAATTTCTAAAAGAGGTTGATTCTTTTGAAGAAGATTTTAGCGAATTTTTTAATTATTTGGATGAACCAGTGCAAATTTTTATTGGTCAGGAAAATCCAATAAAATATTTAAGAAATTTTAGCTTAGTGGTTGGAGCTTTTGAGAGCGAAATTGGTCGAGGAGTTTTAGGAATTTTGGGCTCAAAACGCATGAATTATAAAAAGAATAAATTTGTCGTAGAGCAAGTGCAGAAAAAAATAAAAGGCAGATCTTGCGTAAACAAGATAACTTTAAAATAAGTTCAACTAAAAACATTTATACTAAAAAATTAATATTTTCAAAAATATGTCAGATGAATTAGAGTTAGAGAAGGACGACTTAGATGAAGAAATAATTGAAAAAATTAAAAAATTAAAAGAAGAATTAAAAATTTGTCAGAAGGAGAGGGCAGAGAATTTAGCTGGTTGGCAGAGAGCTCAGGCTGATTTTATTAATTATCGTCGTCGGCAAGAAGAACAAATGGCTGAATGGTCTAAGATGTTTGGGGAAGGTTTGATTAGAGATCTCTTGCCAGTGCTTGATGCCTTAGATGCATCAATTAGCAAAAGCGGAAATGGTGGAGAGGGAGACGGTTTTAAGATGATAAAAGATCAATTAATGAGAGTTTTAAGTCAGCATGGTTTGACTGAAATAAAAACTACAGACGAACAATTTAATCACGA
Source organism: uncultured Candidatus Saccharibacteria bacterium (assembly GCA_964388895.1). GTDB lineage: Bacteria > Patescibacteriota > Minisyncoccia > Portnoybacterales > GWB1-42-6 > CAYMCB01. The sequence goes on from CAYMCB010000015.1 coordinate 9,713, forward strand.
TTTTCACGAAGCAGTAGAAGCAGTGGAGAAAGAGGGGTTAGAGGAAGGCAAAATACTAGAAGAAGTGCAGAAGGGTTATCTTTTGAACGGGAAAGTGCTTAGAGTGGCAAAAGTGAAAGTCTCAAAATAAATTAGGAAAAATAGAAAAAATTTTAATTTTACCTTTTATTTATATTTATTTATATCATCTCGTTAATATTTTAATTTTTAAATAATTCTCAATTCTTAATAAATAATTTATTAAAAATTGAGAATTAAAATTAGAAAATAATAAAAACTATGTCAAAAATTATTGGTATAGATTTAGGGACATCTAATTCAGCTGCCGCTGTGGTAGAGGGCGGGAAACCTACTCTTATTCCTTCAGCTGAAGGAACTACCATTGGCGGTAAGGCTTTTCCTTCTTACGTAGCTTTTACTAAGGAAGGCCAGCTTTTAGTTGGTGAACCCGCTAGGCGTCAAGCTGTGACTAATCCTGAAAATACGGTAGTTGCTATCAAGCGTAAGATGGGAACTAATGAGAAAGTTTTTGTTGGCGGTAAAGAATATACGCCTCAGCAAATTTCTGCTTTTATTTTACAGAAAATCAAGAAAGACGCAGAAGCTTTTTTGGGTTCGCGAGTAGAAAAAGCAGTCATTACTGTGCCAGCTTATTTTAATGATGCTCAGCGTCAAGCGACAAAAGACGCTGGTGCTATTGCCGGCTTGGAAGTAGTTAGGATAATTAATGAACCAACAGCCGCAGCCTTGGCTTATGGTATTGATAAAGCGGGCAAGGAAGAAAAGATTTTGGTTTTTGATTTAGGTGGCGGAACTTTAGATGTAACGATTATGGATTTTGGTGAAGGTGTTTTTGAAGTTGTTGCTACTTCTGGTGATACTCAGCTTGGAGGGACAGATATGGATAAAGCATTAGTTGACTATATCGTGGCTGAATTTAAAAAACAAACCGGTATAGATTTATCAAATGACAAGATGGCGATGACACGTTTGCGGGAAGCAGCTGAAAGAGCTAAAGTTGAGCTTTCTTCGACTTTAGAAACTGAAGTTAATTTACCTTTTATTACAGCTGATCAGGCAGGTCCTAAACATTTACAGCAGAAAATTACTCGTGCGAAACTAGAAGAGTTAGTGCAGCCTATAGTTGAAAGATGTCGGAAGCCTTTGCAGCAGGCTTTAAGCGACGCTAAGCTTTCTCCTGCTGATATCACCCGAATTATTATGGTCGGTGGGCCAACCCGTATGCCTTGCGTGCAGAGATTTGTTGAAGATTATGTAGGTAAAAAAATTGAGAGAGGAGTGGATCCTATGGAATGTGTAGCTATGGGTGCTGCTATTCAGGGCGCAGTTTTAGCTGGAGAAATGAAAGATGTTTTACTTCTAGATGTCACGCCGCTTACTTTAGGAATAGAAACCTTAGGGGGTGTTTCGACTCCTTTAATTGAGAGAAATACAACTATTCCAACTTCTAGATCTCAGATATTTTCTACGGCTTCAGATAATCAGCCGGCAGTAGAAATTCATGTTTTACAGGGTGAGCGTCCTATGGCTCGCGATAACCGAACATTAGGAAGATTTATACTTGACGGTATTCCACCTGCTCCTCGTGGCGTGCCGCAAATTGAAGTGACGTTTGATATTGATGCCAATGGTATTTTAACTGTTACAGCTAAAGATAAAGCTACGGGTAAGTCGCAGCATATTACTATTAAGGATTCTTCAGCTTTATCAAAAGAAGAAATTGAAAAGATGAGAAGGGAAGCTGAGGCGCATGCGGCTGAAGATAGAAAAATGAAAGAATTAATTGATTTGCGCAATCAGGCAGACGCAGTTATTTATAGTGTGGAAAAAACTTTAAGGGAAGCTGGCGATAAAGTTTCAGCCGATGTTAAAAAAGGAGTTGAAGAGAAAATCGAAGCTTTGAAGAAGGTAAAAGACGGGAATGATGAAAGCGCTTTAAAGCAAGCGCTTGACGAACTTCAGTTAGAGATTCAAAAAATAGGCGCGCAAATGTATCAACAGGAAAAAGCTACGGAAAAAGAAGTAACCGAAGAGCCAGAAATAAAATCAGGCGAAGAGGGGCCGATAAAAGGAGAGTTTGAAGAAGGGGATCAAAAATAGAATTTTAATTAAATAGATGGTTAAAAAAAATATTGTTTGGTTAGTTTTAGTTTTTTTGGTTTTTACTAGCTCGGCGGTAGCATGGAAATTATTAGGCTGGATTTTAGAACCGGCGCCGGGTAGCTCTTGGGGAATAAAGTTATTTTGGCCGGTAGCCGGTTTTTTGATATTAGTTATATTTATCGGTTTGTCTTTTCTACTAGCAGATGAAAAAATTTTTCTTCTAGCGCTTTTATTGATAATTTTTTTAAACTTCTTTGGAATTTTTTGGCAAGAAATATCTTTAAACTGGTATCTTTTTATTTTTTTGATTTTAAGCGCCGCTCTTTCCATAAAGAGCATTTGGTCGTTATGGGGAGAAAAGAAAGCACGATTAAAAATAGAGCCAATAATAATTTTAAAGAAAGGATTAGCCCCTTTAATAACTGCTTTGGCCATATTGTCATCGATTGCTTTTTATTTTTCTTTTTACGCTCAGTCGCCAGCGAGACAGGAAATTGTTGTGCCGCGAAATTTTTTTAATAAGTTAACCGATCCCATTTTCCAGTTATCAGAAAATTTAAAAAATTTAAATGGAGTTAACGATGTGCCCAATAATAAAATTTATCAGTTGGAAAAGTCGGTAGGAAAAAACATTAGTCCGGCA
>CAYMCB010000016.1:0-11892 GCA_964388895.1 uncultured Candidatus Saccharibacteria bacterium
ACGCCCAAGATTCTCGTCATATTCATAAAGAATCAAAGGCAAGCCTGATAGTCGATCCTCTCCGCTAATTAAAAACCAGTCAGATTCACCAGCGTCGAAAATTGCATCTACCTGATAAGAAAATTCATTCGGCGCCTCTGAAATATCAGCAGTTATCAAAAATTTCCTCATAATATGACCTTCCTCACACTCAACATAAAAAGTATTATCCAAATCATTCACAAACCAAAAACGTAAAACATACCATTTGCCGCCTAAAACTGGCTTAACCGAAGAAATTTCGTTTATTCTTTTAGCCACATCTTCCATGATAAGCTCGCGAAGTCCTTTTGCTGTCTGAGAAAAGATAGCTGAAGGCGTTGGCGGGGTTAAAGAAATCTCTGAATCAGAATTCTTTGGCGAAGGCAAAACTACATTCCTCTGCCAAGGCCATTTATCATACTTTTTATGGAAAACAAAAATACTACCAGCAAGAACTAAAAACAAAATAATTAAAATATAAATTTGTTTTTTTGTAAACATAATAAATTAAAACAAAACATAATTTATCATCTTAGAGCCGATGTCCGGACTTGAACCGGAGACCTACTCCTTACCATGGAGTTGCTCTACCAACTGAGCTACATCGGCTCTAAAAGGACAACTTTCCCCATTTTTAAAATCAAAAAACTTTCCTTTGTCTTCTTTGCTAAAATGGCATAACTAGTTACACACAAATTATATCAACTAAACTTAGAAATAATAACTGAATTTAAAATTCTGGATACGCTGTCTTTATCAATTCTTCCTTGCCCTCAAAAGCTTTTCTGACTGGCAATAAAATTTTTACTAATTCTTTAGCTAAGGCCTGTTTTAAATCACTGGGATGTAATTTTTTTTCAAGAAAATCTTTTTCTAAATCTTTGTAATTTTTATATTCAACATCTCCTCCAAACTTTTCTAATCTTTCAACCAAAAAAGTTTCTTCGTTGTCTTCTTTTAAAACCATTAGAACATACTTCATAAAAACCATTATTCCGTTATCCTTTAATTCTCCTTCGGGACAATAAGCTTTATTTATTTTAGCTGCAATCTCTGTCTCGCTGTCTAATAAATCAATTTTTGAACTTGTGTCGGAAGCGCTCATTTTACCACCCATAATTCCCGGCAACATCGGTGTCATAATCTCTACCCGTTTTTTCTGCCCGATTTTCGGATGGGATTCGCGGGCAAAACCAAAAATTTTTCGCTGATCAACGCCACCGTATTGAATATCAACTTCTAAATACTCTTCATCTAAAGTTTGTAAAATCGGGTAAAGACAACCGGAAAGCTTTGGATTATCATCCATTTTTACAACTTCTGCGGCCGCATGCCTAGTTCTTTCGATAGTCGAAAGCGCTGCTAAACGGTAGACGTCAAGTGTATATTCTTTTTTGAGTTCAAAATCGCTCCCTCGCACAAATTCAATTTTTTTAACATCAGTCCCTAAAGCCCGGTAAAGCTCTCTTAACTCCTGTTCATAAAAACTAACTCTTTGGCCTAAAAGCTCAAGCGGAGTCTTCATATTATCTAAATGTGCATGAATATCTGCCAACAAAATTTTAACCTTCAACCCAGCCTTAACAAAATCTTTTATTTTCATTGCCGGAATCATATAACCAATGTGCGGCCGGCCAGTTGGCGCATAACCTAAATAAACCGCTGGCTCTTTTTTTGTCTTTAAAAGATCCAATAATTCTTCCTCGGTTAAAATTTCTTCTGTATTTCTTTTAATTAAATCGAATCTTTTCTCAATAGTCATGTTAGTTTTAATTATACTTATTTTTGAATAGAATTCAAGGCAATTATTCTTCGGGGCTGAAATTTACGGATACAAAATCCGAAAAAAATAAACCCCAAAGGATCTTGGCTTTTGGGGCTATGATTATTTTTTAAAAATTATCTAAAAATCTTTTTTTTAAAGAATTCTATTAATAAAATTTCTGTTAAACTGATACTAAAGATTAAAGCCCATTCTAAAATATTTAACGACTGAGTAGATAAAAGTTTTTGGGTTACTGGCCAGTAAACAGCTAATAAAAGCAAAATAATTGAAAAAAATACCGCGCCTGTTAAATAACGATTAGAAAATATATCTTTTCTAAAAATACTTCTTTTAAAAGATCTAAGGCTAAAAGCAAAAATTAAAGAATCAATGCTCATTAAAGCAAAAATCATAGTTCTGGTTTTTTGCAAATCCCCTGTTGCCTTCAGAATAAAAAAGAAAGCGAGAAAAGCAGCAAATCCAGTAATAAAAAATATAGCCGCCATCCATTTTTTTAATGAACGGTTCAGAATTGGCTCTGCCGGATTTCTAGGTTTCTCTTCCATAAGGCCTTTGGTTTCTTGTTCGGTAGTTAAGGCTATATCCGGAAAACCGTCTTCTATAAGGTTTATCCAAAGAATTTGAGCAGGCAACAAAGGTAAGGGTAAACCAAAACCCACGCTCATAAAAAATAAAAATAGTTCAGAAAAATCATCAGCTACTAAATAAGTAAAAACTTTGCGGACATTTTGAAAAACTAAACGACCCTGTTCTATGGCCTTTAATATAGTCTTAAAATTATTATCCAACAAAACTAAATCGGCCACCTCTTTAGCCACATCCGTCCCTGACCCAACCGCTACGCCAATATCCGCGGCTTTAAGCGCTGGGGCGTCATTAACACCATCCCCTAGCATTGCCACAACTTCACCTTTCGCCTGTAAAGTTTTTACAATTCTTAATTTGTTTTGCGGTGAAACCCGAGCAAAAATAGAAATTTTTTGAATTTTTTCTTCCAGTTGCCTATCTCCCAAAAGATCTATATCTTTTCCTTCTAAAATATTTTCCCCTTGAGCGTCTAAGCCAATCTCTTCGGCAATAGTTTTTGCGGTTAATTTATGATCCGGTTACAATAATTGTTCTAATGCCGGCTTTTTTTGTTATTAAAATTGACTCGCGAGCGTCTTGGCGTAAAGGATCTTTCAAGGCAATAAAACCAACCAAAGAGAGATCCTTAACTAATTCTTCTATTTTTTTGTATTCGGTATTCGCACTGTAATTTTTATAAGCACAGGCTAAAACTCGTAAACCCTTTCCAGCCAAAATATCCACTTTTTTTATTAATTCATCAACTTTTGCTGTTTTCATTTTCTCGCTCTTACCATCAATTTCCAAAACAACGCAACGAGCAATGATTTCCTCTGGAGCGCCAAGAACAAAAAGCACATTATGCTGCCTATCTTTTTTATGATAAGTGGCAGAAAATTTATATGCCGAGTTAAAACTAAGTTTATCAATTACCGGGTATTGCTTTATTAACTCTTGTTTATCTAACCCGGCATGTAAGCCTGCTAAAAGTAAGGCTTTTTCTGTAGAGCGCCCCCGCACCACCCAATCTTCTAAAGCCGCTTCCGGATTTTCTATAAAAGCCTCGTTAGCTAAAACAGCAATTTTTAATGCCGTAATGTGGGATTCTAAACTATTATTATCTTTACCTTTTGCCACGCCTAAAAACTCATCACCGATTAATTCTTTGGCTCCAGTTAAAATATGACTAACCTGCATCTGTCCTTCGGTTAAGGTTCCGGTTTTGTCAGTACAAATAACCGTTACGCCTCCTAGAGTTTCTGTAGCGGCTAGTTTCCTTACCAAACCTTTCTGCCTAAAAATACGCCTCATGCCCAAAACTAAAATCACCGTAATTGCCGGCAATAAACCTTCTGGGATAGCCGAAACAGCTAAAGCTAAAGCAGCTACAAAAACATCAATAAAATTTTTTTCTGTAAAACAACTCTCTATTATAATAAGAGCGATAATGAAAAGGATAAAAGCGCCCAGCCACCGAGAAAGACCAACAATTTTTCGCTGAAGCGGCGTTTTCCTTTTTTCCGTATCTTTAAGCAACGACACTATCTCGCCAAATTGAGTTTTAACTCCTGTAGCTACTGTTAAAACCTTTGCCCAACCTTCTTCTACAATCGTCCCCATAAAAACCATGTTTTTCCTTTCGGATAAAGAAGTATTTTCCGGCAAAGAATCAATCGGCTCTTTCTCAATCGCCTGCCACTCGCCAGTTAAACTGGCTTCGTTTATTTTTAGACCTTTTGCTTCAATTATTCGCCCGTCTGCTGGCACTTTATCGCCAGCTTTCAAAATTACTATATCTCCGCTAACTATTTCTTCGCTATCAATTTCTTTTTCGTACCCCCCACGCAAAACCCTGGTTATGATTTTAATCATTTGCTTCAAGGCTCGCAATGATTCATTAGCCTTATTTTCTTGATAAAAAGCAACTGCAGTATTTATTAATAAAACAACTAAAATAAAAACGGCGTCTGAATAATGTCCCAAAAATAAAGAAATTATCACGGCAACAAAAAGAATATATATTAGGGGGCTGTTTAGCTGGGATAAAAATAGCCGCATTTTTGAATGTGGCTTGCCTTGAGGCAAAACATTAAAACCAAATCTTTTCAACCGTTCTTTTGCCTCTTCTTCGCTTAAACCTTCAAGACGACAATCCAAATCAGCTATTATTTTTGCTAAAGATTCTGCGTGCCAATTTTTTTTCATAATTTGATTATAACATAGCTATCAAAAATAACTAAAGCTTGCCTTAAAAATCTTTAATATGAGATAATAAATATCAAAGACGCATAAAAAAATAAAATACATAAAAAATAAATTATGAAAATCTTTCAGCTTGTTTCTAATTTTCACAAAGTTTCGCCAACCTCAAACCAAGCGATTTATTCTCATGTTGCCTGGCTGACTAATGGGCTTGCAGAGCAAGGCCATGAAGTTAATCTTTTTGCTGCAGGTGACTCTGAAACCAAAGGTCAACTTATTGCTGTCACGCCAACTCATACCTCAGAGATGAAAATTGATCAAGATTTAGAAAAAAACTATCTCCATCTTCTAATTTCCAAGTGCTATAGTTTGGCTAACGAAGCTGATATTATCCACGCCCATTTTAATATTTCCAATCTTTTTTACGCGGATTTGGTAAATAAACCAACAATCCAATCAATTCATAGCCCGTTAACGCCCAACCAAAAAATAATTTTACAAAATTTTAAATCCCGCCGCTTTGTTTCTTTTTCGCTAGCGCAAAGAAAACAAATGCCAGAACTTAATTGGATTGCCAATATTTATCATGGTGTTGATATAAAAAAATTCAGTTTTAACCCAAATCCGCAAGATTATTTTCTGTATTTGGGCAGAATAACCGAAGAAAAAGGTGTTCATTTGGCAATCGAAGCAGCCAAAGCAGCTAATGTTCCTTTGATTATTGCGGGCCGCAGCTATCCTACTGAAGGCTATTGGCATAAAATGATAGAACCTCATATTGACGGGAAAATGGTTCGCTATGTTGGCGAAGCTAATTTTGAAACAAAAATAGAGTGGCTAAAAAACGCCAAAGCGCTCCTTTTCCCTACCCAATACGATGAAATTTTTGGCCTAGTAATGATAGAAGCTATGTCTTGTGGCACTCCAGTTATCGGTTGGAGCAAAGGTTCAGTGCCTGAAATTACTAAAGATAAAAAAACCGGTTATATCGTTAGCAGCGTTCCAGAAATGATTAAAGCCATAAAAAACATTGAAAAGATAAAACGTGAAGACTGCCGCCAGAGAGCTGAAACTTTTTTCAGCGTAGAAAAAATGGTAAACGGTTACATAAAAATTTACGAACGGGTAGTTAAAGAGCATCAATTCATCCAAAACAAAAAAGAACATAAAAATTTGTTTCAGGCATTTAAAGATGTCTTTCGAAAATAAAAAATAATTCGAAAAAAACCGCCTCGACTAATTCAGGCGGTTTTTTAATTTCTCTTTCTAGTTAAAATAAAATTTACCCGTTGCTCTTATTTAAAAATTCTAGCTTAATAAAAAATTAAAAATCTCTTTCCGCCATTAGCTGTTTTATCTCTAACTTGAATCTTTCTGATAAAACAATATTTTGCTACTATAACCCCTAACTAAAGATATGCTTCACTATTAAATTAATCAGCTAAATTAACATTTTTTAGGCATCATTGGTCTCTATAAAAGAAAATGCTAACAGCAAAACTTATAAAATTTTTTTGAAAAAACGATATTTTAAAATTTTAATTTATAGTTAGAGAAGATTAAAGTGTCCAGGGGGTAGGAGTCGAACCTACCTAAAACGGTTTTACAGACCGCCGCATCAGCCGCTCTGCCACCCCTGGATTTTCCATCTAAAAAATTAGGATAAAATACTTAATGGTTAATTTAAAAATTCCTTAAATTTCAAACAACTAGTAACTGATATCTAAATTTTATCATTCTAAACTAAATTGTCAAAATAAAAAAAGCTTAATAAAGCCAAAAATTTAACAATTAAAAAATCAAAAAATTATCTGTCTAATTGTTTAAAGATGAGCCGAGGAGAGGGATCGAACCTCCAACCTACGGTTTACAAAACCGTTGCTCTGCCATTGAGCTACCTCGGCTTAAAAAATCCGCAGGCAAAAAATTTAAAAAATCAAATCAATCTCAGAAATGTCTTAAAAGTCTTACTCGTAATTAAAATTTTATTCGCTTCTTTTCTCTTTTTTGCTTCGCAATCCTTTTATTTCTTCTAACTTCTGTTTAGCGGTTATATCATCTGGATTAATTTTTAAAACTTGCCGCAAACAAGCGCGGGCGTCGCTAAAATTATCTTTCGATAAATAAATAGAGGCTAAGGCTCGATATGCCTCGCTATTTTTTGGATTTTGCGCAATCAAATCTATATATTTTCTTTCTTCTTCGTCTACGTTAAGCTCTTCTAATTTCTTTGGAAAATCTAAATTTCCCTTCTCCCCAATAAAAGAATCTTTCTCTTCGTTCTCCCCTTTTGATTCTAAAATTTCTGCCTCTTTCCCGTTATGAATATTAGTTAAATTTTCGATTTTATTTTTTAGCGCTATATCTTCCTCTTTAGCCGCTTCTTCGCTGATTTTCTGTAAAGTTTCCGAAACTTCTAATTTATCAAGATTTTCTAAAAGTTGAGTTTTTTCTTTTTCTTTCAATTTATGATGTTCGCCCCAAGCGCGAGAACGAATCGTCCAAACATCAGCTTTGTCTCTAGCGTATTTTATCAAATTAAATGCTATATTATCTATTTTTAAAATAAAAATTCTTAATTTCCTGAGATTTTTTTCAGCCCAAGCTAATACTTCTGGTAGAGAAAGAGAATATTTAAAACCCTTAATTTTAGATTTTAGGCTTTCAGCTAGCCCTTCTTTTTCAATATTTGGAGGCACAATTGCTGAAAGCTTAAGCAAAATAGGAATTTTCTTACTAAAAAATACAACTATCCCCCCAAACCCTAAAACGGTAAAAATAATACCTAATAATAAAAGCAGAGACATAAAAACTAAATGGCAAATCTTATAAATTTGCCAATTTTGATATTTTCGCCAATTTTACTAATGGCGCTATTGATTAAATCCCGAACTGTTTGTTCTGGATTTTTTATAAAAGGCTGAGCTAAAAGTTCTTCAATGCTCTGAGGATTAGTCGCTGAGATATGGAGGCAAATATCATGCGCTAGCTCTTTAAAAATCTCGTTACGAGCAACAAAATCAGTTTCGCATCCCAGTTCCAACAAAACGCCTATCTTTTGATTGGCATGAATATAAGCATCAATCAAGCCTGATTTAATTTCTCTTTCAGCTTTCTTTTGAGCCATAATTGCCCCTTGATCTTTTAAAATTTCTTCGGCTCTAATTTGGTCGCCTCCAGCTTCTTCTAAGGCTTTTTTACACTCCATCATAGAAGCTCCTGTTTTAATTCTAAGTTCTTTTACTTTTTCCGCTGAAATCATTTTTTTAATCGAATAATCGAATTAATAATTAATCTTGATTTTTAATTAAACACAAAATATTGCCATTAAAATCTGAAATCTCCTCTATATTTATATTGCTATATTTTAACTAAAATAATCTTTGCCTGCTCTATCCGCCTTATAATTTTTTATCTTCTTCAATAGGCAAAGAAACTTTCACGTCTGCTAAATTATTTTTTAATGTTTCTAAAATAATTCTAATTGAAGTGGTTGCATCGTCATTACCACAAATCGGATAATCGACATCCGAAGGGTCAACATTGCTATCACAAATAGCTACAACTTTTGATTTAACTAATTTAGCCTCTTTCAAAGATAATTCATCTTTCTTTATATCTGCTATAAAAATCGCTTCTGGAATCTTTGAAAGATTTCTTAAACCGACTAACTGTTTTTGCAATTTCTGCATTTTTCTTTCTTGCATCAAACGTTCTTTTTTAGTAAAGTTATCCCAAGCTCCTTCAGCTTGTTGCTTCTCTAATTCTAAAAGATATTTTAAACGTTTATTGATTGTTTTAAAATTAGTTAAAGTCCCACCCAACCATCTTTCAAAAACATAAGGCATATTAAGCGCTTGGGCTATTTCTTTAACAATATTTTTGGCAGCTGGCTTTGTCCCGACAAAAAGAATAAGACCGCCTCGGCTAAGAACATTCCGCAAAAAAATTAAAGCATCTTCTAGTTGTTTTAAAGTTTTTTCTAAATTAAAGAAATGAACGCCGTGTTTTGCGCCAAAAATATAAGGTTTCATTTTGGGATGCCAACGTGAAGTTTTATGCCCTAAATGGACGCTAGCATCAAATAGTTCTTGTATTGAAGGCAATTTTAAAAAAGCCTTTTCTTGGGTTGTTGACTCTTTTTCCATATTTTATTTTTAGTTGATATCAGTATATCTTAAAAAAAATAAAAAAGCAACCCCTCTAATTTATTTTCAAAAGGAAACTTGCAAATTTAATATTTTATGATAGAATAACAAAGCAATTTTAATTTTTAAGAAGCTCGAATTAATATATTAAATTTTAAAAACTAATTTAAAAAATTTTATTTTTATTTATGAAAAAAGATATCCATCCTAAATATTTTCCTAAAGCTAAAGCTGTCTGTGCTTGTGGCCAAAGCTTTACAATCGGTTCAACTAAAGAAGAGATTCAGGTTGAAATCTGTTCATCCTGCCATCCTTTCTATACCGGCAAAGAAAAATTAATAGATACGGCCGGTCGAGTTGAGCGTTTCCGTCGGCTTCAGATGAAAAAAGAAGCTTTATCTCTTAAAAAGAAAAATAGCAAAACCAAAAAAACCGAAGAAGAAAAATAAAATAAATAAGGGAGATGGAAAAGCAAAACGGAAATAGCGTTATCATGGAAATACGTGCCGGTACTGGCGGCGAAGAAGCAGCTATTTTTGCAGCTGATCTTTTCCGTATGTATTCCAAATTTGCTCAAGAACAAAAATGGAAAATTGTTATTCTAGACTCTAATCCTACAACACTGGGTGGTTTTAAAGAAATCATTGCCGAAATTACCGGATTAAATTGCCAAAAGATGTTACAAAATGAAAGCGGCGTCCATCGCGTCCAAAGGGTGCCTAAAACAGAAAAAAGCGGTCGTGTTCATACCTCAACAGCTACAGTGGCTATTCTCCCTAAAGTCTCGCCATTAGATATCAAGATTAATCCTGCTGATTTAAAAGTTGAATTTACTCGCTCTTCTGGCCCAGGGGGACAAAATGTTAACAAGCTCGAAACAGCTGTAAGATTAACTCACCTGCCCTCAGGGATAACAGTTACTTGTCAAAGTGAACGTTCTCAGTTACAAAATAGAGAAAAAGCTCTTGAAATGCTTAGAGCAAAACTTTTTGAAATTCAAAATCGTCAACAATCTTCACAAATTAGCGACCAACGCCGCCAACAAATTGGGTCAGCCGAAAGAGCCGAAAAAATCAGAACTTATAATTTTCCGCAAAATCGCTTAACAGATCATCGTCTTGGCAAAAGCTGGCACGATTTAGAAAATATTATGGAAGGCAAATTAGAGAAAATTATAAAAACTTTTGAAGAAAACAAATAAATAAAATTAAAATCGCCTCATAACAATGGGGCGATTTTAGTTTTCCCCTATTCGATTTCTCTAACTACTAATAATATCAATCTGGCTCTGGAGCCAAGCAGCTGTTTCCATTACTTGGTCTCCATAAAAATAATAATTGGGATTATTCCAGCGACTGCCAGCAAAATATACTTGCGCCGCTTTCCATTCGCTTTGATAAGTCCTTTGATTCGCTCCAGCCTGTGATAATTTTATGCCAGCAGCCATAAAAGAATCTTCAATGCTCCAAGGATCTGGCGGATTATGACCCGTTAAACGCGCTATCTGAGATTCGTAAGAAAGCCAAACCGATGGTAAAAATTGTGCCGGGCCCATTGCTCCTCCCCAACCATAGGAAGGTTTACGAGACACAGGCATTTTATCAGGATCATAGCCTAATTTATCACAAATTTTTAGAAAAGATTCCTGTTCTCGTTTATTCATATCTTTTCTCCAAATTCCAGTGCCTACTTTCTCACCCCAGCTGGATTCATTTTTTAAAACAGCCAAAAGAAATGCTGGGCGCACACCCGTTGCCTCAAAAACTTTTTGCGCCTGTCGATAGGCTTGTTCAAGAGACATAGATAAACCCACTCCCTCTAAAAGATAAAGCTGTTTTCTAACTGAAGCTGCATCAGCCTTAATTTTCACCAAAAGATTCTGATAGTTTTTTTCCTGCCCTTTAGTTTGCGCTAATAAATTCTTTTTTTCCTCTTGCTGAGAAAGAATAATCTTTTTTTGAATTTCTTGAATAACTTTAAGTTGATTCAATTCCTCGCGCCGATCTTCTAAAAAAGCCTTGTCCTCTGCTAAATCAATTTTCAGTTGTTTTATTTCATTTATACTATCTTGAGTTTTTTTCTGAATATTTTCAAAAGAGCTTATCTCATCAAAAATATCCGAAAGATTATCTTTCCCCAAAAGAATATCCAAAAAATCTCTTTCGTCATAATCATTAATTAACCGAACGTACTCTCCTAGTATTTTTCTTTCACGATTAATCTTTTTCTCTGCCTCTTGTAAAGCAGAATCTTTTTCAGCGATTTCGTCCTGGGTCTGCTTTATAGCTAAATTAAGTTTCAAAACTTCAAGCTCGGCTGCTTTTATTTTAGCGTCTAATAAATTAATTTCTCTTCCTAAAGTTTTTTGCTGCTGTTGCAAATCTGTAATTATTGCCCGGTAACTATTTATCTCCCGCTGATAATTATCTATCTGCTGACGAAGACCATTCTTTGTCTCCTCAACAGAAGCCGCCAAAATTTTTTGGTTGGAAACAAAAGTTAAAAAAATCAACAAAATAAAAAGCCATAAAAAAGAAGAAACTATGGCTTTTTTCTTAAAACTTTTCTGGCAATCAAAAAATTTTTTTTTAGCGGAAAAAACCTTCATTAAAATAAATAAAATATCCAGAAAGCGAAAAATATTTGAAACTATTCTGTTTTTCCCTCTGATTTTTCTTCTGGCCCAGATTCAATAGACTTCTCTTCCTGACCAACAACCTTTACTTCGCCGACTTCTGCAACTGGAGCACTTTCTAATTCCTTAAGTTCTTCTTCTGAGCGTGGCGGAATAACAGAAGCTACTATATCCTGAGCATCCATTAAAATTTTTACTTCTTTCTTTATTTTTAAATCACTAATATGTATCTTATCATCAAAGGTAGCCAAAATAGAAATATCTATCTCAATTTCTTTCGGTAAATCTTGAGGCAAAGCCTCAACTTCAACTTCCTGCAAAGATTTTACTAAAGTTCCTTTTTCATTTTTAACAGCCGGCGATTCTCCAACGAAAACTAATGGCACTTTCGCTCTTATTTTTTCATCCATCCGCACTTCATAAAAATCAATGTGTAAAAGATCGCGACTTAAAGGATGATAAGCTACATCGTGAATTAAAACTTTATGTTTTTTGCCTCCGACTAAAAGCTCAAGAATGCCGGTTTCCCCAAT